>JBBQKZ010000162.1:0-7250 GCA_038327405.1 Burkholderiales bacterium | reverse complement strand
TCAAAAAAAAGAGGGCCCTGCGCATGCAGGGCCCTGTTCGCTCAAAAAACACCTGCCGTAGGAATTTTCATCGCGTCGGTGCTGAAGTGAATTTCCAGACCTTGTTGGTTGTGTCTGCGGACAAAATTCCTGTTGGGATGTGGCCGTCTCCTGTGTCGCGGAAGGTGTACTTGAACGCGCCGCTGAAATTCTTTGTACTGGTGAACTGGTTCTTGATAGCTTCGCGGGCTTTCTTTGGATCGGTGGTGCCGTCCACGCCAGCACGGCGCATGGCGTCGGCGAGGAACAGAATGCCGTCGTAGCTCACAGGCCAGTTGGCGACGTTGAAGGGCAGTCCGATGGAGGCGTCTGCCCGTTGTTGCGCGCGCTTGGCAACGTTGCCATACACGGCAGGATCGTTGTGACCGGCGGGACCCACTTCGTTGGTCGAGAAACCGATAACACTCCAGTTGCGTCCGTTCTCGCCCACGTTGTTGATAAAGGGGCCAGTCCAGAGAATGCTGGTGTTGAGGATGGGCGCCGTGACGCCCTGCACCGTCAGGTCTTTGGCCAGCAGCATGGCCTGGGCGGGAAAGGCAGAGGCGAAGATGGCGTCAGGGTTGCGGTTCTTGATCTGTATGGCAATGGCTGACATGTCGGTCGCACGAGAGGAGAACTCAACAGTCTCCAGCACTTCCAGGCTGTATTGCTTGGCCAGCGTGGCATACATATCTGCACTGGCCTTGCTGGAGGCTTCGCGCACATCGGCCGTAATGACAACCTTCTTGACCTTGGGATTGGCTGCGAGAAAGGCTTTTACGCCCTCGGGCATGAGCGTGTCGTCCGGTGGCATGAGGCGGATTGTCCAAGGCTTGACGGTGATGCCGGGTTTGATGGCATTCACGCTCACGGCGGGCATGTTGAGTTGGTTGGCCAGCGGGCTCACGGTTTCCCACTGGGTACCCGTCATGGGCCCGACAACGCCGAAGTACCCGTCATTGAAGTACTTGCGAAACAGCAGGACAGCCTGGCCTGGGTCGGTCTGCGAGTCTCCGATGTCGACCTGCAGTTGGCTGCCGTTGATACCGCCTGCCGCGTTCACGTCCTCCACGGCAAGCTTGATCATCATCTCTTGCGATTTGCCGTAGCTGCCGAGCGGGCCGGTCAGTGGCGTTATCAAACCCAGCTTGATGGGTGGCTTGGTCGCCTGAGCATGGACGGGCACGGCGCTGAAACCTAGAGCGGTAGCGGCTGCAGCGAGCACGATCGCACGGCGGGGCATGGACTGGTTACTTTTCATGAAAGGTCTCCTGTTGTGATGGACTGGCGGGGGGACTATCGGACTTGCTGGAGAAAGGCCTCAGTGCGTTCGAAGGCCTGCTGGATGCGCTGGTGACGCGCCTCGATCACGGGGCGGGCGGTGCTGTCGGTGAAGATGAAGAACTCCTCTGGGTTCTCCATGGCCAGCAAGATGCGTTGCGCCACAAGGTCTGGGCTAACGCCATGCAGTTTGATTACTTCGGTCAGGAATGCCTGTTCGGGGCGTTCGGTGGCTCCGCCGAAACGAGCTGGTCGACTAGCGCTGTCGCCCAGCCCAGTGGCCACGGCGGAAGGGCAAAGGACCAGCACGCGGATGGCGCTGTCTTTGTTTTCTTGCGCCAGACCTTCGCTCATCGCGACCACGGCGTATTTCGTCATCGAATACGCGCCTGTGAGCCAGGCTGGATTCACCTGCAGGCCACCGATGGAGGCGGTGTTGATGAAGTAACCTGACTCGCCGTGGCGCAGCATCCGCGGCAGCAGGTGGTGAATGCTGTATGCGATGCTGCGAATGTTGACGTCAATCACCCACTGCCAGTCCTGCATCGGCATCTGGTGCATGGGTATGCCATGCATGGCAACGCCGGCGTTGTTGAAGGCGAGATGGACGTTGCCAAACTCTTCCTCGGCGAAATCAGCCATGGCCACGATGGAAGCTTCGTCGGAAACGTCTGTAACAATGGCTGCGACGCTCAGACCCTGTGCCTTGAGTTGTGCTGCATATGCGTTGAGCGGTTCGGGCTTGATGTCTGCCAGCACCACGTTCATGCCGAGCTGCGCCAGGCGCAGTGCAGTGGCCGCGCCAATGCCGGAAGCCGCGCCGGTGACGATGGCGTTCTTGCCTCGGAGTTGTTCTTTCAGCAAGGGGAAGGTTCCTTCTGGTTCAAGAGATAACCACCGTCCACGGGTATGACGGCACCTGTGATGTATGCGCTCGCGCGCGAAGCAAGAAAGACCGCCAGGCCCTGGAGATCTGTCGCATCGCCCAAGCGTCCGAGCGGGATACGTGGAACCAGGCTTTTGGCCACGTCTTCGTCGTGCAGACGCCCATTGGCAATGCCGGTTTTGATGAAACCGGGTGCGATGGCGTTGACGGTGATGTCATGTGGCGCAAGCTCCAGAGCAGCCTGTTGCACCAGCCGAACGACGGCAGTCTTGGCCAGTGCGTAGGCGTAGGACACAAAAGGTTCGGCCTTCATGCCCGCCACCGAGGCGGTGACAATAATTCGGCTAGTGCCTTGGCCTTTTTTCTTCTTTAACGCGGGCAATACGGCCTGCATGCACGTAGCGGTGCCGTATAGGTTGACGTCCATCACATTTCGCCAATGGTCCATTGTTTGCGACGTGAGCGTTCCACTCTCGCGGCCCGCCTCGGTGCCAAAGCCAGCACCACCGCTGACGCCCGCGTTTGCAAACAGGGCATCGAGCGCTCCGAATCCATCCACCAGACGTTGGAATCGCGCGGCGTCGGTGATGTCGCACGCTCCGCTTTGCGCGCGTTTGCGCTGCGTTATTGGTGTCGTGTCGAGCACATACGCCAGCGCTGAGGCATCGCGGTCTACCAGCAATACCTCGGCGCCGTGACTCAACAGGGCCTGCGTCATGGCGCGACCGATACCGCTAGCTGCACCTGTGACCACACAACGGTGCCCCTCCAGCTGGAACAGCGAACCAGTTTCATTTGCGAGCTTCGACATCACCATGTCCCATGTAGCTGGCCATGACTCTGGGATCGTTCGCGAGTTCGGCCGCCGATCCTTCAAGGGTAAACTCACCATGAGAGAGAACCATGGCGCGATGCGCCAGACCCAGTGCACGGCTCACGTTCTGCTCAACCAGCAAAATGGAGACGCCCGCATCGCGCAGTTCGCGCAGCGCCCGGAACACCTCGTTGGTGAATAGAGGGGACAGCCCCATGGAAGGTTCGTCGAGCAGCAGCAGCTGCGGCCGATTGATGATTGCGCGTGCCACAGACAGCATCTGCTGCTCGCCACCGGAGAGGTTACCCGCCCTCTGTGTGCGGCGTTCGTTCAACCGGGGAAAGCGCGCGTACACCTCGGAGGCCGCATCTTCGAAGGATTTGGTGGTGGGGCGGATTTCCCATGCCAGCCTCAGATTCTCTTCAACCAGCATGGTCTGCAGCGTGCCGCGTCCCTCCGGTACATGCAGCATTCCCATGCGCGCCAATTGGTGCGGCTTGCTGGTGCGAATGTCCTTGCCCAGAAAGCTTGCTTTGCCCTCGCTGATAGGCAGAAGGCCGGAGATGGCCCGCATCAGGCTAGTCTTGCCAGCGCCATTGGCACCGATGACAGACACCGTTTCACCCTCGCGCACCTCGAAGCTCACTCCGCGCAGTGCTCGAATGGGTCCGTAGCTGGCGTGCAGGTTGTCGACAGACAGCAGAACACGGCTCATGCGCTGACCTCCTCTTCTTCTTCCGTCCCCAGATAGGCGCGCAGCACCTCGGGATGCTCCAGCACTTCATGGGCACTGCCTTCTGCGATTTTCTTGCCGTAGTCCATAGCGACTATGCGGTCCGACAGCGCTCGGATCAGGCCCATGTCGTGTTCGATCAGCAGAATGGAGGGCACGTGGCTGCGGATCTTCTGGATGTCGCGAACGAGCTCCTCCGTTTCGGCTTCGTTCATGCCGGCAGCGGGTTCATCCAGCAGCAGTAGGTGCGGGCTACCGGCCAAGGCACGGGCGATCTCAAGTCGTCGCGCATCACCGTATGGAAGCGAGGCTGCGAGGGCGTCGGCGCGATCGGCCAACTGCAACTGCTCGAGCCAATGCATGGCGGTGGCGATATCGGTCTTGGACGTGCCGACACTAAAGAACGAACGGATCGGTGAACCGCTGAAGGCCTTAAAAGCCACTAACACGTTCTCCAGAACTGTCATTCGCTTGAATAGCCGGATGTTCTGGAAGCTGCGGCCTATGCCGAGACGCCCGATTTGATGCATGGGCAAGTGGCTTATTTCGCGCCCCTCTAACTCGATCTGCCCTGCCGTGGCGCGATAGAAACCAGTGATGGTGTTGATGAGCGCCGTCTTGCCGGCGCCGTTTGGGCCGATGACGCCGAGCAACTCGCCTCTGGCGACGTGCATATCGATGCCATCGAGGGCCTTCACGCCGCCAAAATGCTTGCTCAGGCCGCGCACGGACAGCACGGGCCGGGAACTGGTTTCAGTGTGGAGGCTCATGTGACAGTGGCTTTCTTCGCGCGGCTGGTTCGCGTGCGGAAGGACAGCAGCCCTTCGGGGCGGAACAGTAGGAGGATCAGAATCGCCAGACCGAACACGGTCGGCCGCCAGTCGGCCAGCACGCGGAAGTACTCAGGCAGCAGGGTCATCACAGTGGCCCCCAGCAGTGGCCCCCACAGATTGTTGACACCACCCAGCACCACATACAGCACCACGTACACCGAGAGCAGCACGTCGAAGCTCTCGGGTCGTACGAAATTCATGTAGTGACCGTACAGAGAGCCGGCAACAGCGGCAATGGCAGCTCCCGCCGCGAAGCCGAGAAGGCGGATCTGCGTGACGTTGATACCTATGGTTGCCGCCACGCGATCATCCTCACGAACAGCGTCGAAGATGCGTTGCAGCGGGCTGCGTGAAAGCCAGAACAGCAGGGCGCCTACGATCACCACGGCGATGAGCACGGCCTGCAGATCGGCGCCCATCATCCCGCCGAAGCCCGATACGCCGCCGACGTATTCGACGTTTTCCAGCAGCACGCGCACGCAGAAGGTGATGCCCAGCGTGACTAGGATGAGGTAGATGCCTCGCAGGCGTAGCGCGGGATAGCCGATCACTGCCGCAATGGCGGCAGCACCCACGGCAGCCAACAGCGTCGCAGGCACTAGGGGCAAGCCGAGCTTGACGGTGAGCACGCCAGCGCCATAGCTGCCCAGGGCCATGAAGGCGCCCTGCGCGAATGACAAACTACCTGTGAGCAGTGCGACGTACACACTCCAGGCCAGCAATACGTTGATCGCTGTAAAGAAAAGATGGTCGAGGGTCATACGCGCTGCTCCTGGTTGTGCAGGCCGCCGCTAAAGAGGCCACCCGGTCGGAACATGAGGACCGCGATCATGGCGACCCAAACCGTAACCTCGACAAGCCGCCCCAACCCGAGCAAAAACATCAGAGCTTCAAGAACGCCGATGAGAAGCCCTCCAACGACGGCGCCACGCAGGTCGCCCAGACCCCCGATGGCCATGATGGCCAACGCTTTGAGCCCGAAGGTGAGGCCGATGTCGGAGCTGGCGGCGCCGCCGCGCAACGCCAGCAGCAGGCCTCCGACTGCGGCCAGCGCTGACGAAATGAAGAACACGGACTGGGTCACGCGCTTGACGTTGATGCCCAGCAACGAAGCTGACGTGCTCGATTCGGCAAGCGCACGGATCTGGCGACCCATGCTCGTACGCTGTAGCACCAAGTGCAACAAAGCCATCAGTGTGAATGTGACGCCCAGGATGATGAACTGCAGATTCAGCACCGACACACCAAGGATCTGCTGGCTTTCCTGCAGCCAGCCGGGTGGCAGAGTGACCGGCATGGGCTCCGTTCCCCACCACTTGTGAACGAGGTCGGTCACGACCAGCCCTAAGGCCATCGAAGCCAGCGCGGCGGTGATCTTGGCGTCGGCACTGCCGAAGCGGCGAAACGCGATGAACTCGGTCATCAGCCCCATGACGCCGCCCACCAGGAACACGACCAGAAAGGCCAGCGGAAGTGGCATGACCGTGATCGAGACAAGCGCGACGAAGCCGCCGAACATGAAGACCTCGGGGTGCGCAAAGTTGAGTTTGTCGAGCACGCCTATGACGAGCGAGAAACCTATTGCCACCAGTGCGTACATGGCACCACTGACGATGCCGTTGATGAGTTGTCCAGCCAGCATGGTTGTCACACCTTCATGATGAATCAGACAGAACGTAGGAACCGCAAGAGGTCTTGGGTGAATGCCTCCTGTTGTTCGACTTGGGGCAGATGACCGCATGAGGGGTAGACACGAACCTCGGCGTGCGGCAAAAGGCGCTGGAATTCATACACTTGAGTAACCGGCAACACCCTGTCCTCAGCGCCCCAGGCAATGAAGACCGGCATGGTCAAGCGGTGCAAGCGCTTGTGCAGCATGGGATTGTGCAGGCGAGGTTGCCAACCCAGGCGGGTGAGGGTGTGGCGGTTTTTGGCGGCGGTTTCTGCGTCTGGCGGTGCCATCAACGCGGCCTGCACGAAAGCGTCATCGTGGAAGGTGTTGCGCACGAGCTGTGCGGGAGACCAACGGAACAAGTTGTGGTCAGGGCCAGGCGGCGGCGGGGACAGGCCTGCGCTTCCTATCAGCGTTAGCGAGGCAAATCGCTGCGGCTGACGGATCGACAGTTCCATGGTGAGCCATCCCCCCAGCGAACTGCCTACAACATGCATTTCCTCGACGCCAAGTTGATCCAGCCAATCCAGATAGAAGTAGGCCAGATCATCCATGCACTCCAGCCAATCCGGATCATCTGATTCACCAAAGCCGGGATGCTCAGGCACCAAAACATCCCATTCTGGGAGAACATGTTCCAGAAATTTAGGAACGTTTGGAACCCCATTTGCTCCATGCAAATAAACTAGTGGCGCGCCATTGCCGGAACGTCTTAATCGAGTTCGACAATGATTCACATCTGGCCAACTGGTCGAAAACATCGATTTATCTCCATATACTTTGTAGTTGTGCCAGTCGAATCGACCGGTCTAGAATGCCTTCACACCCTTGATCCAGCGATCTCTTTTCATTCTTCGCAATGTCCAATTCCCCGCCGTCCCAGAACAACCTCCATCAGTACCCGGGTCATCTGTTTCGTAGACTGCACCAGATAGCGGTAGCCAAGTTCAGCATGGTGGCAGAGCCATTCGGCTTGACGCCTCTGCAGTGGGCGGCGTTGGCCGCAATTGAGC
>JBBQKZ010000161.1:0-7425 GCA_038327405.1 Burkholderiales bacterium | reverse complement strand
AGCGCAAGCAGCTTGTGGTGGACACCGAAAAATTCTCCACCAGCGTGCCCGGCATCTTTGCGGTGGGCGATATCAACACCTATCCCGGCAAGAAGAAGCTCATCCTTTGCGGGTTTCACGAGGCCACACTGGCTGCGTTCGGCGCAGCGTCTCTTGTCTTCCCCGACAAGAAAGTGATGCTTCAATACACCACCACCAGCACCCAGCTGCACAAGGTGCTCGGTGTCACCCCTCCCGCGCCCGACTGAACCGGAGAAATTTCCGGCAGTTGTGAGTGCTGGTCAGAAACTGAATATTTCAACGCTATAATTCGAGGCTGTTCCCTGATAGCTCAGTTGGTAGAGCGACGGACTGTTAATCCGCAGGTCCCTGGTTCGAGTCCAGGTCGGGGAGCCACCCAACACATACTCAAAGGCCTTCTTGCGAAGGCCTTTGTTGTTTCTGCGCGCACCACATGCCATCGACGCCGCTCCGACTCACCCGCCTCGCCTTCTGGTGCAGCGCCATCGTTCTGGCCGTGGCGTCACTTGTTCCGGTCGACTTGCTGCCCCGGCAGGCCGCAACGATCTGGGACAAGGGTCAGCATGCCTTCGGGTTTGCCTGGCTGGCACTGCTGGGCCTGCTGGCCTACAACGGGCGCTTCTGGACCATGATGGTCGGCTTGATGGTCTTTGGCGGCGTCATCGAGCTGGCGCAGGCAGCCACAGGCTGGCGGTACGGTGAATGGCTGGACTTCGCGGCCGACGGGATCGGCGTCTTGATCGGGACGGCCATCTGGCTGGGTCTGCGCGGGCTTTCAACGCTGAGGCGATGAGCTCCGCCGCACAATAGCGGCATGTCACACACACCTCCGAATCGTGCACTGCCCTGGCTGGAGCCGGGACAGCCGTTTCCACCAGTGGAAATGGCCTGGGGTCCCGGTGACCCGGCGCCCGGCCTGCTGGCCGCCGGCGGCGTGCTGGATGTGCCTTCCCTCATTGCGGCGTATTCCCGGGGTATCTTTCCCTGGTTCAGCGCTGGCCAACCGATTCTGTGGTGGAGCACCGATCCCCGCATGGTGCTGGAGGCAGATGCGTTTCGCCTGCATCGTTCGCTGCGCAAGTCGATCCAGAAACTTCGCCTTGAGGGCCGGCTGGAAATCCGTTTTGACCACGCCTTCGAGCGTGTGATCCGCGCGTGCGCCAGCACGCCGCGGGATGGCCAGGACGGCACGTGGATCCTTCCAGCCATGGTGCAGGCCTACACACGGCTGCACCACGCGGGCGTTGCGCATTGCGTGGAAGCCTGGATCGATGGCGAGCTTGCGGGTGGTCTCTATTGCATCAATCTGGGTGGCATGGTGTACGGCGAATCGATGTTCAGCCGCCAAAGCGACGCTTCGAAAATTGCGCTTGCCGCGCTGGTGGCCTTTTGCCGCGCCAAGGGTCTGCCATTGATCGATTGCCAGCAGAACACCCCCCATCTCGCCAGCCTCGGAGGACGATTGATGTCCCGGGTGGCCTTCTGCCGACACGTGAGCGAGGCCATGTCGCGCCCAGCTCCCGGGTGGGAATTCCTGCCCATATACTGGCAAAACGTCATTCCTGAACAACGTCGGCCAGCGTGACAAACCTCAAAGAACTTCCGCTGCAGGCGCTGCAGTTTTACGCAACGGCGCCCTACCCGTGCAGCTACCTGCCGGGTCATCAAGCCCGCTCGCAAGTGGCCACGCCCAGCCACCTCATTCACAACGACGCTTACTCCGACCTCGTCACGCACGGCTTTCGTCGCAGTGGCATGTTCACCTACCGCCCCTACTGCGACGGTTGCCAGGCGTGTGTGCCCTTGCGCGTGCCTGTGGCAAGCTTCAAGCCCACTCGCAGCCAACGCCGGTCCAGGGCCCAGCATGCGCAGCTCCAGACCCGGGTGCTCAAGCTGTGTTTTGTGCCCGAGCACTACCAGCTGTACCTTCGCTACCAGAACAGCCGGCATGCCGGCGGCGGCATGGACCACGACAGCATTGACCAGTACACCCAATTCCTGCTTCAGAGCCGGGTGAACTCACGGTTGATCGAGTTCCACGAGCCCGGCACCCATGGGCAACCACCCCGACTGAAAATGGTGTCCATCGTCGACGTGCTCAACGATGGCCTGTCCGCCGTCTACACCTTCTACGAGCCCGATGACAAGGCCAGCTACGGCACCTACAGCGTGCTTTGGCAGATGGATCAGGCGAAAGCCCTGGACCTGCCGCACGTTTACCTGGGCTACTGGATAGCACAGAGCAACAAGATGAGCTACAAGGCCGGCTTCCAACCCCACGAATTGCTGCTGGAGGGGCGCTGGGTCGCAGGCGCCTGAAGTGAGCCGCTGCAGCGTGTGAGCCCGGCGCAAGACGCCATCTGATTTCACCTCGCAAAATTTCGGTCACACTTCACGCATGACCAAACGTTCCGACTCCCTTCCCGCCACACCCACGGTCCAAGTGATTGAACGCATGTTCAATCTGCTGGAGGTGCTGGCCTCCAAAGAAGATCCGGTGTCGCTGAAGGAAATCAGCGAGAAGACGGGACTGCATCCCTCCACCGCCCACCGCATCCTCAACGACCTGACCATCGGCCGTTTCGTGGACCGCCCTGAGGCTGGCAGCTACAGGCTGGGCATGCGCCTTCTGGAGCTGGGCAACCTTGTGAAGGCCCGCCTGAGCGTACGGGATGCGGCCTTGCTGCCCATGCGCGAACTTCACAAGCAGATTCAGCAGCCGGTCAATCTGAGCGTGCGCCAGGGTGACGAAATCGTGTACGTGGAGCGGGCCTACAGCGAACGCTCAGGCATGCAGGTGGTGCGAGCCATCGGTGGCCGGGCACCATTGCACCTCACCTCGGTGGGCAAGCTTTTCCTTGCCGATGACGAGCCACAGCGCGTGCGTGCCTACGCCACGCGCACCGGGCTGGCCGGCAACACACGCAACAGCCTCACCCAACTGCCGAGCCTGGAGCGCGAGCTCGCTTTGTGCAGACAAGCCGGACTGGCTCGGGACAACGAGGAACTGGAGATGGGCGTGCGCTGCATGGCTGCCGGCATCTACGATGACCAGAACAAGCTGGTGGCTGGCCTGTCCATCTCGGCGCCGGCGGACCGCATCGATGAAAGCTGGGTGCCCAAGCTTCGGAGCACAGCCGCCGAGATTTCCTCAGCCCTGGGGTGTTCGCAGCCTGCTGGCCTGCCCGGCCGCTGAACCACCCAACTGTCCATGAAAAACGGTCCCTTGCGGACCGTTTTTCATGGGCGTTCAAACTGCTGTTCAGCCCTGTGGCCGAACCACAGGACGGGCTGTTTCTGTTTGCACTTCAACCCAGCGCCGCACGCGTTCGGCATCCTGCATGCGGCTCACCTTGCCGGCCGAGTCCAGAAAAACCATGATCAACTGACGGCCCGCCACCTTGGCCTGCATCACCAGACAGCGGCCGGCTTCCGAGATGTAGCCGGTCTTCTGCAGACCAATATCCCAGTCGGGGTTTTTGACAAGACGGTTCGAGTTGTTGTAGTGCAGCGTGCGACGGCCCAGCTCCACCTCGTGACCGGGCGACGTGGACAGGCTGCGCAGAATCGGCCGGTCGTGCGCCACCGACACCAGCGTGGCGAGGTCGCGCGCGCTGGATTGGTTCAGGCTCGACAAGCCCGTGGGTTCGACGTAGCGGGTATCGGTCATGCCGAGCTGCTTGGCCTTGCTGTTCATCAAGCGCACAAACTCACTCAGGCCCCCCGGGTAGGTGCGGCCCAGCGCATTGGCCGCCCGGTTTTCACTGGACATCAAGGCCAGGTGCATCATTTCCCCGCGCGCCAGCGTGCTCCCCACCGCCAGACGCGAGCTGCTGCCTTTGTAGGTATCCACATCGTCCTGGGTGATGGTGATGGGCTCGTTCATGTCCAGGTTCGCATCGGCGATCACGAGACCTGTCATGAGTTTGGTGAGCGAAGCGATCGGCAACACGGCCGCGTCGTTTTTGCTGAACAACACTTCATTGGTTTCCTGGTCGATCACCAAGGCCACGCTGGAGTTCAGATCCAGACGGTCGTCGCTGCCACGCAGTCCGAGCTGCTCACCCATGGACAGTCGGGCCGGAGCCACCACCCGCACCACGGCCACCTTGGCGTTTTTTCGGGCCTGGTTCTGCGCTGCCAGCTGGCGTGCCGTGGGCTTCTTGCCCGATGCGATCTGCACCTTGACGCGGGATGCGCTCTTGTTGGCCAGCACCGCCTTCTTGCCGGTGGTCTTGGCCGTCATCACCTTGCGGGTAGTGGTCTTGGCCGAAGCAGCCGCGCGCTTGGTCGGGGCTTTTACCGAGGCAGATTTTTGTGTCTTGGCCACTTTGGCCGGGCTGGTTGCAGCACTCACCGCCGAGGGCATCAGGCCCACGCTCACCCATGCAGCCACGGCGGCGGCCAGAACCAGTTTTCGAATGCGGACAACGCCTTGGATCATGACTTCACTCCAGCAACAGGAATTGCGCTGGAGTGAAGTATAGGCAACAAGAAAAAAACTAGCAATATCAAATGCTTGGCAAATTCTCTTAAATGATCAGTCGAACAGGTGCTACTTTTGGTGTCAATTCCTTCGACCGAGCAGCAGCGCAACCCAAGTCATTGATTTTGTTCGCTTTTATCCCTGCGCTGCGACCCGTTCGAACTTGCTGTGCAGCTTGTTCAAGGCACTCAGGTAGGCCTTCGCCGAAGCCACAACGATGTCGGGGTCCGCTCCAACGCCGTTGACCACCCGCCCGCCATGCTGAAGGCGGACCGTCACTTCGCCCTGGCTTTCGGTTGAGCCACTGGTGATGGCGTTGACCGAGTACAGCACCAGTTCGGCGCCGCTTTTGACGTGGTTTTCGATCGCCTTCAAGGATGCGTCCACGGGTCCATTGCCATCACTTTCCCCCTGGATTTCCTGACCGTTGACCGTGAAAACGACGTTGGCATGCGGCCGCTCACCGGTTTCACTGCGTTGCTTGAGCGAAACGAGGCCGTACTGCTCCTTCTCCGCCGTCACGCTTTCGTCACTGCACAAAGCGAGGATGTCCTCGTCAAAGATCTCGCTCTTGCGATCGGCGAGTTCCTTGAACGCGGCGAATGCGGTGTTGATCTCACTTTCCGACTCCATCTGGATGCCCAGGTCCTGAAGGCGTTGTTTGAAGGCATTGCGGCCACTCAGCTTGCCCAGCACGATCTTGTTGGCGGCCCAGCCCACGTCCTCGGCACGCATGATCTCGTAGGTATCACGCGCCTTGAGCACGCCGTCCTGGTGGATACCGCTGGCGTGTGCAAAGGCGTTGGCGCCCACCACGGCCTTGTTGGGCTGCACCACAAAGCCTGTGGTCTGGCTGACCATGCGACTGGCAGGCACGATCTGCGTGGCATCCACACCCACGTCGAGGTTGAAGTAATCGCGCCGCGTTCGCACCGCCATCACGATCTCTTCCAGCGAACAATTGCCCGCACGCTCACCCAAACCGTTGATGGTGCATTCCACCTGTCGAGCCCCACCGATCTTCACGCCCGCCAACGAGTTGGCGACCGCCATGCCAAGGTCGTTGTGGCAATGCACCGACCAGATCGCCTTGTCGGAGTTGGGCACGCGTTCGCGCAAGGTGCGAATGAAATCACCGTACAGCTCGGGCACTGCATAGCCCACCGTGTCGGGAATGTTGAGCGTGGTGGCGCCTTCCTTGATCACCGCTTCGAGCACACGGCACAAGTAGTCCATGTCACTGCGGTAGCCGTCTTCGGGGCTGAACTCGATGTCGTCCACCAGGTTGCGTGCAAATCGAACCGACTGTTTGGCCTGTTCAAGTACCTGCTCCGGTGTCATGCGCAGCTTCTTCTCCATGTGCAGCGCACTGGTGGCAATGAAGGTGTGAATGCGGGCGCGGTGCGCGCCCTTCAGCGCCTCGGCGGCCCGCGAGATGTCGCGGTCGTTGGCGCGAGCCAGTGAACACACGGTGGAGTCCTTGATCACATCGGCGATCGCCTTGACAGACTCAAAATCGCCGTTGGAGCTGGCAGCAAATCCGGCCTCGATGACGTCAACCTTCAGGCGCTCCAGCTGGCGTGCAATGCGCAGCTTTTCGTCTTTTGTCATGGACGCGCCGGGCGACTGTTCGCCATCGCGCAAGGTGGTGTCAAAAATGATCAGTTTGTCGCTCATCTCAATGCTCCAGTGGGATGCCTCGTGGGCAGCGCTTCAAAAAACCCGGAGTCCAAAACAAAAACGGCCCGCTGCGGGTGCAAACGGGCCGTTGTAAGGGAATCGCTCTCGCGTTACCAGACCTGCCCGTAACGGACACCCAGTAGTAGCGAAAGCAAAAATTTGGACATGGACTGCAATGTAGCACAAGGCCTGCTCTGCCGGCCATTGGCAAAAGTGATTGGTCCGATCCGCATCTCAATCGTCGTGCAATCCACGCTCGTCGGGCTCGTCGGTGGACGTGCTGATCACGCTGGTTGGACGCCCCTTGGCCTTGCGCCAGAAATACACCGCATATCCCGACAAGCCATAGACCACAAACAGGGCAAACAAGACGGTGGGCGGGTGGATGTTGATCACCGCAATGGCCAGAGCCACCAGCACGATGGCGGCAAACGGTACCGTCTTGCGCAGGTTCAGCTCCTTGAAGCTGTAGAACGGGACGTTCGTCACCATCGTCAGGCCGGTGTAGAGCGTGAGGACAAACATGATCCAGGTCACGTCTTGCGCAGGGATTTCAAGCTCCGTCATCAGCCAGATGAAACCAGCCACCATGGCAGCGGCCGCAGGCGACGGGAGCCCTTGGAAATAGCGCTTGTCCACCACGCCGGTGTTGACGTTGAAGCGCGCCAGGCGAAGAGCGGCACAGGCGCAGTACACGAAGGCAGCGATCCATCCCCAGCGCCCCAGGTCGCGCAAGGTCCATTCGTAGGCGATCAGAGCGGGTGCTGCACCAAAGGACACCATGTCGGAGAGCGAGTCCATTTGCTCGCCAAAAGCACTTTGCGTGTTGGTCATGCGGGCCACGCGGCCATCGAGGCTGTCGAGCACCATGGCGACGAAGATGCCCACCGTGGCCAGGTCGTAGCGACCGTTCATGGCCATGACCACCGAATAGAACCCGCCGAACAGTGCAGCCAGCGTGATCATGTTGGGCACCATGTAGATGCCCTTGGAACGTTTGGGCCGGTCTTCGTGCTGAGTGTGCTGGGGATCGGAGCCGTCGTGCATGGGATGTGTGGGTTGAAGGCTGCCGGAGACAACCTTGCAAGGTTCAAAGGTGCAGTGTACGGCAGGGATCCAGCATGCAGAAAACAGCAAGGGCCACCGAAGTGGCCCTTGCTGCTGGGCAGCCCGCTGACGCCAGCGGCTGCGCGGACAAAGAAGTATCAGTTGCGTGTCTGATCGACCAGCTTGTTCTT
>JBBQKZ010000160.1:0-7623 GCA_038327405.1 Burkholderiales bacterium | reverse complement strand
CAAGCCGGTGTGGGACCTGTGGCGCAGCGTGACCCAAGACTTTTTCGCCACCGCCAGCTTTGCGGTGGTGGCCGGTGAAACCTATGCGCGCGGCATCCAGCACTTCCTGGAAACCGAGATGGGCATGCCCTGCAAGTTTGCCGTCTCGCGCAAGGCGGGTGAAAAAACCGACAACGCCGCGGTGCGTGAACTGGTGCGTACCAAGATGCCGCTGATTCTCTTCGGCAGCTACAACGAACGCATGTACCTGGCCGAGGCCGGCAGCCAGGGGCCGATGAAGGCCACCTACATCCCGGCATCGTTCCCGGGCGCCATCATCCGCCGCCACACAGGCACACCCTTCATGGGCTACAGCGGTGCCACCTACCTGATTCAAGAGGTGTGCAACTCGCTGTTCGACGCGCTGTTCCACATCCTGCCGCTGGGCACCGACATGGACCGGGTCGACCCCACGCTGGCGCGCGGCGAAGTGGCCGGTCTGTCCACCCCCTGGGACGACAAGGCCCAGGCCCGCTTGCACGCGCTCGTCTCCAACCAGCCTGTGCTGGTGCAGATCTCTGCCGCCAAACGGCTGCGCGACGAGGCCGAGCGCCAGGCGCGCGAAAGCGGCGAGGCCGCTGTCAACGAATCGCATGTGAACACCGCCGGCCATTCGATGGGCCTGGGAGCGATCGCATGAACCAGTTTTCACCCTTCGATCACGGCACGGGTGCCGGATCAACCTCACGTTGCGGCATGTCGCTGCAGCTGCCCATGGTGCGCGGGCTGGGCGCATCGATGGCCTCACGGCCAACTTGAAAAGGAGCATCCCATGTCGACACGGACATCTGTTTCCGGCCTGACGGACGATGAAGCTCAGGAGTTCCACCAGTACTACATCCAAGGCTTCATTGGGTTCACGGCCATCGCCGTTGTCGCCCATCTGCTGGTGTGGTTCTGGCGGCCCTGGCTCTGACCCACACGGCTTATTTCTCGTGAAAGGACAACTGCCATGAACGATATGTCATATGAGGCTCACAAGCCTTCCCTGAGCGGAGACAAGCTGTCGTTTGTCCTGATCTTTGCTCCCTGCTTTCTGCTGCTGCTGTCGCTGGCGGTGCTCGGCCAACTGGTCGGCATGCACTGGCAGTTCTGGTTGCCTGGCGCGGAGCACAAGACCAGCATCTTCTCGGGCGTGCATGCCGCGGTCTACACCTTCATGTCTCACATCATCTGAAATTAGGAGATCCCATCATGTGGAGAATCTGGCGCCTTTTTGATCCTGTCCGCACCATGGTTGCGCAGGGCGTGTTTCTGTTTGCTCTTGCCGCGATGATTCACCTCATCCTGCTCAGCACGAACAAGTTCAACTGGCTGGACGGCCCCAAGGTCGCACCAGCCAAAACGGCGCAAATCGTGCCGTTGGCCACCCCTGAAGTGAAGTCCTGACTTCACCCGAGGTGGGCAGGAGCTGAAACAGGCCTGGGCCCGTGCAGCACCTGCTCCCCTCCCCCATTTGAAAAGACGTAAGAAGTCCAAACCACCTGAGACAGGAGGGCCGATTCATGGCCATGCTCAACTTTGAAAAGAAATACCGGGTTCGAGGCGGAACACTGGTTGGCGGCGACCTGTTCGATTTCTGGGTGGGTCCGTTCTACGTCGGATTTTTCGGTGTCACCACGCTGTTCTTCACGGTCCTCGGCACCGCCATGATTCTCTGGGGTGCCTCGCAAGGCCCGACCTGGAATCTCTGGCAGATCAGCATCGCGCCCCCCGACCTGTCCTACGGCCTGCGTTTCGCGCCGATGATGGAAGGCGGCCTGTGGCAGTTGATCACCGTGTGCGCCATCGGCGCCTTTGTCTCCTGGGCGCTGCGGGAGGTGGAGATCTGTCGCAAGCTGGGCATGGGCTACCACGTGCCCTTTGCCTTCAGCGTGGCCATCCTCGCCTACGTGACCCTGGTGGTGATCCGCCCGGTATTGCTCGGCGCCTGGGGTCACGGCTTCCCCTACGGCATCTTCAGCCACCTCGACTGGGTGTCCAACGTGGGCTACCAGTACCTGCATTTCCACTACAACCCGGCGCACATGCTGGCGGTGACCTTCTTTTTCACCACGACCCTCGCGCTCTCGCTGCACGGCGCACTCGTGCTGTCTGCCACCAACCCGGCACCGGGTCAGACGGTCAAGACGCCAGAGCACGAAGACACCTTTTTCCGGGACACCATCGGTTACTCCGTCGGCACGCTGGGCATCCACCGCCTGGGCTTGTTCCTGGCGCTGGCCGCCGTGCTGTTCAGCGCCCTGTGCATCGTGATCAGCGGCCCCTTCTGGAGCCGAGGCTGGCCCGAATGGTGGGGCTGGTGGCTGAACCTGCCGATCTGGTCCTGAGCCGCTGAAAGAACAGGAGCACACCATGCAATACCAAAACCTATTCACCACCGTACAGGCCGTCGGCCCGGTGCACCACGGCATTGAGCTCGGCACTGGGCAAGACCTCCCCCGCCTGGGCAAAACACCCGGAATCGTTCATCTGTTCGGCCGTTTCGGCAACGCACAGGTTGGACCCATCTACCTCGGTACCCTGGGCATGGCGTCGCTGCTGTTCGGCGTGCTGGCGTTCAACATCATGGGCCTGAACATGCTGGCCTCGGTCAACTGGGACCCGATCCAGTTCGTGCGCCAGCTGTTCTGGCTCTCGCTGGAGCCACCGGCAGCCGGTGCGGGCCTGGGCCTGGCGCCGCTCAACGCAGGCGGGTGGTGGCAGATCGCCGGCCTGTTCCTGACCATCTCCATCATGCTGTGGTGGGCCCGCACCTACCGCCGCGCCCGTGCCCTGGGCATGGGCACCCACGTCGCCTGGGCCTTTGCCGCCGCTATCTGGCTGTTCCTGGTGCTTGGCCTCATTCGCCCGGTGCTCATGGGTTCGTGGAGCGAAGCGGTGCCCTTCGGCATCTTCCCCCACCTCGACTGGACCGCCGCTTTCTCGCTGCGCTACGGCAACCTGTTCTACAACCCCTTCCACGCACTCTCGATCGCCTTCCTGTACGGCGCTACCCTGTTGTTCGCCATGCACGGCGCCACCATCCTCGCGGTGAGCCGGTTCGGTGGTGAACGCGAGATCGAGCAGATCGTCGACCGCGGCACGGCCAGCGAGCGGGCCGCCCTGTTCTGGCGCTGGACCATGGGCTTCAACGCCACGATGGAATCCATTCACCGCTGGGCCTGGTGGTTCGCCGTGCTGTGCCCGCTGGTGGGCGGCATCGGCATCCTGCTCACCGGCACCGTGGTGGACAACTGGTACCTGTGGGCCATCAAGCACGGTGTGGCACCGCCCTACCCCGATGTGTTTCCCGCCGTGATGGACCCGGCACTGGCACCAGGAGCGAAGTGATGAACACCTCTTTCTTCAAAAACCGCAAGTGGCTGGGCGCCTTGGCGCTGGGAACCGTGGTCCTGCTCAGCGGCTGTGAACGGCCTCCCATGGAGACGGTGCAGCACGGCTACCGCGGCACCGGCATGGTCCAGGTTTACAACCCTCGCACCCAGGTCGACGTGGTGGCTGCGAACCAGGTGCCGGTGGCGGCGCCTGCGGCCAGCCCCGACGGTCCGAAAGCCGGACAGATTTACCAGAACGTGAAAGTGCTGGGCGACCTGAGCGTGGGCGAATTCACCCGCCTCATGGTCAACATGACGGCCTGGGTTTCGCCCGAGCAAGGCTGCAACTACTGCCACAACGGCGCCAACTTCGCCGACGACAGCCTCTACACCAAGGTGGTGGCGCGGCGCATGGTGCAGATGACGCAACACATCAACACCGACTGGAAAACCCACGTGGCCGCGACCGGTGTCACCTGCTACACCTGCCACCGCGGCAACCCGGTGCCCAAGGAAATCTGGTTCACCGCCGACAGCCAGCCCCAAGGCTCGAACTTCATCGGCAACAAGACCGGGCAGAACACGCCGGCAGACAGTGTGAAACTGGCCTCGTTGCCTTATGACCCGTTCACACCCTACCTGCTCAAGGACGAGCCGATCCGCGTGAATGCCACCAAGGCCCTGCCCACCAGCGGCGTCCAGGGAGAAAGTATCCAGCGCACCGAGAAAACCTATGCGCTCATGACCCACATGTCGGCCTCGCTGGGCGTGAACTGCACTTATTGCCACAACACGCAGAACTTCGGCAAGTGGGACGGCGCGCCGCCCCAGCGCGTGACCGCCTGGCACGGCATCCGCATGGCACGCGACCTGAACCTGGCTTACATGGAGCCGCTGACCGACGTGTTCCCGAGCAACAGGAAGGGCGAACTGGGTGATGTGGCCAAGATGAACTGCGCCACCTGTCACCAGGGTGTCAACAAGCCCCTGCTGGGTGTGTCCATGCTCAAGGACCATCCGGAACTGGCCGCGTACCGACCCTATGCGGCACCGGCCCCTGCAGCGCCCGACGCAGCCGCCCCGGCCGCTGCAACAACGCCGGCACAGTGACGCGCCGGCAGGCGGCGTCCAGGCACCACCGCAAGGACCCGCCATGCAAGCCGTTCTGGCCCAACCCCGCGGCTTCTGTGCCGGGGTGACGCGGGCGATCGAGATCGTCGATCGCGCCCTTGAGCGGCACGGCACCCCGGTGTACGTGTTCCACGAGATCGTCCACAACCAATGGGTGGTGGACGATCTTCGCTCGCGTGGGGCCGTCTTCGTGGACGACCTGGCCCTTGTTCCCGCCGGCTCGGTGGTGGTTTTTTCTGCCCACGGCGTGTCCACGGCGGTGGTGGCGCAATCCGCGGCCGCCGGCCTGCACGCCATCGACGCCACCTGCCCGCTGGTGAGCAAGGTGCACCACCAGGCGCAACGGTTCGTGCGCCAGGGCCACACGCTGCTGATGATCGGCCACGCCGGCCACGAAGAGGTGGTGGGCACGGTGGGCCGGGTCGATGCGCCGGTGCATCTGGTGAGCGACGTGGACGATGTCGCGCGGCTCGACTTCCCCGCCGGCACAGCACTGGCCTACGTGACCCAGACCACCCTGAGCCTGGACGACACACGCGAGATCATCGCGGCGCTCAACGCCCGCTTCCCCCGCATCCACGGCCCGGACGTGGACGACATCTGCTACGCCACGCAGAACCGCCAGATCGCCGTGCGCCGCCTGGCCGCGCAGGTCGACCTGGTGCTGGTGGTGGGTGCGCGCAACAGCTCCAATTCCAACCGCCTGCGCGAGGTGGCCGAACGCAGTGGCGTGCCGGCGCACCTGGTGCAGGACGAGAACGATCTGCAGGACGACTGGTTCAGACACGCCCCGCGGGTGGGTGTGACGGCGGGCGCCTCCACACCCGAACTGCTGGTGCAGCGTGTGGTGAGTGCGCTTCAAAGCCACGCCCGCGGCGAGCCGCTGCAGCTGGTGCATCTGGCCGGTGCGCGCGAAGACATCAGCTTCCGGCTGCCGGCCGAACTCGCCGGCGCCCGCACCTCGGCACTGGCACATGGCTGAGACCGCGCCCGATGTGGTCACCCTCTCCGGGGTGGTGGTGGTGGTGCTCGTGAACTACCTGCGTGAACACCAGGCCTGGGGCTGGATGCGCATGGTGCAAGGCTCCGCGTCGCTCAAGGGCGTTCCCGGCGTGATGTTCGCCAAGGTCATGGGCAGTGGCCACGGCGGTGGCTTCAGCATCCGGCCCAGTGCAAGCCACCAGGGCCTGGTCGTGATGTTCGACCACGCCGAGCAGGCCGACGCCTTCCTGGCCGGACCCATCGTGCAGGCCTACCGCCAGCGTGCCGCGCAGTTCTGGAGCGGTGTGCACGAGGTGCTGTCCTCGCGCGGCCAGTGGGACGGCGAAGCCTGGGGCGCCACGCCCGCCACCCACCTCAAGGCCGACCACACGGTGCACGACGACGCGGGCGCAGCGCGGCCGCTGGCCGTGATCACGCGCGCCAGCATCCGCCCGGCCAAGGCCATGGCCTTCTGGCGCAACGCACCGGCAGCCCAGGCGGCCATGCAGTCGGCTGCGGGCTGCACGCTGGCCATGGGTCTGGGCGAAGCGCCGCTGGTGCGCCAGTGCACCTTCAGCTTGTGGAAAGACACCTCGTCCATGCTCGACTACGCGCACCAGGGCGCGCACCAGGCCGCCATCGAGGCCGCCTACAGGCACAACTATTTTTCCGAATCGATGTTCGTGCGCATGCGGCTGCTGGAACACCACGGCCACTGGATCGCGCCCAACGCCATGAACACAGCCGAGGTCAGCGACACGCCCACCGACACCGCGGAGCCCAAAGACCATGGCTGAACACAAGGTGGTGGTCATCGGCGCCGGCATGGGAGGGTTGGTGTCGGCCCTGCAACTGGCGCAGCAGGGCCTGGACGTGACGGTGGTCGAAGCCGCGGCCACACCCGGCGGCAAGGTGCGACAGCTGGTGGTGGACGGCGCGGCCATCGACAGCGGCCCCACCGTGTTCACCATGCGCTGGGTGTTCGACCAGATCCTCGCTTCAGTCGGCACCACGCTCGAAGCGGAGCTGCGCATCCGCCCGCTGCCGGTGCTGGCACGGCACTGGTGGGACGATGGCAGTTCGCTCGATCTGTTTGCCGACCCGGCGCGTTCGTTCGATGCCGTGGCGGCCTTTGCAGGGTCGGAAGAAGCGAAGCGCTTTCAGGGTTTCTGCGCGCAGGCCAAGGCCGCGTACGAAGCGCTCGAAGGCCCCTACCTGCGCAGCGCCTCACCGAGCATGCTCGGCATGTCGATGGGCCTGGGTGCACGCGGTCTGGCCACGCTGGCCGCGCTGGGCCCCCTGCGCAGCCTGTGGCACAGCCTGGGCCGGCATTTCACCGACCCGCGCCTGCGCCAGCTCTTTGGCCGCTACGCCACCTACACCGGCTCGTCGCCCTGGGAGGCCCCGGCCACGCTCATGCTGATCGCCCAGGTGGAGCTCGACGGCGTGTGGGCCATCGACGGCGGCATGCACGCGCTCGCGCGCTGCCTGGAGCGCCTGGCGCGCGAACGCGGTGCCCGCTTTCGTTACCAGAGCGCCTGCGAACGCATCGAGGTGAAGAACGGTCGAGCCAACGGCGTGACCTTGACCAGTGGCGAAACCCTGCCCGCCGACAGCGTGGTCTTCAACGGTGACGTGGCCGCGCTGCGCACCGGCCTGCTCGGCCAGGGTGCGCGCCGCGCCGTGAAGCCCAAGGCACCGCCGCGCTCACTCTCCGCCATCACCTGGTCGATCCACACGCGCACCAGCGGCGTGGCCCTGGACCGCCACAACGTGTTCTTCCGCGGCGACTACGCCAGCGAGTTCAAGGACATTTTCAAACATGGTGAACTGCCTAAACAACCCACGGTCTACGTGTGCGCGCAGGACCGCGGCACCGACCTGGACGCACCCACCGGCCGCGAACGCCTGCTCTGCCTGGTGAACGCACCGGCCGCTGGCGACCTTCAAACCATCACACGCGAGGCGATAGAACAATGCGAGAACTCCAGCTTTGCCCTGCTGCGCCGCTGTGGCCTGCGGATCGAGGGCGCCGAGCCCCCGTCAGCGCGCACCACACCGGTGGACTTTCACCGGCTCTTCCCGGCCACGGGGGGCGCACTGTATGGACAGGCGACCCACGGCTGGACCTCGGCCTTCGCCCGCTCCAGCGCCA
>JBBQKZ010000159.1:0-7684 GCA_038327405.1 Burkholderiales bacterium | reverse complement strand
GTGGTTGAAGCCATGGTGGCCCACCCGGCGGTGCGCCGCGTGAACTTCACCGGCTCCACCAAGGTCGGCAAGATCATTGCCGCCACCTGCGCCAAATACTTGAAGCCCGTGGTGCTGGAACTCGGGGGCAAGGCACCGCTGGTCGTGCTGGACGACGCCAACCTCGACGACGCTGTGAACGGAGCGGCCTTTGGCAGCTTTGCCAACAGCGGCCAGATCTGCATGAGCACCGAACGCATCATTGTGGACAACAAGATTGCCGACGCGTTTGTGAAGAAGTTCGCCGACAAGGCCAAAAACCTGCCGCTGGGCGACCCGCGCAAACCCGAGCCGGTGGTGCTGGGCTCGGTGATCGGCATGGGCACGGTGAACCACTGCAACGAACTGATCGACGACGCACTGGCCAAAGGCGCCAAGCTCGCCTGCGGCGGACGCGCCGACACCACGCTCATGCCCGCCACCGTGCTTGACCATGTGACCCCGGCGATGCGCATCTACCACGAGGAAACTTTTGGTCCGGTCAAATGCGTGGTGCGCGTGAACGGTGTGGAAGAAGCGATTGCCTGCGCCAACGACAACGAATACGGCCTGAGCGCGGCCGTGTTCGGCGGCGACATCGCGCGCGCCTTCAACGTCGCCCGCAAGATCGACAGCGGCATCTGCCACGTGAACGGCCCCACCGTGCACGACGAAGCGCAGATGCCGTTTGGTGGTGTGAAAGGTTCGGGCATCGGCCGCTTCGGCGGCAAGGCCGGCATTGCGGAGTTCACCGAATTGCGCTGGATCACGGTGCAGACGACGCCGCGACACTACCCGTTTTGAAGCTGAATCACTGACTGCGAGGAGGAGGGCGAAGGCCCTGGGGGCTTGGGCCTCCAGGGCCTTTGGTGTTTTGGTCGCAGGCTGCAGACCACTCAGGCCTTGGTGTCCAGCAAGGTCCCCAACATCCGGTCTTCCGTCTGCACCGTGCGCAGATTGGCCGCAAAGCTGTAGAGGCTCATGCGTTGCCCCACCAGGTCGTCGGCCAGGCCGACAAAGGGCGCTGGCACGCCGCTCTCGAGGGCTGTCTGTGTTTCCACGCCACCGGCATCCGGCCTGGCCGTCTGCGTTGTCAGCTGTCGCTTGAAATCCGGCGTTTGCACGTTGGCCACGTTGTGGGCGTGTGAGTCCAGCTGTCGCTGTGCGGCGCGCATGCCGCTCAGCCCAATGGCGCTGGCCGAGCTACTTGAGGTGATGGACATGGACATGGTGGGCGGATGGGCGGGGATCTCATCAGGCTTATCGACCCGCACCGCGGCAACTTGAGCCCCGGCCGACACAACGTGCGCCCCTCTGCGAAAATCCAGCCCATGAACGCGACCAACACCACCGAACTCATGCACACCCTGGGCCAGCAGGCCAAGGCGGCCTCCGCGCTCATGGCCAAGGCCAGCGCGGCCACCAAGCAGCGCGCCTTGCTGGGCCTGGCCGCTCTGTTGCGAGCCAACGTGGACGCGTTGCAGCTGGACAACGCCAAGGACCTCGAGCGCGCCCGCTCCGCTGGCCTGGCCGAGCCCATGGTGGACCGCCTCAAGCTCACACCCAAGGTCCTGGAGACCTGCGCCCTGGGCTGCGAGCAGCTCGCGGCCATGCCAGAGATCATTGGCGACATCACCGGCCTGAAGCAGATGCCCAGCGGCATCCGCGTGGGGCAGATGCGCGTGCCCATCGGGGTGTTCGGCATGATCTACGAGAGCCGCCCCAACGTGACCATCGAAGCCGCGAGCCTGTCCATCAAGAGCGGCAACGCGGCCATCTTGCGCGGCGGCTCGGAGGCCATCGAATCCAACCGCGCCTTGGCCGCGCTGGTGCAACGCGCCTTGACGGACGCCGGCCTGCCCGCTGACGCGGTGCAGCTCGTGCCCACCACCGACCGCGCTGCCGTGGGCCTGCTCATCACCCTGCCGCAGTACGTGGACGTGATCATTCCGCGCGGCGGCAAGGGCCTGATCGAGCGCATCAGCGCCGAAGCCAAGGTGCCGGTGATCAAACACCTGGACGGCAACTGCCACACGTATGTGGACGATCCGTGTGACGTGGCGATGGCGGTGACGGTGGCGGACAACGCCAAGACCCAGAAATACAGCCCCTGCAACGCCACCGAGAGCCTGCTGGTGGCGCGTGGCGTGGCTGCCGACTTTCTGCCGAAGATCGGCGCCGTCTACGCGGCCAAGGGCGTGGAGATGCGTTGCTGCCCCGAGAGCAAGGCGATCCTGGCCCAAACCGTTCGGCCTGAGCTTGTCGAAGGTCAGCGTGCACCCATCCTGAAAGACGCCACTGAAGCCGACTGGTCCGAGGAATACCTCGCTCCCGTCATCAGCATCAAGCTGGTTGAAGGCGTGGACGAAGCCATTGCCCACATCAACCACTACAGCAGCCACCACACCGACGCCATCCTCACCACCAACCACATGCACGCCCAGCGATTTTTGCGTGAGGTCGACTCGGCCAGCGTGATGGTGAATGCGAGCACCCGCTTCGCTGACGGTTTCGAGTTCGGTCTCGGTGCAGAGATCGGTATCAGCACCGATAAATTCCACGCCCGTGGGCCGGTGGGTGTGGAGGGCCTGACTTCCCTGAAGTACGTGGTGCTGGGCGAGGGCGAAGTTCGGGGCTGATCAGCGTCTGGACCGGTGCGGCGCCTTGAAATGGGTGTCATCCAGCCCCATTACACTGATTACCCCCACCCGTTGCCGTTCCAGGCCCTCTCCTATGGTCCCCCACCTCGTCACTGCCCTGACCGGCCCCATCAACGAGCTTGAGCAGCGCATCCTCGAGTCCACGCCGGTCATCGAGCGCTGGTTCCGGCTGGAGTGGATGGAGCACACGCCACCGTTCTACAGCTCGGTGGACATCCGCAACGCCGGCTTCAAGCTCGCACCGGTGGACACCAACCTCTACCCCGGCGGCTGGAACCACCTCACGCCCGAGATGATTCCGCTGGCGGTGCAGGCGGCCATGGCGGCGATCGAAAAGATCTGCCCCGAAGCCAAGAACCTGCTGCTGATCCCCGAGAACACGCGCGACATCTTTTACCTGAGCAACCTTGCCCAGCTGCAGCGCATCTTCTACATGGCCGGGCTCAACGTGCGGCTGGGCTCCATGTCCAACGACATCAAGGTGCCCACCACCATCGAGCTGCCCGGCGGCGAGAAGGTGGTGCTGGAGCCCTTGATCCGCACCAAGCGGCGCCTGGGCCTGAAGAACTTCGACCCCTGCACCATCCTGCTCAACAACGACCTGAGCGCGGGCGTGCCCGGCATCGTGGAAGACCTGCACGAGCAGTACCTGCTGCCGCCGCTGCATGGCGGCTGGCCGACGCGGCGCAAGAGCCACCATTTCAAGGCGTACGAGGAAGTCTCCAAGCGTTTCGGCAAGTTGCTGGGCATGGACCACTGGCTCATCAACCCGATGTTCAACCAGTGCGGCCAGGTCGACTTCAACACCGACACAGGGCTCGAATGCCTGCGCAGCAACACCGACGCGCTGCTGGGCAAGATCCGCCGCAAGTACAAGGAGTACGGCATCAACGAGAAGCCGTTCGTGGTGGTCAAGGCCGACAACGGCACCGGCGGCATGGGCATCCTCACCGTGCGCGATGCGCGCGAGATCGACAACCTGTCGGCCAAGACCAAGGCGCACATGGCCGTGACGCAGGCCGGGCAGGCGGTGCACGAGGTGATCATCCAGGAAGGTGTGCTGACCAACGAGCGCATCAACAGCGCGGTGGCCGAGCCGGTGGTCTACATGATGGACCGTTATGTGGTGGGTGGTTTCTACCGCGTGCACGTCGATCGTGGGGTGGACGAGAACCTCAACGCGCCCGGCTCCAGCTTCGTGCCGCTGGCCTTCGAGCAGAGCGCCCAACTGCCGCAGCCCGGCGTGAAACCCGGTGCGAGCGTGCCCAACCGCTTCTACATGTACGGCGTGATCGGGCGTCTGGCGATGCTGGCTGCCAGCTACGAGCTCGAAGCCACCGACCCGGACGCCGAAGTCTACGAGTGAGTTGCTGCAGCGCAACATTGATCACGCAAGGGGCGGTTTAGACCCCTGACCCCACAGACAAGGCGTGGGGGCAGGCGCAAAATCGCGGTCCCCAGACAATGAACCCTGGGCCCACAAGGCCGGGGTTTCTTCGTGTCAGCTTCCAAATCGTCTCTCACAGCGCTCACCCTGGGCGCCATCGGTGTGGTCTACGGCGACATCGGCACCAGCGTGCTGTACGCCGTCAAGGAGGTCTTCGGATCCGGCCATGTCGAGTTCACCCACGCGAACGTCTACGGCGTGCTGTCCATCCTGTTCTGGACGCTCACCGTCATCGTCTCGCTGAAGTACGTGGTGCTGGTGCTGCGGGCCGACAACGGTGGCGAGGGCGGCCTGATCGCCATGCTGGCGCTGGCCTCCACGGCGGTGAAAGACCGGCCCGAACTGCGCCAGACGCTGCTGGCCATCGGCATCTTCGGCACCGCGCTGTTTTACGGCGACGGCGTCATCACGCCAGCCATCTCGGTGCTGTCGGCCGTCGAGGGCCTCGAAGTCATTTCCCCCGCATTCCGGCAATACGTGGTGCCGATCACTCTGGTGGTGCTGTTCGCGCTGTTCGCTGTGCAAAAACGCGGCACCGGCGGCATCGGCAAGTTCTTCGGCCCGATCACGGTGGTGTGGTTCGTCACCATCGCGGTGCTGGGCGTGGTGCAGATCGTGGACCACCCGGAGATCCTGGCCGCGCTCAGCCCGCACCACGCGCTGCGCTTCATTTGGCAGCAGCCCGGCACCACCTTCATCATCCTGGGCGCTGTGGTGTTGTGCGTCACCGGGGCCGAAGCGCTCTATGCCGACCTCGGCCACTTCGGCAAGAAGCCGATCCGCCTGGCCTGGTTTCTGGTGGTCATGCCCTGCCTCACGCTGAACTATTTTGGCCAGGGCGCGCTGCTGCTGGCGAGGCCCGAGGCGGTGAAGAACCCGTTTTTCAACATGGCGCCCGACTGGCTTCTGCTGCCGCTGGTGTTGCTGGCCACCATGGCCACCGTCATTGCCTCGCAGGCCCTCATCACCGGTGCCTTCAGCGTCACCAAACAAGCCATGCAACTCGGCTATTTGCCGCGCCTGCAGGTGCAGCACACCAGCGAACACGACACCGGCCAGGTCTACATGCCCTTCGTCAACTGGGCGCTGTTCGCTGCCATCGTGCTGGCGGTGGTGATGTTCAAGTCGTCCACCAACCTGGCCGCGGCCTACGGCATCGCGGTCACGCTGGACATGCTGATCACCACCGTGCTCACCTTCTACGTGATCCGCTACAGCTGGAAGTACCCGCTGTGGCTGTGCCTGGTCGCCACCGGGTTCTTCTTTGTGGTCGACCTGGCCTTCTTCACCTCCAACCTGCTCAAGCTGTTCGCGGGCGGCTGGTTCCCGCTGCTCATCGGCGGGCTGGTGTTCACGCTCATGATGACCTGGAAGCGCGGCCGCAGCCTCATGGGCGAAGCGCAGCAGGCCGAAGCGCTGGACCTGCCGAGTTTTCTGGACGCGGTGTTCGTGAGCCCGCCGGTGCGCGTGGGCGGCACGGCCGTGTTCCTCACCGCGGAGCGTGGCCATGTGCCCAACGCCATGCTGCACAACCTCAAGCACAACAAGGTGCTGCACGAGCAGAACCTGTTCGTCACCGTGCGCAGCCATGAAGTGCCTTGGATCGCACCCGGGCAGCGCCTGCAGATGGAGCCGCTGGGCCACGACTGCTGGGCCGTCACGCTCAACTATGGATTCAAGGATGAGCCCGACGTGCCCAAGGCGCTGCAGCTCATGCGCGGCCACGGCTGCGACATGGAGGCCATGACGACCAGTTACTTCCTGTCGCGCGATGTCGTCACGCCCACCCTGGGCAGCGGCATGGCACCGTGGCGCGAGAAGTTGTTTGCGCAGATGCACCACAACGCCAGCGCTGCCGCGCAGTTCCTGCACCTGCCGAGCAACGCGGTGATCGAGCTGGGATCAAAAATAGAGATATAGAGAAGTCGGCACCCACGCTCCGCCGCTGCGCGGGTCGCTGCCCCACTCCCACCCCCCGTTCGGGCTGAGCTTGTCGAAGCCCTTGCCAATACCTGTGGAGGCCCTTCGACAGGCTCAGGGCGAACGGGCGTACTGACCTTCTGGGCAAAATCGCCCGATGTCCTTTTTTAAAGACCTCAACCTCTCCGCCGCCACCGCCGGCTTTGTCGCGGTGCTGGTGGGTTTCACCAGCTCGGTGGCCATCGTGTTCCAGGCCGCGCAGGCGTTTGGCGCCACGCCGGCGCAGATCACCTCGTGGATGTGGGCGCTCGGCCTGGCCATGGGCTTGTGTTCGGCCATTCCCTCGCTCGTTCTCAAGCAGCCGGTCATGGTGGCGTGGAGCACGCCCGGCGCGGCTGTGCTGGCCACAGCGGGTCTGGCCGGGGGCTTCTCCATGGCCGAGGCCATCGGCGCCTTCCTGATCTGCGGCGCGCTCATCACGCTGGCGGGCGCCACGGGCTGGTTCGAGCGCGTGATGAACAAGATTCCCATGGCCATCGCGGCCGCCTTGTTGGCCGGTGTGCTGGCGCGTTTCGGCCTGCAGGCCTTTGCCGCCGCGCAAACGGCGCTGGTGCTGGTGGTGCTCATGCTGTTGGCCTACCTGCTGGGCCGGCGGCTGGCGCCTCGTTATGCGGTGGTCATCACCTTGGCGGTGTCGGTGGCCTGTGTGTTGCTGCGTGGCCAGTTCAACGCCGGCGCGCTCACGCTGGAGCTGGCCCGCCCGGTGTTCACCATGCCGGTGTTCACCCTCGCTGCGTTCACCAGCCTGGCGCTGCCGCTGTTCGTGGTGACCATGGCCTCGCAAAACCTGCCCGGCGTGGCCGCTATCCGTGCCGCGGGCTACGACATGCCGATCTCCAGAATCATCACGCTCACCGGCGTGGCCACGCTGCTGCTCGCACCATTCGGCGCGTTCGCGCTCAACCTCAGCGCCATCACCGCCGCCATCTGCATGGGGCCGGAAGCGCACCCCGATCCGAAGAAACGTTACACCGCCGCCGTGACCTGCGGCGCCATCTATGTGCTCATCGGCCTGTTCGGCGCGGCCGTCACCGGTCTGCTCATCGCCTTCCCGCGCGAGCTGGTGCTGGCCATTGCCGGCATCGCTCTGCTGGGCAGCATTGGCGGCGGGCTGCACACCGCCTTGAAAGACGACACGCACCGCGAGGCTGCGCTCATCACCTTTCTCGTCACGCTCAGCGGCGTGGTGATTGCCGGCATCGGCTCGGCCTTTTGGGGCGTGGTGGCCGGCGCCGTCGCGCTGTTTGTGCAACAGTACGGCCTTCGTCAGAAAAGCAAGCCATGAACATCCTCTTTGTCGCCGACCCGCTGGTCACCTTCAAGACCTACAAGGACACCACCTTCGCCATGATGCGCGAGCTGCAGAAACGCGGCCACACCCTGGCCGCCTGCGAGCCACAGCACCTGCAGTGGCAGACCGGCCAGCCCGTGACCGCGATGGTGCGCCGCATCGAGCTCACCGGAGAAGCCGACGACTGGTACCGCGTGCTCCACCAGGGCCGCGAAGCCCTGCACACCTTCGACGCGGTGCTCATGCGCAAGGACCCGCCGTTCGACAGCGAGTTCTTCTACGCCACGC
>JBBQKZ010000158.1:0-7870 GCA_038327405.1 Burkholderiales bacterium | reverse complement strand
GCCGTCTTTTTTGGCGGAGGGAGTTTGATGTCTCTCCAGCCTGGAAGCAACAGATTGCTCCCGTTGGGGCCGTCATGCGGAAGGTCCGCTGGGTCGGCTGCTGCCGGTCATCACAACCGACCAACGCAGGTTACTCCCGCGTTGGATCAGGGGCAAGACAAGCCGGGCGGCGACGCCATGAAGCTTTTCAATCGCCGTCAGGCGACCTATTCGGGAGGCCCGAAACCCGGTTTTGCGAGGTGAAAGGTGGACGTGAACCGACAAACGGCAATTGGTCGGTCATCCCCTTGCAAGCCTTGCCGGCGCTGGCTCTCTCGCTAGCGAAGCGCCTGAGCGGTCAATTGAAACTGTTTGTTTATAACCAAAAGTATCTTTAAAAGATGTTCTAAACATTGACCGGGCATTTATCTCCCCCTACCATCCGGCAACTTTGCCCCTCTCAAGGGTAAACCCCGACCGCAGCCCAACCAGGCCAGGTCGTTCGCCGGGCCCATTTGCCCGGCCTGCGACTGCGACCACACTCGGCCGGGCCGAATCTTGATTCGGCCTTGCCATGAACGGAGCGACACGATGACAACCTTCAATGCGCCACCCAAGAACACCTCAGGTGTCGTGGCATCCCTCAAGACCACGCTGGCCGACACCTACCGTGGATTTCTCGACATCACACACAACAGCGTGGCCTTGCTCGGCACCCTGTTCGCGGTCGGCTTGATCGTTCTGAGCGCACGCGGCGATCTGCGCCAGAATGCCGAACAGCAATTGCTGGGCTGGCTGCTGCAGCGCCAGGAAGCCGCCACGGAAGAGCCCTTGATCGCCGTGGAGCCGACCGCCATCGACCGCGTGACAGCGGCCGACCCGGGAGACCTGCCCAAGCAGCAAGCCAACGTGACCTTCTGGCTCAGCCGCAAGTACCGCGTTGCGCCGGAGCCGTTGGGCGCACTGGTGGCCGAGGCCTTCACCATTGGCGAGAAAGCCAAGCTCGACCCGACCCTCATCCTCGCCGTCATGGCGGTGGAATCGCGTTTCAACCCATTCGCGCAAAGCCCCGTGGGTGCCCAAGGCCTCATGCAGGTGCTGACGCGCGTGCACACCGACAAGTACGAAGACTTCGGCGGCCAACTTGCGGCCTTCGACCCGGTGTCGAACTTGCGGGTGGGCGTGCGGGTGCTGCAGGACTGCATCAAGCGCGCAGGCTCAGTGGAAGGCGGCTTGCGCCTGTACGTGGGCGCGGTCACCACCGACGGCGGCTGGTACATCGACAAGGTGATGTCCGAGCACATGCGCATTCAGAGCGTCGCTCTGGGCAAACCCCTGCAGCGCTACGTGCCGCCGGCACGCACGGTCAATGTTGTTGCACCAGCCCAGCCAGCACCCGCAGTGGCACCCGGCACTGAGATCGAGGCCGGCCCAGCCGCACCCGCGGCAAACCCCGCACCTGCTCCGCTGGCACAGTCCTGAGCCAGAAACGGCCGGTGCAGCGGTTGCACCGGCCTTTGCCAGAGCAGCCAGCCAGGGCCATGCCCCTCGGCTAAACTCGACTGGTACGCAACTGGCGATAGGCGCGCAACCCCTGGAAACGATTCGAGAGGGCTGCCGCTGACGTGGCCCCCCTGCCCGATCATTCGAACTTTGATCTGCGGCCGGGACAACCACTGGGAAGCGTGCCGCCCCGCTGATGCAGCGCGGGTGTTCAGCCGTTCGCCTGGGCAGCCCTTGTCAATGCGCAAGGATTCACCTCTTGAAGGACTGCCATGTTCGACCGCAACATTCTCATCGAGCAAACCGACCCCGAGCTGTACGCCGCCATCCAGGCTGAAAACACACGCCAGGAACACCACATTGAGCTGATCGCGAGCGAAAACTACGCCTCGCCTGCGGTGATGGCCGCCCAGGGCACCCAGCTCACCAACAAATACGCCGAGGGTTACCCCGGCAAGCGCTACTACGGCGGCTGTGAGTTCGTCGACATCGCCGAACAACTGGCCATCGACCGCGTCAAGCAGATCTTCGGCGCCGACGCGGCCAACGTGCAACCCCACTGCGGCGCTTCGGCGAACGAAGCCGTGTTCCTCGCTTTCCTCAAGCCAGGCGACACCATCATGGGCATGAGCCTGGCCGAAGGTGGCCACCTCACCCACGGAATGGCCCTCAACATGAGCGGCAAGTGGTTCAACGTCGTCTCCTACGGTCTGAACGACAAGGAAGAGATCGACTACGACGCCATGGAACGCAAAGCCCACGAAACCAAGCCCAAGCTGATCATTGCCGGCGCCTCGGCCTACAGCCTGCGCATCGATTTCGAGCGCTTCGCCAAGGTGGCCAAGGACGTCGGTGCGATCTTCCTGGTCGACATGGCGCACTACGCAGGTCTGATCGCTGCCGGCATCTACCCCAACCCGGTGCCGCACGCCGACGTGGTCACCTCCACCACCCACAAAAGCCTGCGCGGACCGCGCGGCGGCATCATCCTGATGAAGGCCCAGCACGAAAAGGCCATCAACAGCGCCATCTTCCCTGGCCTGCAGGGCGGCCCGCTGATGCACGTGATCGCAGCCAAGGCCGTGGCGTTCAAAGAAGCGCTTGCACCTGAATTCAAAATTTACCAGCAGCAAGTGCTGACAAATGCGCGCATCGTCGCCGAAACACTCACCTCGCGCGGACTTCGTATCGTCAGCGGCCGAACCGAAAGTCACGTCATGCTGGTCGACCTGCGCGCCAAGGGCATCACCGGCAAGGAAGCCGAAGCAGTGCTGGGCAGCGCGCACATGACCATCAACAAGAACGCGATCCCGAACGACCCGGAAAAGCCCATGGTCACCAGCGGCGTGCGCATCGGCACCCCTGCCATGACCACCCGTGGCTTCAAGGACGAAGAAGCCCGCGCCACCGCCCACCTGATCGCCGACGTGCTGGACAACCCGCGCGATGCGGTCAACATTGAAGCGGTACGCGCCAAGGTCAATGCCTTGACCGCACGCTTCCCGGTCTACAACTGACGCCAACGGGCGGCATTACGCTATGAAATGCCCCTTTTGCGGCCATCTTGAAACCCAGGTCGTGGAAACCCGCGTCTCGGAAGACGCGGATTTCATCCGCCGTCGGCGCCAGTGCGGGCATTGCGAGAAGCGCTTCACCACCTACGAGCGGCCCGAGGTGAGCTTTCCGGCGGTGGTGAAGAAAGACGGCCGGCGGGTGGACTACATCCCGGGAAAACTCCGCGCCTCGTTCGCCCTGGCGCTTCGCAAACGCCCCGTGAGCACCGAGCAGGTGGACGCAGCCATCGAGCGCATCGAGGAAAAACTGCTCAACTTGGGTGCTCGCGAAGTGCCAGCTACGCGGCTGGGTGAAATGGTGATGCGCGAACTCAAGAAGCTGGACAAGGTGGCCTACGTGCGCTTTGCCAGCGTCTATCGAAGCTTTGAAGACATCGACGAATTCCGGGCTTTGGTGGACGAAGTTCAGCGCTGAAAACAGCGAGTGCCACAGCATCCGTGAGCAAAATCACGCGGGCATGAGCCCACCCCAACCAAACACCATTTCTTATTGCTTAAGAATTCAAATTCCTCCTGTCATTGAATTTTTCTAATCCAATGCGGTTATTCACCGCAGGCGACAAAAAATAATGCTTCGGATGTATTCCTGAGGTTGGAGAAAGCGCCTCAAAAAAAGTGACCGTCTGTCCTGCTCAGGCGGCACTTCAGCGTCTTTCCCAGGCCGATTTCGGGTTCGAGCCGAAAATCTGGGTGTGAAACATTCCCTTACCCGTAGGACTATCGCAGTCACGCGCCGGCAGCGCGGCATGACCTTGATCGAGCTCATGGTCGGCATTGCCGTGATGGGCGTTTTGTTGGCGGTGGGCGTGCCCAGCTTCCAGTCGTTCATCGCTTCCAGCCGAATCACCACCTCCAACAACGATTTTGTGAGCGCCATGGCGCTTGCGCGCAGCGAGGCGATCCGGCGCGGCACTCGAATCACGGTCTGCAAGAGCACCGACGGCGCGTCATGTGTCACCACGGGAAACTGGGCTCAAGGCTGGATCGTGTTCGTCGACACCACCCGCGCACCACCCAACGCTGCCGTGGACAGCGCGGCCGAGACCATCGTTTCCAGGTCGCCCGCAGCGCCCGGGGGCCTGACCATCGCAGGTGATGCAGCACTGGCCAATTTCATTTCGTTTTCGCCCGACGGCACGGTGCGCGACATGAGTGGCGCGTCACAACAGGGGCGCCTGCGGGTTTGCAGCACTTCTGGCGCGCTGGGCAATGACCGACGCGCACGCGACATCACGCTGGCCTCCACTGGCCGACTCACCACCACGACCCCTGCCTCAGTGGCGGCCACCTGCCCACTCACATGACCATGACGTTCGCGACGCTCCCCCCGCAACCGGCTCTCAGGCCCTCCTTGAAGCGCCAGCGAGGCGTGGGCCTCATCGAGATCCTTGTGGCGGTGCTGATCCTGTCGCTGGGACTGCTGGGCATGGCGGGCCTTCAAGCCAACGCCTTGAAATCGAATCAGAGCAGCTATGGCCGCAGCCAGGCGGTGATGCTGAGTTACTACATTCTGGATGCCATGCGCGCCGATCGGGCGGCGGCGGTTGGGCTGTCGTACAACATGGGTGCAACCTGCACTTCGGGTGCCATCACCACCGCCGACCTCGCCGGCAACACCCGCCGGGACTGGCTCGACAGCCTGCGCGCGGGTCTGGGCGACGCCAACACCACCTGCGGGGCCATCACTTGCGATGCGCTGGGCAACTGCACCGTGAGCATCACCTGGGATGACTCCCGAGCCATCGGTGGCACGACCGGCACCACCCAGACCTTCGAGACCCGGAGCCGCATATGAGCGCCCACCGATCCCAGCTGGCAACCGTGCCGCGTCGCCAGCGCGGCTTCAGTCTGGTCGAACTGATGGTGGCCCTGGTGCTGGGCCTTGTCGTCATTGGCGGCGTGATCAACATCTTTCTGACGAACCAGCAGGCCTCCCGCTCCAACGAAGACCTCAGCCGCATGCAGGAAAGCGCTCGGCTGTCGTTTGAATTGATGGCCCGGGAAGCTCGCCAGGTGGGTGGCAACACCTGCGGCGCGCAAGTGACAGCCAACGTGCTGAACAATGCGGGCACGGCGTGGTGGGCTGACTGGAACGCGGGTGCATTGCAAGGCTTCGCACCGGGCGTTGCGGCCACAGGCATCGTCGCCATCGGCGCCGGGGTCGGGGAACGCACCAACAACTCCGATGCGTTGAAGATCCTCAGCGGCGGCATGTTCAACGGCGTGCCCATTGCGGGTCACGACGCCGCCACTGGCGTGGTGACGCTGTCCACCCTCAACCACGGCTTCGTGGCTGGCAACTACGTGGTGATCTGTGACACAGAATCGGCAGCCATCGCCCAGGTCACCGCCGCTTCTGCGGCAGGTGTGGGCAGCATCACCCATGCAGCTGGCGGCGCAGCCGCTGCGGTTGCGAACGTCTCTCCCGCCAGGCCGGGCAACTGCTCCATCGGCATCAACTTTCCCACCAATTGCGCCACCGCGAATTCGCGCGTCTTCGCCGCGGGTGGTTACGTCACGCGCTACAGCGCCAACACCTGGTTCGTGGGCAACAACGCCCGCGGACGGCGTTCGCTGTTTCGGATCGGGCCGGACGACGTCGCTCCTGTCGAAGTTGTCGAAGGGGTGGTCAACATGACCATCGACTACCTGACCTTCAACGGCACCACCCTGGCCAACGACTGGGTGGATGCCACCCTGATCACCGACTGGACCCCGACCGCTGCCAACCAGGTGGTGGCGGTGCGTCTGCGGCTGGACCTGGAATCCACCACCAACACCGGCACCGACCAGGCGCCTTTGCAGCGCCAGCTCATTCACGTGGTCAATCTGCGCAACCGGGCCACCCCATGACGTCACCACGACCCCTTCACCCTCACCTTCTCCGCCAGCGCCCCGCGCGTGGCAAGCAACAGGGCGTCGCTCTGGTGGTCGCGCTGATCCTGCTCGTCGTCATGACGTTGGTCGGGCTCAGCGGACTGCGCACCGTGACGCTCGAAGAGCGCATGACCTCGCACACCTTCGACCGCAGCATTTCCTTTCAGGCCGCTGAAGCAGCCCTCAAAGAGGCAGAGGCTTTCGTGCAGGGCAACCAGGCCCTGCCCGCACTGCAGCCAGCGGCCGGCGCCGCCTGCAACCCGGCCAACGGTGTTTGCGGCGCACCCAATCCGCCCACCCTGGAGCGCTGGTTTGAGGTCACCACGCCTCCATGGTTCAGTGCAACAGCGCTCACCAACGGCGGCATCAGCATCACGCCGCAATACATGATCGAGTACCTGGGCAACGGCTTCAGCTGTTCGCCCGGTGTGGTGGGCAGCGCGACCAACTGCGCGCGTTACCGCATCACAGCCCGCAGCAACGCAGGTGCCGACCGCTCGGTCGTGTTGCTGCAATCCATTTACGCACCACTCTGAAGCCCGGGAGAGAAGACCATGACCGCTCTGTCCAAACTGAACCGCTCGCTGCAAGTGGTTGCCATCTCGGCCATCGTGGCCACCACAGCCACGGTGAGCGCGCTCGACTGGCCCACCAAACCACTGAGTGCCACGGTCAGCGCCAAACCGCTGACCATGCTCATCGCCGGGCGGGACCACAAGTTCTTCTACGAGGCCTACAACGACGCCAGCGACATTGATGGCGACGGCCTTCTGGACACGCGCTTCAAGCCAACCATCACTTATTACGGGCTTTACGACTCAACACTTTGCTACGGGTACTCTGGCGTTGGCAACACCGGCCTGTTTGCGCCACTGGGTACTGCCGATGCCTTGGGACGTTGCACGGGCCCATCGACCAGTGGGGAATGGTCAGGCAACTGGTTGAATTACGTGACGACGAGCCGCATCGATGCACTGCGTAAAGTGCTTTACGGCGGTACACGCGAAGTGGACAGCACCACGCAAACCATTTTGCGCCGTTCCTACATTCCCCAAGACGCGCACAGCTGGGGCAAGGAGTACCACCTCAGTCACGGCTACAAGATCAGCGAGTACACCGATCTCGCAGATCTGACCGCGAATAACGTGAGGCACTTCTTTGGCAGCCTTACCGCCAACCGCAATACCAATTGCAGCACATTGAATAACTGCAGCAACCTGCCACCCCTGCTGCGAATCCGCGCGGACGTTGGCAACAACGCCCGCATTTGGGAATGGGCGTCCAAAGAACGTCCGGTGCTTCAGGACAATCTGTCAACAGGCGGCTTTCCGAACGGGACGGCCAATGCACGCGACCTCACCGTGCGTGTGGAAGTTTGTACTGCCTCGTTCAACAGCGGCTGCAAGCTCTATCCCAACGGTCAATACAAGCCAGTGGGCCTGTTGCACGACTACGGCGAGACCGATGCGATGTTGTTCGGCCTGATCACCGGCAGTTACGACCAGCACATGTCGGGTGGGCGCCTTCGCAAAGTGGTCTCATCATTCAGGGACGAAGTTACGGCAAACACGGGTCAGTTCACAGCAGGAGCGAGGATCGTCACGACATTTGACCGACTGCGCATTCGCGGCTTCAACCAGAGCAGCGACACCAGCGAATACTGGAAGTCCAATCCCTACAGCGATTCCGCCAAATCGCCCAAGGAAGGAGAACTGATCGACTGGGGAAACCCTATTGGCGAAATGATGTACGAGTGCATCCGGTATTTCAGCGGCAAGGGCGCTCCCACCACCGCTTACAACACCTCCACGACTTTCGACACGGCAGTGGGCCTGGCCTCTGCCACGTGGGACGACCCTTATGACAAAACAGGCAGTGCAGCGAAGGCATCGTTCTGCGCACGGGCAAATTTTCTGGTTGTTTCCGATATCAATCCG
>JBBQKZ010000157.1:0-8463 GCA_038327405.1 Burkholderiales bacterium | reverse complement strand
ACCCACACGATGTTCTGCGTCGGGTCCTTGATGTCGCAGGTCTTGCAGTGCACACAGTTCTGCGCGTTGATCTGCAGGCGGTCGGTGTTGTCGTCGTTCTTCACGTACTCGTACACGCCGGCCGGGCAGTAGCGGCTCTCGGGGCCAGCGTATTTGGCCAGGTTGATCTGCACCGGTACCGTGTTGTTGCGCAGCGTGAGGTGGGCGGGCTGGTTCTCTTCGTGGTTCGTGTTGCTCACGAACACGCTGGAGAGCTTGTCGAAGGTGATCTTGCCGTCGGGCTTGGGGTAGGTGATCTGCGGCATCTCGGCGGCCGGGCGCAGCTTCAGGTGGTCTGGCGTGGTGTTGTGCAGCGTCCAGGGTGGCGTCTTCACGCCGATCTTGGGCAGGAACCAGTGCTCCACGCCGGTCATGAGCTTGCCCAGCAGCGGGCTCTTCTTGAACCAGTTCTTGAAGTTGCGGTAGGTCCAGAGTTCCTCATGCAGCCAGCTTTTCTCGAAACCTTCGGTGAAGCCGGCGAGCTCGTCGCCCTGGCGGCCAGCCGCCACCGCTTCAAACGCGGCCTCGGCGCAGAGCATGCCGCTCTTGATGGCGGCGTGGCTGCCCTTGATGCGCGCAGCGTTCAGGAAACCAGCGTTGCAACCCACCATGGCGCCCCCGGGGAACACCAGCTTGGGCAGGGCCTGTGGCGTGCCGTTGTTGAGCGCGCGCGCGCCGTAGCCCAGGCGTTTGCCGCCCTCGATGTGCGCCAGGATGCTGGGGTGCTTTTTCCAGCGCTGCATTTCTTCAAACGGCGACATCCAGGGGTTCTGGTAGTCCAGGCCAACCACCAGGCCCAGCGTGACCTGGTTACCTTCGAGGTGGTAGAGAAAACCGCCGCCGAAGGTGTCGGCATCCATGGGCCAGCCGGCGGTGTGCACCACCAGACCGGGCTTGGCCTTGTCCGCCGGAATTTCCCACAGCTCCTTGATACCGATGGCAAAGGTCTGCGCGTCCTTGCCTTCGGTGAGCTGGTATTTGGCGATGAGTTGTTTGCCCAAGTGGCCGCGCGCGCCTTCGGCAAACACGGTGTACTTGGCGTGCAGTTCCATGCCGAGCTGGAAGTGGCCGGTGGGCTCACCGTCCTTGCCCAGGCCCTGGTGGCCGGTGGCCACGCCCTTGACCGAGCCGTCGTCGTTGTAAAGCACCTCGGCGGCAGTGAAGCCGGGGAAGATTTCCACGCCCAGCGCTTCGGCCTGCTCGCCCAGCCACTTGGTGACCGCGCCCAGGCTGATCACGTAACAACCGTCGTTGTGGAAGTTGCGCGGCATCAGCCAGTCGGGCGTGCGGGTGGCGCCGTTCTCGGTGAGGACCAGCAAGTCATCGCCGGTCACGGGCTGGTGCAGCGGTGCGCCCAGTTCTTTCCAGTTTGGAAAGAGCTCGGTGATCGCGATCGGGTCCATCACTGCGCCGCTCAGGATGTGTGCGCCGGGCTCGGAGCCTTTTTCCAGCACGCACACGTTGATCTCGCTGCCCTTCTCGGAGGCCAGCTGTTTGAGGCGGATCGCGGTGGCCAGGCCTGCCGGGCCGCCACCGACCACGACCACGTCGTATTCCATGGCTTCGCGGGGGCCGAACTGGGCCAGCAATTCATCGTGGGTCATCGGGGGGGTCTCACTGATAATGATTTTCAAGAAGGCGCAGAGTGTGCCTTGCGTGTCACTCGACAGACAGCATTTTATGCGGCACCCGCACAAAATCGAACGGTCGTACTAATTTCTACTGAGGACTTGCATCGTGGCATACAGCTTGGACTTGTCGGGCCGCGTGGCCTTGATCACCGGCGCATCGGGTGGGTTGGGCGAACAGTTCGCCAAAACTCTGGCCAAAGCCGGCGCCGCCGTGGTGCTCGCCAGCCGCCGCACCGACCGCCTCATGGCCCTGCGAGCGCACATTGAAGCCGAAGGCGGCGACGCCCACGTGGTGGCCATGGACGTGACCGACCAGGCCTCCATCAAGGCGGCGGTGGCGCACGCCGAGACCGAGGTGGGCGCCATCGACATCCTCGTCAACAATTCCGGCGTGAGCACCACGCAGCGCCTGCAGGACGTGAGCGAGGAAGACTACGACTTCATCTTCAACACCAACACCAAGGGTGCGTTCTTCGTGGCACAAGAGGTGGGCAAGCGCATGCTGGCCCGCGCCAAGGGTGCTGCGCCGGGCACGTATGTGGGCGGGCGCATCGTCAACATCGCCTCCATGGCCGGCCTCAAGGTGCTGCCGCAGATCGGCGTGTACTGCATGAGCAAGGCCGCGGTGGTGCAGATGACCAAGGCCATGGCGGTGGAGTGGGGCAAGTACGGCATCAACGTGAACGCGATCTGCCCGGGCTACATCGACACCGAGATCAACCACCACCACTGGCAGACCGAGCAAGGCCAAAAGCTGATCGGCATGTTGCCGCGCAAACGCGTGGGCGTGCCGACCGATCTTGACGCCGTGCTTGTGATGTTGTGCTCGAACGAGAGCCATTTCATCAACGGCGCGGTGATCGCGGCCGACGACGGATTCGGGGCCTGAATGAACACAGCGGTGCTGGGCCGGCCTTCGGGCTGGCCGCCGGGCATGTTCACCGGCATTCTGGCGGGGGTGGGTGCGGGCGCGTTCTGGGGGACGACCTTCATCGCACCTCTGATTGCGCCCGGTTTCAGCTCGGTCGACTTGACTGTGGGGCGCTATCTGTCGTGTGGTCTGCTGTCGGTGGTGCTGTTGCTCTGGGCCGCTCTGCGGGGTGATGCGCAACGTCCCACACTGGCCCAGGCGGGTGCGGCGCTGTGGCTCAGCCTGCTGGGCTACACCGGTTATTACCTGCTGCTGGTGCTGGCGATCCAGGCCGCAGGCGCTGCGCTGCCGGTGCTGATCATCGGCACCATTCCACTGTGGATCATGTTGCTGGGCAAGCCAGAGGGGCTGCGCTGGCGCTCGCTGGTGCCGGGGTTGATGCTCACGGTGGCCGGCATGGTGCTCATGATGCAGGCCACGGCGCACGGGCAGGGCGATGGCATGGGCTCGAACCTGTGGCTGGGCATCTTCTACGCAGCGCTCGCCATGCTGTCTTGGACTGCCTTCGGTTTGCTCAATGCACGCTGGCTGGCCAGGCACCCCGAGGTCAACTCCACCCTGTGGGCCAACTGGCTGGGCGTTGCCGCGGGGGCCGGCGCACTGGTCATCTGGGCGGTGGCGGGCACCGATCTGGCCACGCTGGTCGCCCGCCCAGGCTTCGGTACCTTTGTGCTGGTGTGTGTGGTCACCGGCATCGGTGCGGCCTGGGTCGCCTCGGTGCTCTGGAACATGGCCAGCAGACGGCTCAGCGCCAGTTTGGCCGGGCAACTCATCGTGAGCGAAACGGTGTTCGGCCTGCTCTACAGCTTCGCCTGGGATGGCGCCTGGCCCGCTGCCTTGCAGTGGTCCGCATGCGTGCTGTTCGTCCTGGGCATCCTCGCGTCCATCAAGGCCCATCGATGAAATTTGAACTGCCCGAGAAGAAGAAAAAAGTGTTCCGCATGACCATCCCCATCCGCTGGGGCGACATGGATGCCATGGGGCACGTGAACAACACCACCTACTTCCGCTATCTCGAGACGATCCGCATCGAGTGGATGCACAGCATCGGCTGCCAGCCCGACCCAAAGGGCGAAGGCCCGGTGATCGTCAATGCGTTTTGTACCTTCCACAAGCAGCTGGAGTTCCCGGGCAATGTGATCGCCACCATGTTTGCCAGCGACGTGGGGCGCAGCAGCTTCGAGACCTGGTGCACGCTCACCCGCAGCGACGACCCCGAGACGCTGTATGCCTCGGGCGGCGCCACCACGGTTTGGGTGGACTTCCCCCGGCAGAAATCAGCACCGATTCCCGACAAGCTGCTGGCGCACCTGCACGACTGATCTCAGGCGGGTTTGACCTTCGGCACGCGACCCATCACATAGAACTCCGGGTTCGGCATCATGTTGCTGAAGCTGGCCATGCGGTTGGACAAGCCAAAGAAGGCGGTGATGGCAGCAATGTCCCAGATGTCTTCGTCGGAGAAACCGTGGGCGTGCAGCGGTGCAAAGTCGTCGTCGCTGATCTCGTGGGAGGCCAGGCAGACCTTCATCGCAAAATCCAGCATGGCCTTCTGGCGCGGCGTGATGTCGGCCTTGTGGTGGTTCACCGCCACCTGATCGGCCACCAACGGCTTCTTCTCGTAAATGCGCAAGATGGCGCCGTGCGCCACCACGCAGTAGAGGCAGTGGTTGGCCGCGCTGGTGGTGGTGACGATCATTTCCCGGTCGCCCTTGGTCAGCGAGCCTTCTTCCTTGAGCATGAGCGCATCGTGGTACGCGAAGAACGCGCGCCACTCGGCCGGACGGCGTGCCATGGCCAGGAACACGGTGGGTACAAAACCGGCCTTTGCCTGTACTTCAAGCACCTTGGCCTTGATGTCTTCGGGCAGGTCGTTGATGTCGGGGGCGGGGTAGCGGTTCATGGGTGTCTCCAGGTGGTTGGTCGCAAAGCTTGTGGCTTCGATCGTAGCGACTCGGGAAGCCTGCGGTATCGTTGCCACAAGGCTTCATCTCTTTTCAAGGAACACACCATGCAGGACAACGACGATCCCGAATTCGAACGCGGTCTGGCCATGCGCAAGCAGGTCATGGGCGAGGCCTTCGTGGCCAACGCATTTGCCAACATGACGCCCTTCACCGAACCGATACAGCAGCACATCACGCGCAAGGCCTGGGGCGACGTGTGGCAGCGCGGTACCCTCGACCTGAAGACCCGAAGCCTCATCACCGTGACCATGCTCGCTGCGTTGGGCAAGCAGCACGAACTCAAAGGGCATGTGCGCGGTGCGCTCAACAACGGCGCCACGCCGGCCGAGTTGCAAGAGGTGCTGCTGCAGGTGGCCGTGTACTGTGGCGTGCCCACGGCGGTGGAAGCGTTTCGCACCGCGGCGTCGGTCGTCGATGCCGATCCCGTTTGATTTTTTTACTGGAGGTTCCATGACGTTCACCATCTCCCGCCGCGCCGCTGTTGCGGCCTCCCTCGTTTTTGGCCTGGGACTGACGCATGCCCAGTCCACCACCCGCATCCTGGTGGGCTTCCCTCCCGGCGGCGGCACCGATGCCATCGCCCGCATCCTGGGGGAGCGGCTCAAGGACGAGCTGGGTCACCCGGTCATCGTGGAGAACAAGCCCGGGGCCGGCGGGCAGATCGCAGCGCAGACCCTCAAAGCCTCCGCAGCCGACGGCAACACCCTCTTTCTCAGCCACGACCACAGCATCACGATCTTGCCCATGGTCATGAAGGCGCCGGGTTACGACTCGGCGAAGGACTTTGTGCCGGTGGCCGGTTTCGCCACTTTCGTCAATGCGTTCGCAGTGAGCAGCGGCACACCCGCCACCAGCTTCAAGGCCTGGGTGGATGGCGTGAAGGCCGCCGGTGGCAAGGGCACGGTGGGCATTCCCGCGCCGGCTTCGGTGCCGCAGTTTCTGGTCCAAGTGATTGCCAAGCAGAACGGACTGGACCTGGTGGCCGCACCCTACCGCGGCAGCGCACCCATGATGGCCGACATGCTGGGCAACCAGATCCCGGCCGGCGTGGCCTCCATTCCCGACTTCATCGAGAACCACAAGGCGGGCAAGCTGCGGGTGGTGGCCGTGATGGGCCCGCAGCGCCAGGCCGCCATGCCCGAGGTGCCCACCTTTGCCGAGTTGGGCCTCAAGGGATTTGAGGACGTGCCGTACTACGGCCTGTTCGCCCCGGCCGGTACGCCCAAGGCCACGCTGGACCGCATTGCCCAGGCGGTGCAGAAAGCCATTGCACAGCCCGACGTGCGCGACAAACTCACCGCGATGGGCCTGAGCGTGGGTTTCATGACCGGTGAACAGCTGGGTGCGCGTGAACAGGCTTACGGCAAGGTGTGGGCGAAGATCATTCAAGAGAGCGGCTTTCAACCGCAATGAAATTCGATTCCGTTCGCCCTGAGCCTGTCGAAGGGTCTCCACACGCGCAAGCTTGAAGGCTTCGACAAGCTCAGCCCGAACGGTGGAAGCTTAGTCTCAACGGGGAATTTTGCTCAACCCGCCAGCAATCGGTGCACGAGGTCCGGTGTGCTGTGCGCGCCGTACTTGCGCATGAGACGCGCCCGGTAGATCTCCACCGTTCGGTGGCTGATCGCCAGGACCTTGCCGATTTCCTTGCTGGTGAGGCCGCTCATGAGGTGGGCGGCCACCTCACGTTCGCGCGGCGTGAGATCGGCTTTCACGGTGCGGCGTGAGCTCAGGTCTTCAAAGCTCCAGATGCCGGCGGCGTGTGGCGTTTCGCGGCTCAGCGCGCGGCCGGTCACATGGCACCAGAAGGTTTCGTCCTGCAGGCGGCCACCCACCCGTTTCATGATGCGGTCATCGGCGTAGGTGCCGCCCTTGCCCAGCAGCGGCGCCATGCGCGCGCCCAGGCGCTCGTACTCGTCGACGCTGGGGTAGAGGATCTGGAAGCTCTGGCCGACCAGTTGTTCGCGCGTGGCACCGAACATCTCGCACAGCACCTGGTTGCAGTCGACCATGGTGCGCTCGCGTGAGAGCGCCAGGCCCACGGGCGCCAAGTCGAAGGCCAGGCGGTAGTCGATGTCCATGTGGGCGAGGGTTTTACTTTACGAGTTACTACGTATGCCGTTACGTAGTATCGTACCGGCTCCCTTGCTTCAACCCAGGAGACAGCAACGTGAACAAGATTTTCCCGAGCGCGACTGAGGCGCTCAAAGACATCGTGGCCGACGGCCAGTTGTTTGCCGTGGGCGGCTTCGGCCTCTGCGGCATTCCCGAGGCGCTGATCGACGCGCTGCGCGACAGCGGCAAGAAGAACCTCACCGTGATCTCGAACAACGCGGGCGTGGACGGCTTCGGGCTGGGCAAGCTGCTGGAAACGCGCCAGATCACCAAGATGATTTCGAGCTACGTCGGCGAGAACAAGGAGTTCGAGCGCCAGTACCTGGCGGGTGAACTGCAACTCGAATTCACGCCGCAGGGCACGCTGGCCGAGAAGCTGCGCGCCGGTGGTGCCGGCATCCCGGCCTTCTTCACCAAGACCGGTGTCGGCACCATCGTGGCTGAGGGCAAGGAACTGCGCGAATTCGATGGCGAAACCTACGTGATGGAGCGAGCACTCGTGCCCGACGTCTCGCTGGTGAAAGCGTGGCGCGCCGACACCTCGGGCAACCTGCAGTTCCGCTTCACCGCGCGCAACTTCAACCCCGCCGTGGCCATGGCCGGCAAGATCTGCGTGGTGGAGGTCGAAGAGATCGTGGAGAAGGGCGCCATGGAACCCGACCACATCCACCTGCCCGGTATTTACGTGCACCGCCTGGTGCTCAATGCAAAGCCCGAAAAGCGCATCGAGAAGCGCACGATCACCCCCAAGGAAGGAGTCTGAGATGCCCTGGAACCAAGACCAGATGGCTGCGCGTGCAGCCCACGAACTCGAAGACGGTTTCTATGTAAACCTGGGCATCGGCATCCCCACGCTGGTGGCCAACTTCGTGCCCGCCGACAAAGAGGTGTGGCTGCAGAGTGAGAACGGCATGCTCGGCATCGGCCCGTTTCCCACCGAAGACGAGGTGGACGCCGACCTGATCAACGCCGGCAAGCAGACCGTGACCACGATTGCGGGCTCCAGCATCTTCGGCAGCCACGACAGCTTTGCCATGATCCGCGGCGGCAAGATCAACCTGAGCATCCTGGGTGCCATGCAGGTGAGCGAAAAGGGTGATCTGGCCAACTGGATGATTCCCGGCAAGATGGTCAAGGGCATGGGCGGCGCCATGGACCTGGTGGCTGGCGTGAAGCGCGTGATCATCCTCATGGAGCACGTGGCCAAGAAGAAAGACGGCACCGAAGACCTGAAGATCCTCGACCAGTGCACCTTGCCGCTCACCGGCGTGGGCGTGGTCAACCGCATCATCACCGACCTCGCCGTGCTGGACGTGACCGAGCAGGGATTGAAGGTCGTCGAACTCGCGCCGGGTGTCACCCGCGAAGCACTGCAGGAAAAAACCGGAGCGCCGCTGCTCGCCTGAGCCTCCGGCTCAGTCCTGGGCCGGCGAGGAAGGCGGTTCAGCTTCCCTCGGTCATGCCCAACGCGCTACCGCGCATGGCTTTGAATGGAAACAGCAGCTTGCGCTGTGAGTCAGGGCCGACTCCATGTGCGTCCAGTGCCTTGGCAAAGTCGCCGATGAACGCGTCGAACTGTTCGTTGCTGAGCGCCAACGGGCGCAGCGCCGCCGGCATGGATTGCCCGTCGTCGGTGCAAGGCCCGCTGCCGATTTCGCAAATCCGATTGGCCAGCATCTGCCTGAAGTTCGGCCCGTCGGCTTTCGCAAAGGACTCCTTGATGCGCGGATCCTGTTCGACGTTTTGCATGATGTCGTTGGCCAAGGTGGCAACACCCGCT
>JBBQKZ010000156.1:0-8474 GCA_038327405.1 Burkholderiales bacterium | reverse complement strand
GGCCCAAAGCTGCGGTACACCCCTGCTCCATGGCGGGCGTTCCTTGCGGTCAGAGGAAGACCGCAAGGCGTTGCGCGTCTCAGCGTCAATCGTGGATGGTGCGTCCAAACATGAACTGGAACACGGCGCCTCGCCCGACCTCGCCCTCGCCCTGGATTTGCCCCCCATGCCGCTCGATGATGCGGTGAACGGTTGCCAGGCCAATGCCGGAGCCCTGAAACTCGCCGGGCTGGTGCAGACGAGTGAAGGGCTTGAAAAGGCGGTCCGAGCGGGACATGTCGAATCCTGCGCCGTTGTCACGGACAAAAAACGTTGGCGCGTTGGCCTCGCTGGCCGGCACACGACCGAACTCGATACGCGGCTGCGGCGTGTTTCGCGAATACTTCCAGGCGTTGCCCAGCAGGTTTTCGAGTGCGATCTGGGCGAGATGGGGGTCACAGTCAGCGAACAATTCGGGTTCTATGACCACCTCGACCGGGTTCTCGGGGTCTCGTTGCCGCTCCTGTCGAACAACCTCTTCGGCCATATCGCTCAGATTCGCCCAGGTGCGCTGCAGTTGGGTCTGGCTGACCCGCGCCAACGCCAGCAAGTCCTTGATCAGGCCACCCATCCGGCTTGCGGACGCCATGACCCGGCTGATGATCGCGTCATCCTCGGGACGGACGCGGTCGCCCATTTGCTCTCTGAGAACATGCATGAAGCCGTTGATCGAACGCAGGGGCGACTTCAGATCATGTGAAACCGAATAGGCAAAGCTGTCAAGCTCGCGGTTGATGTGCTGAAGCTGCGCGGTGCGGGCCTGGACACGTTGCTCCAGGGTGTCCTGCAAGCGCTGGATTTCCCCGTCTCGCCGCAGTCGCATCAGTTCAGCGCTGCTGCGGCTGGCGAATATCGATGTCAGTGCCTGGATATCGGCACCCACCTGGGCGGAGTGCTCCCAGGCGACGGCCAGTACGCCAATGGCTGTCCCGTCGGGGTCGCGCAAGGCAATTCCGGCGACCGTATGGGAATGCCCGTCAGCAAAGGGGACATCAGACAGCAGGGGCACCCCCGCGGGCAACTCAATGACACACAGGTCCTCGCTGGCCAGCATCGCCGCAGCGCTGGGCTCGTGCAGATGCACGCGGCGATTGGGTTGCAGGTTGCCGTTGTGCGTCAGGCCCAGCGTGTTGATTCCACCACCTTCTGCCGTTTCACCAATCACAACGCTGGTTGCCCCCAAGGCCGCCACCATATGCTCGGTGACCGACAGAAAGAACGCCTGTCCGATTTTGGGTGAAACCCCTTCAGCGAGATTCATCAGCATGCTGCGGCGCCGCTTCTCTTCGGCCACATTGAGGACGAAGGAGAGGGCGCAGGCTTCACCTTCTATGTCGATGATCTCGGCCCATACCTTGACCTCGACCAGTTCGCCTTTGCGGTTGCGAACCTCCGTTTCGTAGCCCATCAGGCGGCCGTTGCTCCGCATGGTGTTGACATAGTTTTCGCGCACCTGCTGGCTTGGCCAGACACCTGTTTCGAGTGATGTCTTCCCAATGAAATCCTCGGGGGGGCCACCAAACACCTGCTCGCAGGCGGCGTTGACTTCCAGGTAACGCCCGTCCCTCAGGCGTGTCAGGGTCATGCAGATCGGACTGTGCCGAAAGGCCTTGGAAAAACGCGTTTCAGACTGCTGCAGAGCCCTGCGTGACTTTTCCTCAGCGCTCATGTCGACCACCATGCCGATCATGAGCCTTTCATTGCCCTGCTGTATGAGCTCGGCATAGACGAGCGAATCGAACTGGGAGCCATCGCGCCTTAAGCCGCGGGCACGCATGCCGTTCACCCGACCATGCGCCTTCAGAGTTTTTCGAAAGGCTTGCTCTTCGGCAGGGTTGGCCCACAGGTTGGGCGGCTGCTGGCCCACCAGATCCTTCCGGGAAAAGCCACTCGCCTGGACGTAGACATCGTTGACATCCACGGTCAGGTGGTTGTCCAGAGACTGCACCAGGCAGGCCACCGGGTTGTTCCGGAACAGTGCCTTGAAGCGCTCCTGGCTTTCCTTCAGGGCGGCTTCTGCTTCGTAAGCCAGCCTCAGCGCTTGCTTCTGCGTGGCGAACGCTTCCTGGAGGCGGTACTGGCCCGCCAGAGCGCTGATCAAGATGATCACGATCACCACCGCCTGGATCACCCACACGGCCCAACCCGTGGGTGGCAGCGTGCCTGGCAGCAGGCCGCGCTGCTCGAACCAGTTGATCAACCCGAGTGCCAGGATGCAATACAGCACGACTGCGACCATCTTTCCCCGCGAGAGGAATGTGCTTGCCAGCACGATGGCTGACACCAGCACCAACACGCCCGCACTGCGAACGCCCCCGGTGATCACGGTGGTGACTGTGGCGATCGTCAGAATCAACAGCACCAGACCATGGGCTGCGATGCTCACGTGTCCGCGCTGGAGCAGCAAGCCCAGCATCCACAACAGGACACTCGTGGCGCCGACCATCAGAGTCAGCAGGGTGAGCCCGTCGCGCAGAAAGAGTGCCAGTGCGATCGTCGGGGCGGCAAGGCTCGCGGCCAGCAGCAGAACGCGCAGGGCCTTGACGCGGTGCTGGTCGAGTGTTCCCGACGAGCCATCAAGTGGAAACCCGCCCGGGCGCGGGGTGAATTGGTCAGGCATGGCGTGTTTGCCTGCGGAGGGTGAGACGTGCTGCAAAAGAAGCGAGCAGGGTCGACACTGCGCAGCAGAGTGGCGCGATGGCGTTCAGCGTCTCCAGCAGGTGTGCAGTGGGGTCAGGGGCGCGGGTTGTTGATTTCGTGGGCCTCATGGAGGGTTCATGTTTGGATTCGTCAGTCCGCTAGACAGGTCTTGTCATCGGCATGTTCCGGCGCGGTCGACCCTGATAAACGAAGTATCGACAGCTGTACGGAGACCTTGACCGACATGAACAGAAATTGCGCCTGAGCCCAGCCCCGGTGTGGATGGGTTCACCCATTTCTACCGCTTGCCACGTGGTCCTCAACGTCAGCAACCGCTGAAGGCCGGTCGTTCAAATCCGAGTTCGACGGACATCAGGTCGTATCAGTTGGTCTCTGCAACTGAATTTCCCGGCACTTAACCCACCGCCCTCAAGACTTCTTCCGCCGTCCCCGGCGCATTCATCCCCTCCGGCTTCCCACCCGCCTGCGCCACCGCGTCGCGCAGCGCTTCAAACACGCTGATCGCCAGCATGAACGGGGGCTCGCCCACGGCTTTGCTGCCGTGCACGTTGTCTTCCCGGTTGGGCTCGGGCCAGAGGTCCACATGGAAGTGTTCGGGGATGTCGCCGGTGGCAGGGATCTTGTAGGTGCTGGGGGCGTGGGTTTGCAGGGTGCCCTTGTCGTTCCAGACGAGTTGCTCTGTCGTCAACCAGCCCATGCCCTGCACAAAGCCGCCTTCGATCTGGCCGATGTCGATGGCGGGGTTGATGCTGCGGCCCACGTCGTGAAGGATGTCGACCTTGAGCACGCGGCTCTCCCCAGTGAGTGTGTCGATGGCTACTTCAGTGCAGGCGGCGCCGTACGCAAAGTAGTAAAACGGCCGGCCCTGCATCGTCACCTTGTCGTAGTGGATCTTGGGCGTGCGGTAGAAGCCGTCGCTCCAGAGCTGGATGCGGTTGGCGTAGGCGGCGTGCACCACGTCGTTGAAGGTGCGCGTGGTCTTGGGTGTGATCACCTGGCCGCCTTCAAAGCGCACCGCACCGGCGCCGCAGCCGTCGAGCCCGGCCACGAAGGCGGCGAGGTTGTCGCGCACGTGGCGGGCGGCAAACTGCGCGGCGCGGCCGTTGAGGTCGGTGCCGGCGCTCGCAGCGGTGGCGCTGGCGTTGGGCACCTTGCTGGTGTCGGCCGCGGTGGACATGACCTGCTCGAACGGCACACCCAGCTCATCGGCCACGATGGCGGCCACCTTGGTGTTGAGGCCCTGGCCCATTTCGGTGCCGCCGTGGTTCACCTGGACGCTGCCGTCGGTGTACACGTGCACCAGCGCGCCGGCCTGGTTGAACAGGGTAGCGGTGAAGCTGATGCCGAACTTCACCGGGGTGAGGGCAAGGCCTTTCTTGATGACGGGGCTTTTGGCGTTCCAGGCTTTGATCTGTTCGCGGCGCTCGCGGTACTGGCTGGTGGTGGCCAGCTGGGTCATGAGGGGTTCGAGGATGTTGTCCTCGACCTTCATCTGGTAGTGGGTGACGTTGCGCTGTGCGACGGCTTCGACAGGCTCAGCCCGAACGGAGGTCGTGGGCTCATCGCTGTACAGATTGCGCAGCCGTACATCCAGAGGGTCCATGCCGAGCGTGCGCGCGATGTCGCTCAGGATGCGCTCGATCACGATCACGCCTTGCGGGCCGCCGAAGCCTCGAAAGGCGGTGTGGCTCTGGGTGTTGGTCTTGCAGCGGTAGCTGGCGATGGCCACGTCTTCCAGAAAGTAGGCGTTATCGGCGTGGAAGATGGCGCGGTCGGCCACGGGGCCCGAGAGGTCGGCTGAAAAACCGCAGTTGGCGAGCATTTCCAGTTCCAGCCCGCAGAGCAGTCCACTGTCGTCAAACCCGGCGCGGTAGTGGTAGGCGAAGGGGTGGCGCTTGCCGGTGATCATGAAGTCGTCGTCGCGGTCCAGCCGCAGCTTCACCGGGCGTTGCAGTTTGTTGGCACCGATAGCGGCCCACACGGCCAGGTGCCCGGCCTGCGTTTCCTTGCCGCCGAAGCCGCCGCCCATGCGCCGGCACTCCACGGTGACGGCGTGGTTGGCAAGGCCCAGCGCGTGCGACACCCAGTGCTGCACCTCGCCAGGGTGCTGCGTGCTGGTGTAGACCCACCACTGGTTTTGCTCCAGCGGCAACACGTAAGCGATCTGGCCTTCCAGATAAAAGTGCTCCTGGCCACCCACTTCAAAGTTGCCTTCCAGGGTGTGGGGTGCGCGTTTGAGAGCAGTCGTCGCGTTGCCACGCTTCACATGCACCGGCGGCAGCACATAGCTTTCCAGCGCGTGGGCTTCGTGCACGCTGATCACGGAGGGCAGGGGCTCGATGTCGAGCTTCACCAGGCGCGCGGCGCGGCGCGCGGTCATGGTGTCATCGGCCAGCAGCAGGGCCACCACCTGGCCTGTGAACTGCACGGTGTCGCTGGCGAAGACGGGTTCGTCGTGGCCAAAGGCGGCGAGCACCGGGTCGCCCGGAATGTCGCGCGCGTCCACCATGCCGCGCACGCCGGGCAGGGCAAGCGCGGCCGTGGCGTCGATGCCGCGCAGGCGGCCGTGGGCCACGGGGGAGCAGATGGGGGCGGCGTGCAGCGTGCCGCGCACTTCGGGGATGTCGTCGATGTAGGTTGCACCACCGGCCACCTGGGCGCGGGCGCTTTCGTGGTGGCGCGAGACGCCGGCTGCGCGCGACACCGTTCGCCCTGGGCTTGTCGAAGGGTGGGTGAGGGCTTCGACAGGCTCAGCCCGAACGGAGGTTGGCCCGGCTTGGCTGCCTGCGTCTCCCCGGGACGAAATCACCACCGGGGTGGCCGGGGTTTTGTCTCGTGCGTTCATGCCAGGGCCTCCATCGACACCGATTCGAGGTTGATCGCCTGCTGGCCCTGGCTTTCCAGCCAAAAACGCTGCAGCAGGTTGCCCAACACGGTCTGGCGGTAGGCGGCGCTGGCGCGCATGTCGCTGATGGGCTGGAACTCGGCGCGCAGCGTGGCCACGGCAGCCATCACGGTGTCGGCGTTCCAGGCCTGGCCGCGCAAGGCGGCTTCGGTCTGGCGGGCGCGCACGGGGGTGGCGGCCACACCGCCGACGCCGATGGAGATGGTGCTGACCTGGCTGCCTTCCAGCGTCATGCGGATGGCGAGGCACACGGCGGAGATGTCGTCGTCGAAGCGTTTGCTGATTTTGTAGACGCGGAGGAACTCACTTTCCCCCGGCCTCGGCACCTTGATCCAGCACAACAGCTCATCGGCCTTCATCACGTTCGTCCGGTATCCCGTGTAAAGGTCGTCCAGCCGCAGCTCACGGTGCGCCACCGCCTTGCGCCTGGCATCCCAACGCATCAGCACCACACTGGCGCCCAGTGCAATCAACAGCGGCATGCTGTCGCCGATCGGCGAACCATTGGCCACGTTGCCGCCCAGCGTGCCCGAGTTGCGCACCGGCAGGCCGGCGAAGCGCTGCGCAAAGGTCTTGAGTTGCGGGCGTTCGCTCACCAGGGCGGCGTAGGCCTCGTGCAGCGACACCGCCGCGCCGATGGCGATGTGGTGCGGGTAGATCTCCACGCGGCGCAGCTCCTGGGCGGCGGTTACGTCAAGCACCTTCGCAAAGCGTTTGTGCATCTTGGTCACCCACAGACCCACGTCGGTGGTGCCGGCCACCACCTGGGCTTGCGGGTGCACGCTGCGGGCTTGCAGCAGGCCGGCCAGGGTGGTGGGGCGCAGGTAGTTCTGTTGTGCAGTGGCGGGCAGGCGTTTGAGCGCAGCCACCACGGCCGCCTCGTCCACCCCGCAGCCGGCGGGCAGGGGCAGGCTGCCCATTTGCTGCGCGGCGTCAAAGATGGGCCGGTATCCGGTGCAGCGGCACAGGTTGCCCGACAGGTCGGCCGCGGCCTGGGCACGGTCGATGCCTTTGCCGCCGCCACTGTTCTGGTACATGCCGAACAGGCTCATGACGAAACCGGGTGTGCAGAAACCACACTGGCTGCCGTGGCACTGGACCATCGCCTCCTGTGCAGGATGGAGATCGGCGTCTGTCCCGATGTCTTCCACCGTCCACACCGCCATGCCCTGCACCGAATGCGCCAGCCGGATGCAGCTGTTGACGGCCTTGTATTTGAGCTGCCCGCCTGCCGCTTCACCCAGCACCACGGTGCAGGCGCCGCAGTCGCCTTCGCCGCAGCCCTCCTTGGTGCCGGTGCAGTGCAGGTCTTCGCGCAGCACCTCCAGCAGGGTGCGGTCGGGTGGCACATTGTCCAGCGTCACGGCCTGACCACGGCGCCAGAAAGTCAGGGTTTGGGATGAAATCGGGGGTGTCATGCGCATCAGCATACGCCGGGGTCCATGGCACAACATATGCTCAGCCATATGTTGAAAATGCCGAAACCACCAACTCCACGACACTGACCTGGGTATGAAATACGTGTCGATGTTCGACAAGATTGATCTCCACCTGATCCGCGTGCTGCACACCGTGCTCACCGAGCGCAGCGTGTCGCGTGCGGCGCTGAGGCTGGGCATGTACCAGCCGGCGGTGAGCGCGTCGCTCAAGCGGCTGCGCGAACTGGCCGGGGACCCCTTGTTGGTGCGTTCCGGCTCGGGCATGGTGCCCACCGTGGCCGGCCTGCGCATGATCGAGCCGGCGGCCGACATCCTGCGCAGCGCCGAGGTACTGTTCTCCGACGCCCGCAGTTTTGACCCGGCCACCGCCCACCACACCTTCAGCCTGGCCGCCAGCGACTACCTCGACCCTTTCTTTTTGCCGCAGCTGGTGTCGCAGCTCAAGAGTGCCGCGCCCCACTGCCCGATCGACATCCACCCGCTCTCGCGCGATTCCGACTACCGCAACCACCTGGCCCAGGGCACGGTGGACGTGGTCATCGGCAACTGGGCGCAGCCGCCGGACGACCTGCACCTGGGCCGCCTGTTCGGCGACGAGGTGGTGTGCCTGGTGTCGACCCAGCACCCGGCCGCGCGCCGGGGCTGGGACGTGGAAGCCTGGCTGAGCGCCGAACATATCGCGCCCACGCCCACCCACCCCGGTGCGCGCGGCTTCATCGACGATCACCTGGCCACGCTGGGCATGGTGCGCAACATCACCGCGCGTTGTCCGCACTTCGGCTTGATCCCGGCCATGGTGGCCGGCAGCCTGCTGGTGCTCACCACCGGACGGCAGTACTGCGAACGTTTTGTGGGCACGCTGCCGGTGCAGGTGCTCACCAGCCCGGTCAATTTCCCCCGCATGATGTATTACCAGCTCTGGCACGAGCGCACCCACGCCTCCACCGCTGGGCGCTGGCTGCGCGAGCAAATCAAAGGCGTGGCGGCCTCCCTGCGCCGCCTGGAGCCCGACCCCGTTGCCAGCGGCAACCCTTCTCAAGACGCAACCGCATGACCACCACCCGACTCCAGCTCAGTGGCATCACCAAACGCTACCCCGGCGTTGTGGCCAACAGCGGCGTTTCGCTCACCGTCTTGCCCGGTTCGGTGCACGCGGTGCTGGGCGAAAACGGCGCCGGCAAGTCCACGTTGATGAAGATCATCTACGGCTCGGTGAAACCCGACGAAGGCACGGTGAGCTTCAACGGCCAGCCGGTGCACATCCGCAACCCACAGGAGGCGCGCGCGCTGGGCATCAGCATGGTGTTCCAGCATTTCAGCCTGTTCGACACACTGACCGTGGCCGAAAACGTGTGGCTGGGGCTGGACAAGAGCCTGACGCTGCCCGAGGTGAGCGCGAGCATCACCGCCAAGGCCACCGAATACGGGCT
>JBBQKZ010000155.1:0-8492 GCA_038327405.1 Burkholderiales bacterium | reverse complement strand
TACTGGCGGCCGCCGCGCAGCAGCCGCACGGCTGGGCCTGGGCCTGGTGGGCGCTGGCGGCGGTCTGCCTGCTGGCCACCGCCCTCATGGCCTGGCCGGCGCGCGTGTTGGCGAACCATCCGGCGCCGCCGGGCAGCACGGTGGCCGGTTCTGCCCGCGTGTTCCGGGTGCGCGATTTTGGTTTTGCTCTCGCGGGTTACGCAGGCTTCGGCGTGGGCTACATCGGCTACATGACCTTCGTGATCGCACTGTTGCGCGAGCAGGGCAGTTCGGCCGCCGCCATCACCACCTTCTACGCCTTGCTTGGCGTGGCGGTGGTGGCGTCCTCGCGCATTTGGGCCGGGCTGCTGGACCGCCACCGCAACGGCCAGGCGCTTGCGCGGTTGAACGCACTGCTCGGCCTGGCGGCCATCGTGCCCGCGCTCACCCCTTCTGCGCCGCTGGTGATCGCTTCGGGCCTCTTGTTCGGCGGCGTGTTTCTGTCGGTGGTGGCCTCTACCACTGCGCTGGTGCGGCACAACCTGCCGCCCGCCCAATGGGCAGCGGGCATCAGCGCTTTCACCATCGTGTTTGCGGCCGGGCAGATCGTGGGGCCCACGGTGGTGGGCTTCATTGCCGACGGCGCCAGCGGTGCCCAGGGCTTGCGTGAGGGCCTGGTGTTCTCGGCGGTGGCGTTGTGGATCGGTGCGGCACTGGCGCTGCGCCAGCGCGCGCTGTGAGAAGGATTCAGTTGCTGGTGCCGCTTTATTCGGCCACGCCCTCGGTCTTCATGGCAGCCTGCATACCCGGGCGGGCGCCCACGCGGGCGCGGCAGGCATTCAGGTATGCCAGTCCGCTGTTGTCCACGCCCAGGAAGCCAGACCAGTTGGTGGCGGTGAAGAGGTAGGCATCCGCCACGCTGGAGGCATCGCGCAGCACGCCGGCCTTGCCGGCTGGTTCACCGTCCAGCCAGGGCGGTCCTGGGTCCCTCCCGCAGGGCGCGCTGGTGGATGCGCTGAGCGTGGTGGTCCCTTGTGCTGTGGCCGGGGCGCTCATGGTGCGCCCGCTTGCAGGTTCCTGAGGATCGTGCCGCCGTCACCCCCCACCAGCACCGTCGTGGCGCTGACCCAGAGGACGTCGTTCAGGTACGAAGGGGCGGGAACGGACTGCGCAGCCCAGGTCAGGCCTTGATCAGTGCTGCGCAGGATGCCGTCGTAGCCCGTGGCGATGCCGATGCCGGTGGTGCTGAAGGCAACGCCGAGTTGGCTACCGCCGGTTGGGACGTAGACACGTGTCCATGTGAGCCCCGCATCGGCGCTGCGCCACAGGCCGTCGTCGGCGGCGAGGACAGCGGTGGTGTCGTTGAAGCGGGCGATCGCGCGAACCTGACTGCCCCCGGCCGTTACCGGCACGCGTGCCACCGACCAGATCGCGCCGCCGTTGGCGCTTCTGAGCAACGCACCGTCGAAGCCACCCGCCAGGCATAGGGTCGCTGTCAGGCACCTTACGGATTTCAACGGCAACGTGGTTCCGCTGGTGACCGTTGCCCAGCTGGACCCGCCGTCGGTGCTGCGAAGGATCAGCCCGTTGTCACCGACCACCAGCCCCACGGTGGCCGACACCATCGTCGCGTCGTTCAAGCGGACCTGGCCAAGCCGGTTGTCGGCGATGCCCCAGGTCTGGCCGGCATCGACCGACAGGACGATCTGTCCCGCAGGCCGGATGGCGATCGCGCGTTGCTCTGTGGCAAACGAAGGTTTCTGGAACTGGGCGCCGACCGGGAAACTGCCGGAGCGCCCCCACGTGGCACCGCCGTCCGCGCTGCGCAGCAGCTCGCGTCCGAGGGACCCCGCCAGCACCACGTTGCCGCTGGGCGAAGCGGCCATACCGACCACGTTCTCGTCGATCGTGCCGCCGCCGATCCGGGTCCAGATTTCGCCGCCGTCGGTGGTGCGCAGCGTGAGGCCGTTGACCCCGCTGACCGCTAGGCCCACCGTGGGGCTCGAAAAGCGCAGTCGATAGAAGGCGCTGGCGCTGAAGGCGAATCCGGTCGTCCAGGTCGCACCCGCGTCGGTGCTGCGCATCGTTTGCCCGATGCTGCCCATGACCACGGCGGTGTTGGCGTCTGCGAACGCGACCGCGGTGCCGGATTCCTGCATGGGGGTGACCAGATCCTGCCAGCTGGCGCCGCCATTGGTGCTGCGCGCCACCCTGCCGCTCGGGCCGACCGCGATGCCGATGCCGGCGGCGTTGAAAGCCATGTCGAGCCAGTCCTCGAAGAAGCCGGCGGGGCTGACATCCGTCCAGGTCGCTCCTTGGTCGGCCGACCGCAGGATTTTGCCTCCGCTGCCGTAGATCAGCACGACGTTGGTGTCGACCCACGTGACACCGCCAAAGAAGGTGCTGACGACGAAGTCGGCAGCGGGCACGTTCACCTGGGTCCAATTCAACCCGCCGTTCACGGTGCGCCACAGTCCCCGGGCGCCAGCCGCGACACCCACCGACGCGTTGGCGAAGGCAAGCTTGGTGACCGCGAACTGTCCCGGGAATCCGGCGTCCAGCCGACGCGTCCAGTTCCGTCCGTCATCGGTGCTGGAGAACACACCCGCGTTCTGGCCCGAGCCCAAGGGGGGCAGGCCGGCCGCCACCAGCAAACCCGGTGCGGGACTCGCCACGTCGGTGAAGTAGGTTCGCCCGGTTTCAAACGCCAGCTGCCAGGTCGCGCCAACGTTCGCCGTGCGCAGGGTGGTGCCTGACGGACCCACGGCCGTGAAGGAGGAGGTGGACGGGTCGTAGGCCAGACCGATCAAGCCGCCAGCCTGAGGCGACGGGTTGGCGTAGCACCAGCTGCTCTGACCCCCGAAGCAGGCACCGGTGGTGACCGCCTGGTTGACCGTGAGCGTGACGCTGTTGCTCACCGCGCTCGGGTTGATGCCGTTGCTGACCGTCACGCCGACCTGCACGCCGTTGCAGCCGGCCGAAAGGCCGGAGAGCGTGATGGTGCTGCCACCGTTGCTGTAGGTCACCGTTCCGCTGCAGCTGCCGGCGTTGAAGCCGCCGCTGATGGAGGGAAAGTTGTTGCCGCCCTGTTGCCATAGGTGGTTCAGCGGAGCGGTGCCGCTGGCCACCACGCTGAAGCTGGCGCTGCCGCCCACCGTGGTGGACTGCGGCGCAGGCTGCTGGGTGATGGTCGGTGCCACCCCGGCGGCGTCCACCGTGACGGTGGCGAAGCTGCTGGTCACGCCGCTGGGTGCGGCGGTGCTGGTGGCCACGGCGCGGTAGCGCTGGCCGCTGTCGCCCACGTCCAGCGGGCCCACGGTGCAGCTGGCAGACACGTTGGGCGCTCCCGGGCCCGGGTTGGTGGGTGCGCAAGCCGGCACGCCGTTGATGTCGGCAAAGTTGCTGGTGCCTGCGGGCGCGCGCTGCCAGCGGATGGCTGGCAGGGGTGCGCCGCTGGCCACCGCGTTCAGGCTGACGGTCTGGCCCGCCACTACCCGCTGGTCCAGCGGTGAGGTGGTGAAGACCGGCGCGCTGGTGACCGCCACCACGCTCAGCGTGGCCGCGTTGGAGTTCACGCACCGGGTGGGGCCGGCGCACACCTGCACCCGGAACTGGGCGCCGTCGTCGGCGATGGTGGCCGAGGCGATGTTGACGCTGGCGGTGGTGGCGCCCGGGATGGCGGTGAACGGGCTACCGGGGCCAGCGCTGCGCGACCATTGGTAGGTCAGCACCGCCAACGGTGTGATGCTGGCGGTGACGCTGAAGCCCGCAGGCTGCCCGTCGGACACGCTGGCGTTGGCCGGTTGCGTGGCAATGACCGGCAGCACCACCGGTACCAGGGAGCGCACCTGGATCGGCACCCAGGCGGTGAAGTCCCAGTCGGCACTGCCCACGTTGCCCGGTCCGGTGACGTTGTAGCTGGCCTGCGCCCAGATGCGGCGCACCACGCCGTTGGGCCCGGACGCGCCGCTGACGCGTGTCGGATCGACGTCCACCGTGAAGATGCGGCTGAAGCTGTTGTCATTGACGGAAAGAAAGCGCGGCGCGGTGGTTGAGAAGGTGAGCCCGGCCTGGCGGGATAGCGAGGACGTGCCCGCGTAGGCTGTGCCGGTGTCCAGCGAGTCGACGCGGTTGGTACCGGCGGGGCGTGTCCAGGTCATGCGAAAGGTCAGCGTCTCGGGCGTGGTGACCAGCAGCACCGGGATGGGCGCGCCGTAGGTGGTGTCTTGCGAAACGGGCACCGGCGTGGTGCCGTTGATCAGCAGCTCCAGGCTGAGCCGGTTGCTGGTCGGGCAGGCCTGGCCAAATAGCGAGCTGGCGGGCAGGTTGTTCTGGCACGCGCCCACCGCGAGGTACGACAGCGAATCGATGCCGGCGCGCAGTGTGCTGGCCCCGGCCAGCCCCGTGCTCACGACCGACCAGCGCCCGCCCGGATCGGCTTTCATGAGGAAGGTGGGCCGACCGGCGGCCAGTGCCGACGAGACCGGGAGTTCGACCGAGGCACTGGCGCCGAAGGCAAACCCGTGCGGGGTGATGGCGTAGACCTCGGAAGCCAGGTCGATGCCGGCTGGCAGGGGCGGTGCGCCGCCGCCGTCGCGGGCAATGCGGAAGGTGGCGTCGGTTTCGACAGCGCCGGGTGGCAGGAACAGCCTGACACCGTCCGGACCGGTCACGATGCCGCCGGCCGTGCCGACGGTCGCGCTGCCTTCTGAGGGTGGCGGAGGCGCTGGATCGCCGCCGCCGCAGCCCGCCAGCCAAAGGGGAATGCACACGCAGGCCAGCAGCCACATCACCAGCGAGAACCGTGAGTCTTCGTGGGTAGCGCCGTGGTCGGTCTCTTCGGTCAGCGAAACCCGGTTGGGGACGGCTTGTTTGCTGAGGCAGGTCATGGTGGGCCCTTTGCTTGGCTGGCCGGACAGGCCATGGGAACCACCTTACAAGTCCGCAGGTTCGGCCACCAGTGCCGAAAGTCATGTTTCAAGTCCGGCCATACCCCGCCTTGTGGAGACAGCGCGGCGCGGCTCAGCGCCGGGTGAGCTGGGCCAGTGCCTGGAGCAGGCGATCGGGTGGCACGGGTTTGAAGAGCACCGGCACACCGGAGTCGTGAACCCGCTGCAGGCGCTCGGGAGCGGTCTCGCCGGTCACCAGCAGCAGCGGCAGCGCCGCGTCAAAGCGCTCCCTCAGCCGCAACGCGGTGTCCAGTCCGTCGGCACCGTCCGCCAGTCGGACATCGCAAATCAGGGCCTCGAAGGGTTGGCTCGCTGCGCGGGCGTTCTGCAGGGCACGTTCGGCGCCCGGTTCGTCGGTCACGGCCACCAGCGCCACGCCCCACGCTTCGAGGAAAGCGGTGGCCGCTTCGGCAATATCGGCTTCGTCGTCGATGAGCAGCACCCGCCGGGGCAGGTGGGCGGGTGGCGGGATGTTCGAGGGCGGCGGTGCCCGGGACTCAACACCAGTTTGCTCGCCCGGCGGCGGCAGGCTGGCGGGCAGCTCCACGCGAAAACGACTGCCTTGGCCGTGACGTGATTGCAGCTGTACCGGATGGTCCAGCAAGCTGGACAGCCGCCGCACGATGGACAGCCCGATGCCCAGACCACGTGTGCGGTCGCGCCCCGGGTTGTTGACCTGGTAGAACTCGTCGAACACGCGCTCGGCGTGCTCGGGAGCGATGCCGATGCCGGTGTCGATCAGGTCGATCCACACCCGCAGGCCGCGCGGTCGCGCGACCAGCAGCACCCCGCCGTGTGCGGTGTACTTGATCGCGTTGTCCAGCAGGTTGGCCAGCAGGCGCTGCAGCAGCGCGGGGTCGGTCTTCACCCACAGCGGCGTGCTGCGCACCCGGAGTTCCAGGCCCTTTTCTTCGGCCAGCGCCGCAAAATTCTGGTGCAGTGCCAGAAAGGCCGGGCCCAGTGCCACCGGCTGGATCTGGGCCGGGATGACGCCGGCATCCAGGCGCGATACATCAAGCAGGGTGTCGAGCGAGGTGCCCAGCGCATGGACTGCGCGCATCAGGCGCGCCGCGTGGGCGTGATCGGTCTGCCCGGCGAGCTTTTTTTCCAGCACCGCCCCGAAGAGCGCGATTGCGTGAAGCGGCTGGCGCAAATCGTGGCTGGCGGCGGCGAAGAAGCGGGTCTTTTCATCGCTGGCACGCTGGGTCACGAGATTTTGCTGCGCCAGCTGGTCGGCTAGCCCTTCTTTCTCAAAACGCATGAGCAGCGATTCGGTGAGCAGCAAGTGCTGTTGTCGGGCGAAATGCAAGGTGGCGCCCACATAGAGTGCGCCACAGACGGCCATGAACAGGTGCACCGGCGTGCCCACCCAGAGCAGGGCCGTGACGAGGCCGGAGGTCATGGGCACCACGAAGGCCAGCACCGACCGCCAGCGCGGCGCCACCGATGGCACACCGGCACTCGACAAACCCAGCATCACCAGCATGAACAGCGCGGTGAGGGGCAGGTCGTGGGCTGGCATGAAGAGCCAGGGTGCCACGCCCCAGGTGGCGCTGTACAGCAAGAGTTCGCGGTCTTTGCGGTGCGCCCAGAAACCGCTGCGCTCGATGGCCTCTGGGTCGCGAAAGTAGGCCCTGACCAGCGGGTAGCGCAGCAGCTGCAGCGTGTGCAGGCCGAGCCAGACGAGCACCATCGGGTCGCGCGATGACCAGTAGAAGAAGGCGCACAGGCTCCAGGCGAGCAGCGCATCGGCCAGCGTCGAACTCCAGTTGGTGGCGTAGAGCGAGGCCACCTGAGCCCGCAGCACGCGCGTGGCCGTACTCGCGTCGGTCACCGTGGGGTCTGGCCTCAGTTCCAAGCGCGGGTCAGCGCAACAGGCTGATGAGCTGGGCGCGCGAACGGACGCCAAACAGCAGCAGCAAGGTGGAGACGTGGTTCTTCACCGTGCCCTCGCTCAGGTGGGCCTGCTCGGCGATCTCGCGGTTGGACCGGCCCGCCAGCATCCACTCCAGCACCTGGACCTGTCGCTCGGTCAGCCTCAGGCTTTGGCTGTTGGTGCGGTACAAGGTGGTCGCTGGTTCCGGGGGAGCCGGCAGCCGCTGGGCCGGCGGCCCGAGCAACCCCATGGTCTGGACGTAGTCGATGACCTGTTGCAGGTCGCCCGACTTGGTCAGGTAGGCCTGCGCGCCGCGGGTAAGTGCCTGGCGCCTGATGGCAGGGTCGTTGTCGCCCGACAGCACCACCAGCCTGGCCCGTGGGAACTGCGTCAGGAAGGCGGTGAGTCCCGACAGGCCGTGGGCGTCGGGCAGGTGCAGATCGAGCAGAACCAGGCCGATTTGCTGCTGGTGCGCGCGGTACACGGCCAGCGCTTCTTGCAGCGTGCGCGCCTCCAGCACCGGCATCGCCCGGCCGTGTCCGGTTTCATGCGCCTGCACCAGCGTTCGCAGACCCAGGCGCACCAGGTCGTGATCGTCCACCACCAGCATGTGGAGGGCCGACACGGAATCGGGGATGTTCGCCATGGTCGCCATGGTCGCCATGGTAGGTCGGGTTGGGCGGGGCTGGAAGTGCCAAAAGTCATTCCAGCCCCGGCGGTGGACGATACGGATGGGCCGCAAGTGGACTCATGGCCAACGGCTGCGCTTGTTATCTTGTGGGTCCAATTTATGCCTTGTCACCCATTCACCAGGGACCGCACATGCCCATCGGCCAGTTTGGCTACGCCAGCAACAGCAACCGTTTCCTGGCCTGCGCGCCGCTGGCCGACCAGCCGTTTGCGGTGGCCGGCGTGCCCTTCGACGGCGTGGTGACCAACCGGCCCGGCGCGCGCTTCGGCCCGCAGGCCATTCGCTCGGCCAGCCTGATGCTGTGCGACGGCATCCACCCGGTGTTCAACGTGTCACCGCTGGAGCACCTGGGCGATGCACTCGACATGCGCCTGCCCAACGCCTCGCACCTGCCCGAGGTGCGACAGCACATTGAGGCGCAGGCCGCCGCCCTCATGGCACAGCACCACTGCGTGTTCCTCGGCGGCGACCATTCGGTGACGTTGTCGCTGCTGCGCGCGGCGAAGGCGCGGCATGGTGGCGAGCCGCTGGCACTCGTGCATTTCGATGCCCACTGCGATACCTGGAGCGACCATTTCGGCGAACCATCGGGGCACGGGACCTGGACGTATGAAGCGCTGCAGGAAGGCCTGGTGAGCGCGGCGCACACGGTCCAGATCGGCATCCGCTCCAGCGGCGAACGCGCGGCTCGCGAGTATGTGGCCGACCAGGGCGGGCAGATCTTCACCGCGCGCGCCTTGCGCGGGCTCGACGGCGCGGGCCTGAAGCCCGCCATCGACGCGATCCGCGCGCGCATCGGCCAGCGGCCGGTGTACCTCACGCTGGACATCGACTGCCTGGACCCGGCGTTCGCGCCCGGCACCGGCACGCCCGAGCCCGGTGGTTTGACCAGTTCGCAGGTGCTGACCCTGCTGGAAGACCTGGCCGACCTGAACTGGGTCGGCATGGACTGCGTGGAGGTGGCCCCGGCCTACGACCACGCCGAACTCACCAGCAA
>JBBQKZ010000154.1:0-8698 GCA_038327405.1 Burkholderiales bacterium | reverse complement strand
ACCGCCTCAAACTGGCCAAAACCTTCCGCTGGCGCCCGCACGGGCCGGTGATGAATTTCTTCCGCGACCACGCCCTGCTCGACTATTTCCGTGGCGGCTTTGATGGCACCGGCGAGGGCCTGATGCTGGTGCACGGTTCGGTGAGCCGAACGCTGGCACCCATGTTCATGGAGCGCCTGCAGCGCGTGGCACAAGACTTTGCGCAACAACACCAGACCGACCAGAAGCTGGCCGAAAAGGACCGCGAGGGCTACACCCTGGTTCTGGCCATGCGCAGCTGGGAATTCGAAGCCTTTGGACAACTGCGGCGTTGAAGCAAGGCGGCTGGCATGATGTCGGGCTTTGCTCGAACGCCTGAATGCAGGACACCATGAATCCGAACGCCTCCGAACCCACCGACGCCGCAGCGCCGGCGCCCACCGAATCCGACACCGGCAACCGCCCACCGGCACGCGGCGGGCGCAACCGCCGCGGCCCGGCGCCTCAGCGCGCGCAGCGAGGTGGTGGCAACCCACCCGCCGGCGCCCCCCACCCCATGCTCGACCAGCTGGCCTCGCTGTACCCGGCGCTGTTCGGTGCTGAGTTTCTGCCCATGAAGCGCGGCATCTTCCAGGACTTGCTGGAAGCGCACCCCGACACGCTGGACAAGGACGGTCTGAAAGCCGCCCTGGCCCTGCACACGCGCTCCACCCGCTACCTCACCGCCGTGGCCAGCGGCCACCCACGCTGCGACCTCAGCGGCCAGCCCGTGGAAGACCTCGCCCCCGAGCATGTGCACCACGCGCTGGTGGAAGTGTTTCGCCGCCGCCAGGGCCGTGCGCCGCAAGACCTGAAGCCCAAACTGCGCCAGCGCATCGAGCAGGCGTTCGAAGCCTCGGGCATGGGCGCCGAAGCCTATGCCGCGCTGGTGCAGACGCGCGACGAAGCGGTGAACATCCTGACCCAGGAAGCGCTGGACGCTGTGGTGAGCCGCGCGGCGAAGGACGCGGCGCTGCTGCGCGCGTTCGAGGCCAGCGGCAAGACAGTGGACGAATTTGCCGACATGTACGGCATGGGCGGGGCGGACGCAAACCGCACGCTGGAACGGGCCCGCGCCCGCGCGGCCAAACCGGCCTGATCGTCAGGAAGGATCAGGCGGCCGGCATGGTGAACACGGTCAGCACGCCGGTGTAGCCGTACAGCCGGTGATGTGCGATCTCGCCGCCGGCAAAAAATCCCACCAGCGGCACGTCGCCCAGCGCCCGCCGCACCACCTGCAGCTCGGCGCTCGGGCCGCCAAAGTGTGGGCCGCCCCGACCGGCGCAGCTCACGTAGATGGCGCCTGCGATGCGCCGCGCCGGGTGCGGTGTGGCGTCGGCCTCGGCCGCGGTCAGGGCACTGGCCATCGACAGGCTGAGCTCTTCGGGTTCCAGCTCCTCACGCACCTCGGAGCACACCCGCACCAGATCGGCCCGCGCGGCCTGCACGTTGCGCTCGCAGAATGCCAGCCGCGTGCCCTCGGGCGCGAGGTCGCCGATGGCCACGCCCCGGCGGCCCGGGTCCAGCCCGATCAGGTGCCGCACCATGACCTCGGCACCGAACTGCCCGCGCAGCTGCGGGCCACCGGCCGGCAGGACGAAGTCCACATCGGGGTGCGGCTGCGTCAGACCCACCAGCGTCGCACGCAGGCGCGGCATGGCCAGCTCGGGGCGCTCCAGTGAAATGTCGAGTTCGCGCAGCAGCACGTCCAGCGCAGGTTCGCCGTCGAGCTGGAGCACCAGGTTGCCGTCGGATTCGGTGACCGTGCGCTCCTTGCCGACCGGCTGCGCGCCCTGCGTCACGCGCGAGACGATGCCCACGTCGGGTCCGAAGGCCACGCCACTCAGGCCGCCATGAAACACGCCGCCTGCAGCCCCTTGCCCGCTCAGGTTGCCCGCGCTGCCGAGCGAGAACTGCACGCTTTGCGCCCGGCTGCCGGCCAGCCCGCCGAACACATAACCGCTGGTGGTGCGGTCGGCCACCTCGGCAATCAGCTCGTTGAGTTCGGGCGTGCCGCCATCGGCGTGCACCAGCGCGGTGTGGGCCACGAAGCCGGTGGCGCCGGCCGCGCGGCCGCTGGCGGCCAGCGGTGCCACGCCACTGAACACGCGGTACTGGTCAGGGCTCAGGTCGCACAGCATCACGCACAGCGCGGGCTCGTCGAAATACTCCACGTTGTTGGCCGACACACCCACGCCCACGGTGCCGGCCCAGTCGGTCACTTCGGGCAGCTCGGCACTCAGGTGTTCCAGGATGGCCTGGGCTTCAGCGGCGTACTGGTCGGTGATGTAGAGCAGGCCCAGCGAAGGCGCCCTGGCGTAATCGGGCAAGGCCATCTGGCCGCGCAGTTGTGCGAGCACCAGAGCGGCGGCCATGCGCCATTGCGGATGGGTGGCGTGGGCGTAGGGAAAGAGTTTCATCGGGAGTCGACCCACCAACGGCGCAAGGGATCAGCGCCGACGGGTGGATTTGGCTGCTGCGGTCTTGCGGGCTGCGGGTTTCGAGGTGGCGGTCTTTCGGACCCCGCCCTTTTTGGCGGCGGTCTTGGGCTTGAGCTTGGGCTTGGCCGAAGGCACTGCCGCCGGCTGCAGCGCTGCAAAGCCGGGGAAGAACGCCGTGGGCATGGTCCAGTCCCCGGCGGCCATGGGCTGCGCTGATGGCGCGCGCGCCGGGACCTTGGCTGAGGGGGCGCGGGTGGGGGCCTTCTTTGCTGCCGGCCGCGGTGCGGTTTTCTTCGCCGGCGCGGTCACGGCCCGCGCCGCAGCTCGGCCCATGCCGGCGGCGGTGCCGACGTTGCGCGCCACCGAGCCACCGATGCTGCGCGCGGCTTTGCCGGCGATGCCGGTGGCGGTCTTCAAGGCCTGGTCGGTCAGGCCGGTGGCCACCTGGCGGGTGGTGTCCAGCGCGGTTTGTTTGGCCACGTCTTTCATGGCGTTGCTGGCGATCTGCTGGAACTGCTGCGAGATGGCGCCCCACCACTGCATCGGATCAACCACACCGCCGGCAGCGGACGCAGCAGCGGCTGTTGACTTGCGCACCTTGGCCCGGGGCGCCGGCTCCGGCGCCTCTTCAACTTCTTCCTCGGCCTCATCGTCGGGTTCGGCCGCTGGCGCGTTGCCGTAGGTGCGCTCGGGAATCTCGAGCCCGGCGAACTGTGCCGGCGCTGCGGCCGGCGTTGCACCGGAGAAGCCCGCCAGCGCGTCGGCCGCCTTGATCTTGAGTGCGTTGGCCACGTCGCCCATGCTGAAGTTCATGCTCTTGAGGGTGGAGAGCGTCATCTTCTGCACTTCGAGCGCCTGAATGGTGGCGCCAAGGGCCTTGGAATTCTGGTCGAGCCAGAAGTGCACCGCCTTCAATTCCTCGATGCGTTTTTCGAGGTCTTCCACGTTGAAGGTGGGCGCCACCCAGTGGCCGAGGTTGGGCATCTGCGGGATGTTCTGCCCGATGCCTTGCGCCACACCGCCGGCGGCCTGACCCGCGAGGTTTTGCAGGAACTCGAAGCCGGGCACGAACTTGCCGAATCCGCTGCTGGGCGCATCAACCATGGGTGTCTCCTGTTGGGGGTCAGGGGCGACTGCCGTGCTGCCGGGTCTCAGCCGTCCACACCAAAGCGGGGGGCTCGGCGTTCACGCAAGGATGCCACACCTTCACGCACGTCGGGACCGGCAAAACCCATGAATTCCAGCGCCAGCGAGGTGTCGAACGCGGGCCCGGCCTGGCGCAGCCAGTTGTTGAGCGAGTACTTGGTCCAGCGGATGGCGGTCTGGCTGCCGCTGGCCAGCCGGTCGGCCACTTCAAACGCCTTGTCGAGCAACTGGTCCTCGTCCACCGCGAGCGAGACGAGACCAATGCGCTCGGCTTCCTCGCCACTGATGGGGTCGCACAGCATCAGGTAGTACTTGGCCTTGGCCAGGCCGCACAGCAGTGGCCAGACGATGGCGGCGTGGTCACCGGCGGCCACGCCCAGGCGGGTGTGGCCGTCGACGATCTTGGCGGTCTTCGCAGCGATCGAAATGTCGGCCAGCAAGCCGGCCACCAGACCCGCACCCACGGCCGGGCCGTGCATGGCGCTCACGATGGGTTTGTCGCAGTTGATCACGTTGTAGACCAGGTCGCGCGCTTCCTTCCAGACCCGCGTTCGCACCTCGAAGTCGGTCGCCATGTCCTGCACCAGCGCGAGATCACCACCGCCCGAAAAGCCCAGGCCGCTGCCACGCAGCACGGCGCAGCGCACGCTGTCATCGCGCCCAACGTCGCGCCAGATCTCGCTCAGTTCCCAGTGGCCTTCGTGGCCGGCGGTGGGCAGTTTGCCGTTGCCACCGGGGCCGTCGGCGCGCATGCGGATGTCAAGCACCGAAGGCACGTTACCCACGGCGGGTCCTCGGCGGGTGATGTCCAGGGTCTGGTAGCGGCTGTAATCCACGGTGGTCATCAGGGTCTCCTCGGGAAATCAGGTTATGAATCAGGGCCGCGTCGAGCACCCTGGCGGTGGGTTGATTGTGATTGACATGCATCAACGCGGCCCGGCGCCCAAAGGCGCACCATGGACTGATGCAAAGGGCCGCTGCACGGCCCGCATTGTTCTGAGGAGAACCGAATGACCACCCCCATTTCCGACACGTATGCCGCCCAACTTCAGGAGATGCGCACCGATGTGATGGCGCAGATCCGTGCCCAGAGTGGCGGCGCCATGAGCCGGGCCGAATCGGCCGCCGAGGCGCTGGGCAACGCCAGCGACGACCAGGCCCAGGCCAACACCGAGCGCGAATTGTCCTTTGCCCTGGAAGAGCGCGAGTCGGCCGAGTTGATCGAGATCGATGCAGCGCTCAAGCGCATCGCCGACGGCAGCTTCGGCCTGTGTGTCGACTGTGGCGTGTCGATTCCGGCCGCCCGGCTGCACGCCAACCCCACGGCCATGCGCTGCATCGACTGCCAGACGACGCTGGAAAAAGCCGAGAGCGAGCGTCTGTAATCCCCTGAAGCATCCCTCCCTGAGAAACCCGCATGGGCCCCTTTCACGCCTTCGTCTGGATCGACCACCCGGACGCACACGTGCTGGAGTTCGATCGCGAGCAGGTAGAAGCGCAGCGCGTCAATGCGCGCAGCGATCTCTCGAAGCCAGACCAGGCCGCCGCCGCCGCCGCCCGGCGCTGAGTCAGTCCACGCTCAGGCCAGGGGAGCAATTTTCTGGTCGATGGCGCCGAAGATCGACTGACCATCCTTGCCCTTCATCTCGATGCGGATGGTGTCGCCGAACTTCATGAAGGCGGTGGAGGGCTGACCGTCGAGGATGGTTTCAATGGCCCGCTTCTCGGCGATGCAGCTGTAGCCCTTGGGCCACTCCTTGCGGCCATCCTCCTCCACCGCCTTGTTGCTCACCGTGCCGCTGCCCACGATGGAGCCGGCGCGCACGTTGCGTGTCTTGCAGATGTGGGCGATCAACTGGCCGAAGTGAAACGTCATCTCGGGCCCGGCTTCGCACATGCCGACCTTGCGGCCGTTCCAGGTGCTTTGCAGCGTGAGGTGCACACGCCCACCCTGCCAGGTGTCGCCCAGCTCGTCGGGCGTGATCGCCACCGGGCTGAACGCGGTGGCCGGCTTGCTCTGGAAGAAGCCAAAGCCCTTGGCCAGCTCGGCCGGGATCAGGTTGCGCAGCGACACATCGTTGGCCAGCATCAGCAGGCGGATGCCGTCCAGCGCCTGCTCGGGCGTGGCGCTCATGGGCACGTCGCCGGTCACCACCGCGATTTCGGCCTCGAAGTCGATGCCGAAGTCTTCGCTGGCCACCACCACGTCGTCGCGCGGCCCGATGAAGTCGTCGCTGCCACCCTGGTACATCAGCGGGTCGGTGTAGAAGGACTGGGGCACCTCGCTGCTGCGCGCCGCGCGCACCAGCTCCACGTGGTTGATGTAGGCCGAGCCGTCGGCCCATTGGTAAGCCCTGGGGAGAGGTGCCATGCACATCGCCGGATCGAACGGAAATGCGTGGCGCGCCTTGCCCTGGTTGAGGGTCACGTAAAGGTCGTGCAGCTGGGGACTGATGAAGTTCCAGTCGTCCAGGGCCTGCTGCAATGTGTGCGCGATGCCGGTCGCATAATGCGCCGTGCCCAGATCGCGCGAGACCACGACGAGCTGTCCGTCGCGCGAGCCGTCCTTGTAGGTGGCGAGTTTCATGAGGGTCTCCTGCTGGTTGCGCTGATGGTTACGTTTAGTGAAATCGATTAACCTATTCGTAAAGATGGGATTCTAGGCGATGACCCGGGAACGCGGGTGCAGGGTTGCCTTCAGACACACATCGCATTGAACCTGTCTGTCCGCCGTCCGTCCCACCTGTTCAACGCCACCCATGTCCACCGTCCAACGCAACGCCCCCACGCCCGCAGTCGTCACGACAGTTGACGAGGACGAACCGCAGCGCGCCGGCATCCAGTCGGTGGAAGTGGGCTTCGAACTGCTCAATGCCTTGTCGGAAGCGCCGGGCGCGCTGATGCTGCGCGACCTGGCCGCCGCCGCCGGCATGAGTGCGGCCAAGGCACACCGTTACCTGGTGAGCTTCCAGCGCATGGGCCTGGTGGTGCAAGACCCGATGAGCACCCGCTACGACCTCGGCCCGGCCGCGCTGCGTCTGGGACTGGCCAGCCTGTCGCGCATCGACGCAGTGAAGCTGGCGCGCGAGCGCGTGGCCACGCTGATCAACGAAACCGGCCACACCTTGGCCATTGCGGTGTGGGGCAACCAGGGCCCGACCATGGTGCACTGGATCGAAGCGCCACAAACCGTGCCGGTGACACTGCGCCTGGGCGACGTGATGCCGCTGCTCACCTCGGCCACCGGTCGCTGTTTTGCCGCCTTCATGGGCAGCGAGGGGCGCGACGCCCGGCGCATAGCCCCCATGGTGCGCGACGAACTGGCCCGGCTGAAGAAGCTGCCGCGCAGCGGCCTGCCGCTGGTGGACGTACCCCACAACCTGCAGGAGGTGCACACCCTGCTGGACGAAACCCGCCAACGCGGCCTGGCGCGCGTGGTGCACAGCCTGCTGCCCGGCGTGGGCGGCTTCTGTGCGCCAGTGTTCGACGCGCAAGGTCACCTGGCACTCGGTCTGGTGGTGCTGGGCTCGGTGGCCACGCTCGACACCGAGTGGTCGGGCGCTCCTGCACAGGCTGTGCTCGCCAGCGCCCGTCAACTCAGCGCCGACCTTGGCCACCGACCGAGCGCCCTCAACCCGTGACACAAACGAGCCCACCTGCCTCGTCACCTCGATGGCCGGTCCTGCTGGCGCTGATCACCGTGGTCTCGGTCGTGCACCTGGCGCTTCTGCTGGGCCCGGTGACCGGCATGCCCGGAGCTGACGCGTCGACCCCCACGGCGTCCGCAGCGGCTTCCCGGGCGACCGTGCCCAGCGATGCGCCGACCCCAATGCCTGCGCAGTCGAATCCGGCCCTGGCCCAAGTGAGCACCGTGCGCTGGATCGTGCCGGCGCCCACCGAATCCGCCGAGGCCCGCGTGCCGGCCCCCATTCCTCGCGCGACGAGCCTGGCGCGTGCACCGGCCCCGAAGCAACAGGCCCCGACCCCACCACCGCCAGCACCTGCCGTGGAAGTGCCATCCAACGAACCCGCCACCGCCATTGATGACGAAGCGCTGGGCGACGCCGCCCCTGTGCCCACGGACGTCGTGACAGTGGCGGTGTCCACCGCGCACGAACCTGCGCCAGGACCTGAAGAGGCTTCGATCAACGAGCCCGCTCTGGCACCCGACGACGAGTTGCTGGCCGCCGCAACTGAGAAGAAGCGTGCTCCAGCCGCCAGCGCGGCCCGGCCCCTGCCCCCTGCGCAGCCACCCGCCAGCACCCGTCTCGACTACGCCGTGACCGGCCGCATCAAAGGCATCGCCTACAACGCCGAGGGCCGGCTCGACTGGACACTGGGCGATGGCCGCTACAGCGCCCGCATGGAGATGAAGGTGTTCCTGCTGGGCAGCCGGGTGCAGACCAGCACTGGCCGGGTGGGCCCCGCCGGTCTGAGCCCCGAGCGCTTCGCAGACCGCAGTCGCAGCGAAAAGGCGGCCCATTTCGACGCAGAACAGAACCGCATCCGCTTCAGCAACAACGCGCCCGATGCGGTGCTGCAGCCTGGCGCGCAAGACCGCCTGAGCCTGTTCCTGCAAATCGCCGGTCTGCTGCAGGCTCGGCCTCAGGCCTACGCGAGCGGGCAGACCATCGAGATGCAGGTGGCCGGCACGGGCGACGCGGACATCTGGCGCTTCGAAGTCGGGGACGAGGTGACGCTGTCACTGCCCGCAGGCGAGGTGCGTGCACGGTTGGTCAAGCGGCTGCCGCGCAAGGAGTTCGACAGCACGGTGGAGATCTGGCTGGCGCCGGGGCTGCAGCACCTGCCGGTGCGCCTGCGGGTGACGCAGGCCAATGGCGATGTGGCCGACCAGCAGCTGCGCCAGATGCCGTAGGCCCGTGCGCCCGGTTTGTGCCGAAAAACACACGCATCTTGAAATGCCCGGGAACGTTGCCATGTAAAGAGCACTCGGAACTTCAAGACCGCGAAGATTTGCCGATATAAGAGATACCGGAAGCCGGTTTTCCCAACACAAGGAATTTCAGTCATGAACATGCTCTACGACTCGGATGCCTTCGCTGTGGTCCACATCCTGGCCAACGCACCTGCCG
>JBBQKZ010000153.1:0-8743 GCA_038327405.1 Burkholderiales bacterium | reverse complement strand
CGTCGTTCGCCACCATCTTCGGCCCCGTGTCGGCCCAGGCGCCGCGCATCGACATCTCCGCGCAGACCAACCCCGCCCACGGCTGGCTGATGCCGGTGCGCCGACCCGAGGCGCTGTCCACCGATGCGTCGTTGATCTGGAACGGCGGCAACGCCACCTGACCCGCGCAGGGCCTTGTGGCCTAATAGCGGGTTCCGTCACTTTCGCAACTTTCTCAGGATCCAGTCATGGGCAACAAAATCGTCTCCGAAGCCGACCGCAAAGCCACCCCCCGCCCAACGCCCGTCGCTGGCGTGTCCCTGACCTCCCCTGGCCGTGGTCAGCGCGTGAGTCTGGAGCGTGGCGTGGCCACCCGCAGCAAGAAGAATCCCGGCAAGCGCTCCAAGAAGGGCGGCTGACCGGTTCGGCCCTGGTGGCCGGCCTTGTTGAAATGCAAACAGCCCGCTTGAGTGGGCTGTTTGCATTTCAACGAGTGAAGCTCAGAAAACGCCCTTTGTAGGCCGTGCCGTCTTCCAGCTGGCGCTCGGCTGCCCGCATCGTGAGCACAAAACCCAGCATGCCCATGTCGCGGCCAAAGGCGGCGCGGTTGCCGCGGTCCGGGTCGACGATCACGATCTGCGCGCCCACCGCCGCGTGGCGGTGGATGAAGGCAGCGAGTTGCGCCGGTTGCTGGCGTTCGTAGAGCAGGTCACTGCCCACGATCAGGTCAAAGCGGCCCAGCGCCGGGTTGTCGGTGGCGGCCACGCTCTCCCAGTTGCCGGCCTGGTAGGGCAGCGATCCCAGGTCGTTCAGGACCAGGTTGTGGCGCAGGAATTCTTCCGTCAGCGGGTGCCAGTCGCTCACCGTCACATCAGCACCGCGCCGGTGCATCACCAGGCTGGCCAGCGCCAGGCCCGCACCGATCTCCAGCACGCGCAGCCCCGCCAGCGGGTGCGTGAGCATGGCCAGCGCGAGCACGCGCGACGACGGCCACACCTGGCCGAAATGCGACCAGCCCGCTGAAGGCAGGCCGATGTCGGCCGCAGAGTGGTGGGTGTCGTTGTATTGCTGGTCGTCGATCAGGCAGCGGATGTGCCAATCGGTGCCGCCGAGGGCAATGGTCTCGGTCTTGACCTGGTAGCCGGGCATGGGATGTTCCCGAAGTGGCTGTGTCCGACCGTAGCACGTGCACTGCACAATGTCCGTACGCCGTGCCACACGGTGCACAACAGGAGATTTCACATGGGATGGTTTTCCAAGGCGAAGGACGGTTTCTTTCTCAGCACCACGACGCCCGAGGGCATCGACCGCTCGCAGTACCTGGGCGTGGTCAACGGCGAAGCCATCATCGGCGCCAACATCTTCCGCGACATGTTCTCGTCGGTGCGCGACGTGGTGGGCGGGCGCGCCGGCGGCTACGAACGGGCGCTCTCGGGCGCGCGCGACGCGGCCGTTGAAGACCTCATCGAAGCCGCGCGCGAGATGGGCGCCAACGCCGTGATCGGCATCGACTTCGACTACGAGGTGCTGGGTGAGACCAACGGGATGATGATGGTCGCGGTGAGTGGCACCGCGGTGAAGATGGGGTGAATGCCCCGCCAGCAGATCAACCGGCGTGTCAGCCGCCGCGCAAGGCCTTCAGCAGCTTCTGCCCCGCACGCCCACTCGCCTCCTGTCCCAGACGCGCCTGCTCCACGCGGATCGCGGCGCGGCTCTTGTCGCCCAGCATGCCGTCCACCGCGCCGATGTCGTGACCGCGCGCGATCAACAGCGTCTGCACTTCGCGCCGCTCGGCGCGTGAAATGCCCGGGTCGTCGGTGGGCCAGGGCGTGGTGAAGGGGCCGCCGCCGCGCAGCCGGTCGGCCAGATGCGCGATGGCCAGGCCGTAGCTCTCGGCCGCGTTGTAGCTGTAGATCGCGTCGAAGTTGCGCAGCACCAGGAAGGCCGGGCCTTGCGGGCCGGCGGGTGTCATGAGGCCGGCGCTGCCGGTGGCGGGCAGTGCGGTGCCGTCCGCCCGTTTGAGACCGCGCGACGCCCATTCACCCATGCCGCGTTTGGTACGGCGGCCTTCACCAGTGGTGCTGAAACCCTCCGGCAGCCTCACCTCGAATCCCCAGGGCTGACCGCTTTGCCAGCCGGCCTTGGACAGGAAGTTGGCGGTGGACGCGAGCGCGTCCGCCGTGCTGTCCATCAGGTCGGCCTTGCCATCGCCGTCGAAGTCCACCGCCAGGCGCTCGAAGGTGCTGGGCATGAACTGCGTGTGGCCGAAGGCGCCCGCCCACGAACCCACGAGACGATCGGGTGCAATGTGCCCGGCCTGCAGGATGCGCAGCGTGGCGTAGAACTCGGTGCGGAAATAGGCTTGCCGCCGGCCAAAGCAGGAGAGTGTGCCCAGCGACTGCACCAGCGGCGACTTGCCGAAGGTCTGGCCGAAGTTGCTCTCCACGCCCCAGACCGCCACCACCGTGGCCGGGTCCACGCTGTATTTTTCCTGGACCCTTGCCAGTGTGTCGGCGTGGCGGGTGAGCAGGGCGCGGCCTTCGGCCACACGCTCTTCGTCCACCAGGCCAGCCAGGTAGTCCCAAATGGCGGTGCGGAATTCGGGCTGGAAGTTGAGCTTGTCGATCACGCTCATGTCGGGCGCAAGGTTTTGCGTGTGCAGGGCAAAAGTTTCGTCGCGCACGCCGGCGGCGCGTGCGGGAGCGCGCAGCGTGTTCAGGCAGTTGTCGAATTCGGGGTTCGGGGTCGCAGCGGGGGACTGGGCCCAGGCCGCGGAGGACAGCAGGGCGGCGCCCAGGAGCAGGGAAGGTTGAAAATTCATCGGGGTGAGAGTGCTGAAGAACGGCCGCGTTCCATCGGCCTTGTGAGTATCTGTTGGCGCGGTTGTTTCAAACCGCCCAGGTGCTGCCGTGTTCTGGCACCAAGGCCTGCCAGCGCAGTTCGGATTCGACTCGGTGGCGCAGCCGGTCGGAGGCTTCCATGTCGCCGTGCGTGACGAACACGCGGCGCGGTGGGCGGGGCAGGGCACGCAGCCAGGCCATGAGCTGCCCGGCATCGGCGTGCGCCGATGCAGATGTCAGTTGCACGACCTCGGCGCGCACCGGCAGGTCCTGCCCGTGGATGCGCAGCTGCGTGCCGCCGTTGGCCAGCGTGGCGCCGCGCGTGCCGGGGGCCTGGTACCCGGTGAGCAGCACCATGTTGCGGTGGTCACCGAGGTACTGCACCAGGTGGTGCAACACGCGCCCGCCGGTGGCCATGCCGCTGGCGGCCAGGATCACCTTGGGACCGTGCTGACGCGCAATGGCCTTGGACTCATCGGCCGTGCGCGTCATCGTCGCCACCTGCGCCATGGCGTGGCACTGCGCTGCGTTCAACCGATGCTCGCCCAGGTGGCGCGCAAACAGCTCGGTGCTGTGGATGGCCATGGGGCTGTCGAGGTACACCGGCAGGCTGTGAGGCAGCTGGCCCGAAGCCTTGAGCTCGGCAATGGCGTGCAGCAAGGCCTGCGCCCGACCCACCGCAAACACCGGTACCACGGCCGAGCCACCGCGCGCAGCCACGCGCTTCAGGGCCGGGCCGAGTTCGGCCAGCACGTCTTCGTCCGGGTGGTCGCGGTCGCCGTAGGTGGATTCACACACCACCACGTCGGCCGCAGGGGGTGCGTCGGGGGCAAGCATCAGCGCGTCGTCGGGGCGGCCGAGGTCGCCCGAGAACAGGATGCGCCGTCCACCCACCTCCAGCAGCAAGCTCGCTGCCCCGAGGATGTGGCCTGCGCCCGAGAACTGCGCGGTCCAGCCCTTGAGCGGTTCAAAGGCCTGGTGCATGGGCACGGTGCGGAACAGCTTGAGGCTTTGAATCGCGTCGCTCTCGGTGTAGAGCGGCAGCGCGGGCGAGTGTTTGGAGAAACCCTTGCGGTTCGCAAAGGCCGCGTCTTCCTCCTGGATGTGCCCGCTGTCGGGCAGCAGGATCTGCGCCAGGTCTCGCGTGGCCGGCGTGGCCCACACCTTGCCGTGAAATCCCTCTTTGGCAAGCAGTGGCAAGTAGCCGCTGTGGTCGAGGTGCGCGTGGGTCAGCAGCACGGCGCCGATGTGGTTGGGCAACACTGGCAACGGGTCGCGGTTGCGCAAGCGCAGCTGCTTGTAGCCTTGGAACAGACCGCAGTCGACCAGCAGGCTCTGACCGTCATGCTCGACCAGGTACTTGGAGCCGGTGACGGTGCCGGCACCGCCAAGAAATCGGATGTGTACGCTCATGCGAGGCATCTTACGCCCCGCCTCTCGGCTTCAGAGGGCCGCCGCGCCGGGCCGCTCCCAAGCAAGGCCGCGCCCCCTCGGGGGGGCAGCGACCCGCGCAGCGGCGGAGCGTGGGGGTCAACTCTTCATGGCCGCCGCGCCGGGCCGCTCCCAAGCAAGGCCGCGCCCCCTCGGGGGGCAGCGACCCGCGCAGCGGCGGAGCGTGGGGGTCAACCCAGCGCTGCGTCCAGCATCAGCATGAAGATGAACCCTGCCAGCAGCGTCGCCGTGGCCATGGTCTCGAAGCCGTTGCGGTGCGTTTCGGGAATGATCTCGTGGCTCACCACGAACAGCATCGCGCCCGCCGCGAGCGCGAGACCCAGCGGATAGAACACCGGCACGCTGCCGAGCAACCACAGCCCGAGGATCGCCCCCAGAGGTTCGGCCAGGCCCGTGAGCGCTGCCACGCCCCACGCCTGCGCCGCACTGCGGCCCAACGTGCGCAGCGCCATGGCCACGATCAGGCCCTCGGGCATGTTCTGCAGGCCGATGGCCAGGGCCACCGAGGCACCTGCCTGCGCGCCGCCCGCGTTGCCCACCCCGGCGTAGGCCGCGCCCACCGCCAGACCTTCGGGCACGTTGTGGATCAGGATGGCCAGCACCATGAGCTTGGCGCGCTGCACCGCGGCGCTGTCGGCCTGTGCGCCCCAGGCGCCGGTGTGGCCGAGGGCCGCCGGCGGCAGCACCGCGTGTTCGTGCGGCGTGAAGCGGTCGATGGCCAGCATCAGGCCCATGCCCAGGACCAGCCCCACGCCGCTGAGGGCGGCGGCGCTGACGCGCCCATCGAACAGCGCCTGTCCCGCGTCGAGCGACGGCAGCAAGAGCGCAAAAATGGCCGCGGCCAGCATGATGCCGGCCGAGAACGACATCAACGCTGCCTCTTGCAGCTTGCTCACCCGCTGCACCAGAAACACAGGCAGGGCGCCCACAGCCGTGGCCACCGCCGCCAGCAGCGAAGCCTGCACACCGGCGGCCATGGCGCTGCCGTTCTCGGCGGCGGTCCACCAGGCGCGGGTGGGCGCCCAGAAGGTGCTCAGTGCGGCCAGGCCTGCCATCACCAGCAGGCCCGCGCCGAGCGCGAGGAGGGCGTTGCGCAGTGCGTGCGCGGGCACCTGCAGGTCGAACTCTTGCAACTGGGCCCAGACGGGGCGGACTTGTCGGATGAGGGCGGTCATGGCTTCTTGCGGGGGTGTCAGAAGACGCCAGTTTGACAAAAACTATCGAGTCTGACCAATCGATGTTGGCAATGAAGGGGATAGGCCCGCAGGACGAAAAAAAAGCGCCGGTTGCCCGGCGCCCTTTTGAGAGTCGAGACACCAGGCTCAGCTGAAAAACGACTTCGCCTTCTCGAACCAGCCCTTGTCGTTCGGGCTGTGCTTGTGGCCGCCCTTCTTGAACGACTCGTCCAGTTCTTTGAGCAGCTTGCGCTGGTGCTCGGTGAGCTTGATGGGTGTTTCCACCGCCACGTGGCAGTAGAGGTCGCCCGGGTAGCTGCTGCGCACGCCTTTGACGCCCTTGCCGCGCAGGCGGAAGGTCTTGCCGCTCTGGGTGCCTTCGGGCAGGTCGATGGTGGCCTTGCCTTGGAGTGTGGGCACGTCGATCTCGCCGCCGAGGGCGGCGGTGGTCATGGGCACAGGCACGGTGCAATGCAGGTCGTCGCCATCGCGCTCGAAGATGTCGTGCTTGCGCAGCCGCACCTCAATGTAGAGGTCGCCCGAAGGGCCTCCGTTCTGGCCGGGCTCGCCATTGCCGGTGCTGCGGATGCGCTGGCCGTCGTCGATGCCGGCGGGGATCTTGATCTCAAGCGTCTTCTGCTTCTTGATCTTGCCCTGGCCGTGGCAGGTGGGGCAAGGTTCGGGAATGATCTTGCCGGTGCCGCTGCACTGCGGGCAGGTCTGCTGCACGCTGAAGAATCCCTGGCGCATCTGCACCGAGCCCTGGCCGTGGCAGGTGCTGCAGGTCTTGACGCTGGTGCCGGGCTTGGCGCCGGTGCCGCTGCAGGTTTCGCAGTCGTCCCAGCTCGGGATGCGGATCTGCGTGTCCTTGCCGCCGGCCGCTTCTTCGAGCGAGATTTCCATGGCGTATGACAGGTCGGCGCCACGGTAGACCTGGCGGCCGCTGCGTTGACCGCGTGCGCCGCCGAAGATGTCGCCAAAGATGTCGCCGAACGACTCTGAGAAGCCGCCGAAGCCTTCGGCGCCGGCCGCGCCACCGCGCAGGTTCGGGTCCACGCCGGCATGACCGTACTGGTCGTATGCCGCCTTCTTCTGCGGATCGGACAGCATCTCGTAGGCCTCTTTGGCCTCCTTGAAGCGCTCTTCCGCCGCCTTGGCCGCATCGCCCTGGTTGCGGTCGGGGTGATGCTTCATCGCGAGCTTGCGATACGCCTTCTTGATTTCTTCGTCGCCGGCGTTCTTGGGGACGCCGAGCACTTCGTAAAAGTCGCGTTTGGCCATGGTGTGTTGCGGTTCGGTTGGAACACAAACGCCGCGACAGGTTGCCCTGACGCGGCGGATGATCGAAAGGGCTCAGCCGATCAGGACTTCTTCACTTCCTTGACTTCGGCGTCGACGACATCGTCGTCGTTCGCCTTGCTGCCGCCTTGTTGCGCGCTCTCGGCGCCGCCGGCCGCTGCTGCCTGTTCGGCTTGCGAAGCGGCGTACACCTTCTCGCCGAGTTTCTGGCTGGCCGACATCAGCGCTTCGGTTTTTGCTTCGATGGCTTCCTTGTCTTCGCCCTTGGCCGCTTCTTCCGCGTCCTTCAAGGCTGCTTCAATGGCTTCCTTTTCGGCAGCTTCGAGCTTGTCACCGTGTTCGCTCAGGCTCTTCTTCACGCTGTGCACCATGGCCTCGGCCTGGTTGCGCGCCTGCACGAGTTCGACCTTCTTCTTGTCGTCGGCGGCGTTGAGCTCGGCGTCTTTCACCATCTGCTGGATCTCGGCTTCGCTCAGACCCGAATTCGCCTTGATGGTGATCTTGTTTTCCTTGCCGGTGCCCTTGTCCTTGGCGCCCACGTGCAGGATGCCGTTGGCGTCGATGTCGAACGACACCTCGATCTGCGGCATGCCGCGCGGCGACGAAGGGATGCCCTCGAGGTTGAACTCGCCCAGCAGCTTGTTGCCGGATGCAATCTCACGCTCGCCCTGGAACACCTTGATGGTCACGGCTGGCTGGTTGTCCTCGGCGGTCGAGAAGGTCTGCGCGAACTTGGTCGGGATCGTGGTGTTCTTCTGGATCATCTTGGTCATGACGCCACCCATGGTCTCGATACCCAGGCTCAGCGGGGTCACATCGAGCAGCAGCACGTCCTTGCGGTCACCCGAGAGCACCTGGCCCTGGATGGCGGCACCCACGGCCACGGCTTCGTCGGGGTTCACGTCCTTGCGTGGCTCCTTGCCGAAAAACTCCTTGACCTTCTCCTGCACCTTGGGCATGCGGGTCATGCCACCGACCAGGATCACGTCGTGGATGTCGGACGCGCTGATGCCGGCGTCCTTGATGGCCATGCGGCAAGGCGCGATCGTGCGTTCGATCAGCTCTTCCACCAGCGCTTCGAGCTTGGCGCGCGTGAGCTTGATGTTCAGGTGCTTGGGACCCGACGCATCGGCCGTGATGTAGGGCAGGTTCAGGTCGGTCGCGGCCGAGCTGGAGAGTTCGATCTTGGCCTTCTCGGCGGCTTCCTTCAGGCGCTGCAGCGCGAGCACGTCTTTCGACAGGTCAACGCCTTGTTCCTTTTTGAACTCGCCAATGATGTAGTCGATGATGCGCTGGTCGAAATCTTCGCCGCCCAGGAAGGTGTCGCCGTTGGTGGAGAGCACTTCAAACTGCTTCTCGCCATCGACATCGGCGATCTCGATGATGGACACGTCGAACGTGCCGCCACCCAGGTCATACACAGCGATCTTGCGATCGCCCTTTTCCTGCTTGTCCAGGCCGAAGGCCAGGGCAGCGGCGGTGGGCTCGTTGATGATGCGTTTGACGTCAAGGCCGGCGATGCGGCCGGCATCTTTGGTGGCCTGGCGCTGTGCGTCGTTGAAATACGCGGGCACCGTGATCACTGCCTCGGTCACCGGCTCGCCCAGGTAGTCCTCGGCGGTCTTCTTCATCTTGCGCAGGATGTCGGCGCTGACCTGCTGGGCCGAAATCTGTTTGCCGCGCACTTCCACCCAGGCGTCACCGTTGTCGGCGGCCACGATGGAGTAGGGCATCAGGTTGATGTCTTTCTGCACTTCCTTCTCGGTGAACTTGCGGCCGATCAGGCGCTTGATCGCGTACAGCGTGTTGCGCGGGTTGGTCACGGCCTGGCGCTTGGCCGAGGCGCCCACCAGCACTTCGCCGTCTTCCTGGTAGGCCACGATCGACGGCGTGGTGCGCGCACCTTCCGAGTTCTCGATCACCTTGGTGGTGTTGCCTTCCATGATGGACACGCACGAGTTGGTGGTGCCCAGGTCAATGCCGATGATTCGTCCCATG
>JBBQKZ010000152.1:0-8850 GCA_038327405.1 Burkholderiales bacterium | reverse complement strand
GACCAGCGTTCGGTGGTGGCGGCGGGCGTGGGGCGTGGCACGAGGCGCACTGGTTGTTCGTTCAGGGTTGTCGTGCTCATGTTCTTCCTTCAGAAACGGAGTCAATCTTCAATACCGCGCTGGGCAGGGATTCCCGCCTTGAACGCGTGCTTCACCAAAGTCATTTCGGTCACGGTGTCGGCCAGCTCGATGATCTCGGGCGGGCAGCGCCGCCCGGTGATGACAACGTAAACATGGCGCGGGCGCTCGCGCAGTGTCTGCAACACGTCTTCGAGTGGCAACCAACCCTAAATCAGCGGATAGGTCAACTCGTCGAGCGTGACCATGAAGTATTCACCACCCTGGAGGCCGCGCGCGCCTTCAGCCATCCGTCGCGGGCCAACTGCGCTGAGTGCTCCAGGTCCTGGCTCTTCCAGCTCAAGATGCCGTGCTTTTGCCCTTTCCGTCAGAGGTGTGCACGATGACCAAGCCACGGCGCTCGCCCTCGGGTTTTTCATGCTGCTTGTCGATGGGTAGGGCTTCGATTTGCAAGAGAAATCTCCAATCAAAAACAGTTCAACGGGGCAGCGCGACCCATTGGTCACCCAGGGGATGGACCGCGACACGGTGGTCAAAGACCTCCTCGATCGCCAGGTGGGTGGCCGGGTCGTCGCACGCACCCTGATGCACCACCTGGCCTTGCGCCATCACCACCATCTGGTCGGCGTGCAGCGCCATGCCGATCTCGTGCAGCACGCTCACGACCGTCTTGCCTTGCGCGACCAGTGCTCGCACCAGCAGCAGCCAGTCGGCCTGGTGGGGTGGGTCCAGGTTGGCCAGGGGCTCGTCCATCAGCAAGACCTCGGCGTCCACCGCCAGCAGGCGCGCGAGCAACACGCGCTGGCGTTCGCCGCCCGAGAGCGCACCCAGTGCCCGTTCGCGCCAGTCCCAGGCCTGGGTGGCGCGCAGCGCCTGCTCCACGGCCACACGGTCGGCGCCGGAAGGCGGGGCCAGCCAGGGCTGGTGCGGCAGGCGTCCGAGCATGGCCACGTCCCACACGCTGAGGTCGTCGGCTCCCTGTTCGCCCTGTCCCAGCCAGGCCAGGCAGCGTGCGCGTTCGCGGCCCCGCCATTGCGCCAGCGGACGGTCCATCAGTTGCACCTGGCCGCTGTGAGGCAGCAGGCCGGCGAGCGTCTTGAGCAGGGTCGACTTGCCCGCGCCGTTGGGGCCGACGATGCTGGTCCAGCGTGCGGCGGGCAAGGCCACGTCGATACCGTGCAGCACGGGCGTTCCGCCCAGCGACACGCCGATCGCGACAGCACGCAAGGCGCTTGTCACAGGAAGCCTCCCGGCCGGCGGCGCCGGTGCATCAGCCACAACAAGTAGCTGCCGCCCAGCACGGCAGTGAGCACGCCCACAGGCAACTCTTGCGGTGCGATGATCCAGCGCGCAAGCACATCGGCGGCCATCAGCAACAGGCCGCCCATCAAGGCACTCAACACCAGCAGCCGGGCGTGTGTGGTCTTCACAATGGAGCGCACCAGGTGTGGTGAGGCCAGGCCCACGAAAGCGATCAAACCGGTTTGCGCCACGGCCGCGCCGGTGGCCAGCGCCAGCACCGCCACCAGCACACCGCGCACGGCACCCAGCGGAAGACCCAAGCTCAGCGCCGTGGCCTCGCCCAGCGCGAGACCGTCGAGCACACGGCCCAACGATGCGGCCACCAGCGCGGCCACCAGCAACATGCCGGCCATCACGCCACACGCAGCCCAACCTACAAAACCGGTGCTCCCCAGCATGAAGCCCTGCATCGCCTGCAAGGTGTCGGGCGAAGCGATGGTCACCAGATCGCGCCCGGCGCCCAGCACCACACCCACGATCACACCGGCCAGCAGCAGGCGCAGCGTGTGCTGAACGCCCTTGGCCAGCGTGAGCGTGAGCACCACTCCGAGCACAGCGCCCGCGAAGGCTGCGCCTGTCAACCCCAGACGCACCAGCCACTGCGTGGCGAACGGAGATGCGCCGAACAAGGCCAGGGCCAGCGCCACACCCAGCGCAGCACCCGAAGCGCTGCCCAGCAAATAGGGGTCGGCCAGCGGATTGCGAAACAGGCCCTGTGCCACCGCACCGGCCAGCCCGAGCAGACCACCGGCGACCCAGGCGCCCAGCGTGCGCGGCAGGCGGATGTCCCACAGGATCTGCCAGGCCACCGGGTCGGTGTGTGCGTTCAGCACGCTGTCGAAACCTGTGCTGCCCACGCCTGCACCCAGCAGCAGCACGGCCGCCGCCGCCAGCAGCAAGGCGCTGGCGAGCCAGAGGCTGTGGCGCGCACCGCTCACCGGATTCCCTTTCCGGCGATACAGCGCGCCATCACACGCGCGGCCTCGGCCATGCGCGGACCCGGGCGCACCAGCACGTCGGACTCATCTTCCGTGAAGACACACACCCGCTGCTCACGCAATGCACGCATGCCGCTCCAGCCGGGGCGCTGCGCCATGCCCTGCACGTTGCGCACACCGATCATGATCAGGTCGGGGTTGGCGCGCACCACGTACTCGGGGTTGATGCGCGGGAACGGCCCAAGGTCGGGGGTGAGGATGTTCTGCACGCCCAGGCGCCACATCATTTCGCCAATGAACGACTGCGTACCAGCGGCGTATCCACCGGCGCTCACCTCGTAGTACACCCGCAGCGAGCGGGCGCTGGGCGGCAGCGACTGCGCCGCAGCCGACACACCGGCGTCAATGGCGCGCCAGATGCGATCGGCATCGGGCACCTCGAGCAATTGCCCCAGCTTGCCCATGACGCGCTGCGCATCGGCCGAGCTCTTGGGCTCCAGGGCCAGCACCTTCAGGCCCAGCGATTCGAGCCGCTGCACGCCGCGCGACGAGGTGGCCATCAGCACCAACTCGGGCTTGAGCGCCACGATGGCTTCGATGTTGGGGTCGATGCCGCCACCGACCTTGGGCAAGGCGCGCACCGAGGCCGGGTGGTTGGAGTAGCGGTCCACGCCCACCAGCCGGTGGCACTGGCCGAGCTCGCACACGGTCTCGGTGAGCGATGGCAGCAGCGAGACGATGCGCTGCGGCGACTGCGCCAGCGTCACCGTCACGCCGCGATCGTCCATCACCTGGATGCCGCCCGCGTGCAACGCGCCGGCCCAGAACAGCCATGCTGCAGCGCTCAAGCAGCGCATCAAAGCCATGTTGTTCATACCGATGCCTTCAGGGTCAGGGGCAGGCCAGCGGCCATGAGCGTGACGCGGGAACAGACCCTGGCCACCGATTGATTCAAGCCGCCCAACGCGTCCACAAAAGCGCGCACCTCGCGCCCCAGCGGAATCACGCCCAGGCCGATCTCGTTGCCCACGAGCACCACCGGGCCCTTGGCCTGTTCGATCGCGCGGCACAGCTCTCTGGTTGGCCCTTCTGCGTCCAGCGCCGCGCCTTGCGCCGGCATGAGCAGATTCGTCAGCCACAGCGTGAGGCAGTCCACCACCACCAAGGTGTGCAACGAGCTGTGCTTCTGAAGCACTTCCGCCAGCGCCAGCGGTTCTTCGACGGTGACCATGCCGGGCACGCGCACCACACGATCGCGCTGGTGGCGCGCGATGCGATCGCGCATCTCGTCGTCCCAGGCCTGCCCGGTGGCGATCAACACCGCACGGTGCGCCATGCTCGCGTCCAGCCAGTGCTGCGCCAGCATCTCGGCGCGGCGGGACTTGCCGCTCTTCTGCCCGCCCAGGATGAGCTCACTGCGGGCAATGTCAACCATGGGCCTGCATCCAGGTGGTGACGATGCGGTGCATCTGCGTCACCCCATCGGTGAGTGCAGCCGGGCCAGGCTGCAGGATGTCGGCCGACTTGATCTCGAACAGCTGCCCGGTCTTCACGGCGGCCACGTCCTGCCAGCCAGCACGCGCAGCCACCTTTTCGGGCCGGAACTTCTTGCCGCACCAGGAGCCGATGATGATGTCGGGGTTGCGGCGCACGATCTCGGCGCCGTCAGCGATGATGCGGTTCTTGCCCAGGGACTGTGTGGCCAGCTCGGGAAACACATCGTCACCGCCAGCGATACCCAGCAGCTCCGACACCCAGCGAATGCCGCTGATGTGCGGCTCGTCCCATTCTTCAAAAAACACGCGCGGTCGGCGTTTGCCCTGTGCCTGAAGCGTCTTCAACGCTTCTCGAATGCCATCGAGCTGCACGCGGTTGGCGTCGATCCAGGCCAGGCCAGCGTCGGCACAGCCCACCATGGCCGCCACCTGGAACAGCATGGAATGAATTTCCTCAACGCTGCGCTGGTTGAATACCGTGACCTGCACACCGGCACGGATCAGCAACGCCGCGATGTCGGCCTGCAGATCAGAAAATCCGAACACGCAGTCCGGCTCCAGCGCCAGGATCTTGTCGATCTTGGCGGTCAGGAAAGCACTCACCTTGGGCTTCTCTTCGCGCGCCCGGCGCGGACGCACCGTGTACCCCGAGATGCCGACGATGCGGCTCTCCTGCCCCAGCAGGTAAAGCCACTCGGTGGTTTCTTCGGTGAGGCAGACGATGCGCTGCGGGCCGAGCGGTTGGGTCATGGCAGTCTCAGAACGACACGCGCAAGGCGGCGGTGAAGGTGCGGCCGGCTTCGGGGTAGATCGACGTGGTCTGCCCACCTGCGCAGCCGAAGGCCTGGGTGTAGAAGTCGCGATCGAACAGGTTGTTCACACCGAACGAAAGCTCCATGTTCTTCACCTGCACGGCGTAGCGAGCATCGGCCGTGGTGTAGGCGGGCATGCGGCAGACGTTGGCGAAATCCGGGTGCTGCGAGCCGACGAAGTTGACCCCGCCACTGAGACGATGACCGACCAGTGGCGCCCAGTCCGCGCGCAGGGCCAGCGTACGGCGCGGCGCCAGCGGCACATCCTTGCCGCTGTAGGGGCCATCGCGGAAGGTCGAGCGCCGCAAAGCGACGCGCGCACCCAGCGACAACGAGGATCCCAGCTTCCAGTCGCCATCGATCTCCAGTCCCTGACGGCGGGTCGGGTCGAAGTTGATGTTGGCGCCCATGCCGAACGGCCCGGGCGCATTGCGGTCGTAGCCGATCTCGTCGGTGAGGTTGCTGCGGTACAGGCGCGCTTCCAGCTTGTAGGCTCCCTCGCCCCAGCGCAACCCGGCCTCCAGGTCGCGAGAGTTCTGCGGACGGATCACCACCGCCGGATTGGTGAAGCTGAACTCGTCCACATTGGCCAGTCGAAAGCTGTTGCCCAAACGGCCCCACACCGTCGTGGCGGTGCTCAGCGGCTGGCTCACACCCAGCTCCCAGGCGGTTTCGCGCTCGGAAAGTTGGACCGGAGCAAAGCCGTCGTCAACGTTCTTGTTGAGCTTTTCCGTACGAACACCTGCGGACAGGCGGGTGCCGCCCGCCAGGGTGAGGTCGTCCTTGAGATACCAGCCGCGCGAAGTCTGATCAGCCACAGAAGAGCCGAAGGTGCCCCCCACGTCTCGGTCCCAGGTACTTCGGTCATGCCCCACAACAAAGCTGTTGTTCAGGTTGCCCCAACGACTCACATGCCTCGCCTTGAGCGACAGCTGCCGTGCCTCGACGTCATAACCGTACACGTACGTGGGCTGCACGGTGTCGAGCGACTTCTGGCGCCAGCCGGCGTCCAGGCCGAGCTGCCAGTTGCCCAGCATGGCCTCGCCAAACACCCCGCTGCGCTCGTTGCGAATGCTGGCGCGGTCGTTCAACTTGGAAGAATCTGTCTGGCGCGGGTTTGCTGCGTACTGCGCTGCGGTCAGCGAACCAGGCAGCCCGGCGTCCAGAGCATCGCGGTCATGGCGCAAACCCAGGCGCAAGGTGTCGTTGGACCACTGGGCCGAAAAACCAGCGCCATCGGTTTCCGAACGGAAGTTGTCGCGGTGGTTGTCGGTCTCGCGGCGCTGACCGTGCAAGTCCAGCGAGAAGCCACCGCTGGCCACGGTGGCGTTGGCGCGCATTTCGTGCAACGCGTTGCTGCCCACAGCGCCGTACAGCGTGGCGCTGTTGCGGCGCGCCGAACCGTTGCCCGCCTTGGTGGTGATGACGATCACGCCACCGGTGGCACCCTCGCCGTACAACACCGATCCGCTGCCACGCAGGACCTCGATACGTTCAACGGAATCGATCGGAATACCCGCCAGCCGCGTACCGCCGAGATCGGCTTCGTTGAGTCGAACGCCGTCGAGCACCACCACCTGGTTGCTGTCGGACGTGGTGCCAAAGCCGCGAAGGTCCAGCGCATAGTCACCGCCGCCATACGAGTCCTGGCGGCCCGGCACGCCCAGCAGTTTCATCACCGCCTCATTGACCGTGGAGGCCCCCGTGGCCCGGATCTGGTCGGCAGTGATCACGCTCACCCCCATCGGCAGCGAACTCAGCGTTTCATTGAAACGCGTGGCCGTGACGATGGTCTCGGGCAGATAACTCTGACCGGAGGTTTGGGCGTGGGAAGAGAACGTGGCCAGAACGGCCAGCGGCAACGCGGCCAAAGGCGCGCGCAAGATGCGATTTTTCATGATGAAGGAACAAGAGACAAAGCTCTCACCGCCTTCCCCGACGGTGCCTGAGCGTCACGGCAGCCCGCCTGAGTCAGACGCACCACCACCTTGTTGGCCGGTATCCGGGCTGACAGAACAACCTTCATCGCCTTCCCAGACAACAACATGTGTCGTCCAGTGGCTGCTTGATGAAAGCGGAGTGGCCCGATCTGCGTCGGGTCTCTCGTCTGCTTACCGTTGCGGGGGCAGCGCAGGTTAGGTTCGTCCTTGTGGACTAGCCCTCCTGCTTCCCGTTGAACTGCGGCATGTGAACCACACCACGAGCACCAACAGCGGGCATTCTAAGCCGCAGCCCACCGGGCCAACCCTACAATGTGAAAACTTCGAGTCTTCACCATGGCCGACAACAAGCACCTGGACCAGATCACCGAGCGTGTCGAACGCCTGCTGTTGCGGCACGAGGAACTGCAGCGCACCAACGCCTTGCTGGTCGAGCAGGTGCATACCCTGCAGGCCGAACGCGACTCGCTCAAATCCCGGCTGATGGCGGCGCGCGCGCGCATCGATGCGCTGCTCGAACGCCTGGCCCCGAGGCCGATGGATTCCGAACCTTCACCTTCCGACAGCCACAAGGACCGGGCATGAGCGCCGCGTCGGGCCGACCCAGCACAGCCCGCACCACAGTGCGAAGCACGGAGGACTTCCCATGAGCAAACCCGGCAGCAAGCAGATCGAAGTCCAGATCATGGGCCAGAGCTACCTGCTCTCTTGCCCACCCGGAGGAGAGTCGTCGTTGCTCGACGCGGTGGAACGCGTGGACACAGCGATGTGCCGCATCCGCGATGCAGGCAAGGTGAAAGCGCGAGACCGCATCGCCGTGCTGGCCTCCCTCAATCTCGCTTTCGAGCTCTCGCAGAAAGAAGCTGAGCGCCTCGAGGCCGAGAGCTTCCAGGCCTCGTCGTTTGGCCAGCCCGACAACAGTGCGTTTGCCGAGGCCGGTGGTGCGTTTGATCACGACCCGCTGGATCCGCACACGCAAGCACGCGTGGACGAACTCATGCGCCGACTCGATCAGACACTCGACAAAGACGGTCGCCTGCTCTGACCTTCTTCGCGCGCTTTGTCACCGTCCGTCACTGCAGCTTCTTTTCTTTTCCCTGCGGTCGCGCAGGCCTCACGCAGCACCTACAATTTGCCTGTCTGCAGTGCGTGTCGGGCTTTATATTTCCTTGATCCAATGCTCTTAGAGCCCGGGCTTGGTACATTGCCTGGCTGGCGTGAGCGTCTCGCGTCAGACGATCCCGAAGCCTCGCTGCCCTTGCCCACCTGAACCCAGGTTCAGGATGCCGGTCCGGCTGCACTTGCAGACACCTTTCATGCCTTTTACTCCCCTGTTGGTTTTTGAGTTGGCCGTGCTCGGCCTCGGTACCGGCTTCCTCGCCGGCTTGTTGGGAATCGGTGGAGGCATGCTCATGGTGCCCTTCATCACCTTCATCCTCTCGGCGCAGGGTGTGGAGGCCGACCTCGCCGTCAAAATGGCCATCGCCACTTCGATGGCCACCATCATCTTCACCTCCATCTCCAGCGTTCGCGCTCACCACAAGCGCGGAGCCGTGCGCTGGGACATCGTCAAGGGTCTGGCGCCCGGCATCGTGCTGGGTTCGATGATTGCCAGCCTGGGTGTTTTTGCGCTGCTCAAAGGGAGTTGGTTAGCCTTCTTCTTCGCCGGCTTCGTGAGCTTCTCGGCCACCCAGATGCTGATGGACAAGAAGCCCAAGCCCGCACGTACCATCCCTGGCACGCCGGGTTTGCTGGGTGCGGGTGGCGTCATCGGCTTCCTCTCTGGCCTGGTGGGTGCAGGTGGCGGCTTTGTGAGCGTGCCGTTCATGACCTGGTGCAACGTCGCCATCCACAGTGCCGTGGCCACCAGCGCCGCGCTCGGCTTCCCGATTGCGCTGGCCAATGCCCTGGGTTACATCGTGGCCGGCCAGAACGTGCAGGACCTCCCGGCCGGATCGGTGGGCTACATCTACCTGCCCGCGCTGGTCGTGATCGCCTCGGTCAGCGTGCTGATGGCACCGCTGGGCGTGAAGGCCGCGCACGCATTGCCAGTGACGTCGCTCAAGCGTGTGTTCGCCGGCCTGCTCTACATGCTCGCGACATACATGCTCTACAAAGGTCTGACCGCTTAGGGCAAGAGCCCCACGCACCGCCGTTGCGCGGGTCGCTGCCCCCCGAGGGGGCTGATCCGCCTTGGGGCGGCCCGGCGTCGTGCACTTTGCCCCCACGCTCCGCCGCTGCGCGGGTCGCTGCCCCCCGAGGGGGCTGATCCGCCTTGGGGCGG
>JBBQKZ010000151.1:0-8894 GCA_038327405.1 Burkholderiales bacterium | reverse complement strand
GGGGCCTTTGGCCCCTCCTCCTTTATTTCGCTGCGTCGGCCACCCCGTTCACGCAACAGGATTGGTGTTCGAAACGTTGGCGCGCCGGTTCATCGTTTGGCTCGTCGCGATGCGGCGTTCTGCGCAGCGAAATAAAGGAGGAGGGGCCGCAGGCCCCGGGGGACCTTCGCGGAGCAGAGCGCCGCACCGCGACGAGCCTGCAAAGGTGGTTGAGTGAAATGCACGAGAACACATCAAACCTCAGCCGCCTCCACCAAAAACCGGACCCGCCGCTGCCCCTGCCACTCATCCGCATCCAGACGAAACGCAATCTTCACACGCGCCGGCAAAGGCTCGGTGTGGCCAAACCAGATGCCGTCCACCGGCTCACCCTGGTGCTTGAGCTTCAGCGCCAGGTGCTTCTCGCCCACCAGGCGCTGCGACACCACCTGCACCTCTTCGCAAAACACCGGTGGCGCAAACCCCTGACCCCACACCTCCTTGTGCAACGTGTCCACCAGGTCAGCGCGGCGGTACTTCGTGTCCAGCGCGCCGTCGGCCTCGATGCGCCGCTGCAGCGTTGCCGCATCCAGCCACTCGTGGGCCACCTGCTGCAGCGCCGCTTCAAACGTCTCCAGATGCTCCTCGTCGATGGTGCAACCCGCTGCCATGGCGTGGCCACCGAAGCGCAGCAACACACCCGGGTGCCGCTTGGCCACCAGGTCCAGCGCATCGCGCAGATGAAAGCCCGCGATCGAACGGCCCGAACCCTTGAGTTCGTTCTCCTTGCCCTCGGCGCCGCTGGTGGCAAACACGAAGGTGGGGCGGTGCAGCTTGTCCTTGAGGCGCGAGGCCACGATGCCGACCACGCCTTCGTGAAAGTCCGGATCGAACACGATGAGCGCGGGCGGCGGCTCTTCCGATTCGTCGAACATTTCCTCGGCCATCTGCAAGGCCTGCTCGCGCATGTCGCCCTCGATCGCCTTGCGCTCGCGGTTGATGCCGTCCAGCGTGCGCGCGAGTTCGTCGGCGCGCAAGGCGTCGTCGGTGGTGAGGCATTCGATGCCCAGCGTCATGTCGGCCAGGCGGCCCGCCGCGTTCAGGCGTGGGCCGAGCGCGAAGCCGAAATCAAAACCCGTGGCCGCATCGGGCTTGCGCGCGGCCACGTTGAACAAGGCCGTCATGCCCGGCGGCATGGCGCCGGCGCGCACACGCTTCAAACCCTGGGCCACCAGGCGGCGATTGTTGGCGTCGAGCTTGACCACGTCGGCCACGGTGCCGAGCGCCACCAACGGCAGCAGGGCATCGATCTTGGGTTGGGTCTGGGCGGTGAACACACCTCGTTCACGGAGCTCCGCGCGCAAGGCAAGCAACACATAAAACATCACGCCCACACCGGCGATCGACTTGCTCTCGAAGCTGCAGCCCGGCTGGTTGGGGTTCACGATGATGCAGTCCTGCGGCAACACCACCTCGCCGTTCTGGATCGCCGGCAGGTGGTGGTCGGTCACGATGACCTGCAGGCCCAGCTCGCGCGCAGCGCGCACGCCGTCCACGCTGGCAATGCCGTTGTCCACCGTCACCAGCACGTTGGCGCCCTGCGCCTTCACACGCTTCGAGATGGAAGGCGTGAGGCCGTAGCCATCGGTCACGCGGTCGGGAACGAGGTAGTTCACGCGGTCAAACCCCATGGGTGCGCCCAGCAGACGCAGGCCACGCAGGCCGACCGCACAGGCGGTGGCGCCGTCGCAGTCGTAGTCGGCCACGATGCAGATCGACTTGTTCGCCGCCATCGCGTCGGCCAGGGCGCGCGCAGCGTCTTGCGCGCCCAGCATTTGAGAAGGCGGAATCAGACGGGCCAGTGCGTCGTCGAGCTCGTCAGTGCTGGTGATGCCGCGTGCGGCAAACAGGCGCGCCAGCAGCGGGTGCAGGCCGCCTTGCTCCAGCGCCCAGGCGGCGCGGGGGGGCACGTCGCGGGTGATGATCTTCATAAGGTTTCCAGGGTCTTCCAGGCCGGGGCTTTGCCCAGCCAGTGCTTGATAAGGCGGCCGGCGCGCGCCACGGCGCCGCGCGGAGCGTTGGTGAAGCGCTGCGCCGCGCGCTCGCCACACAGGGTGAGTGTGACCGGCTCGCCACGGTGCACGCGCTCCAGCAGTTTTTTGATGTCGTGGTTGTCCAGCGTGGCCCAGGCGTCTTTCCAGCGTGCCCAGTCGGCCTGCAGCGCCGCGCTGCGCAAGGCATCGGGCATGAGCGGTGCGGCTCGCAGCGTTGTCGGGTGGTCGATGGCACCCGCGCCGCTGAGCCAGAAGCCGTTGACCGGGTGCAGGCGCAGCGCCTCGCGCGCATCAAACGCAGGGTGTGAGTAGAACAACATCTGCGCTTCGCTCTGCAGGCGCTTGAGCAGCTGTCCGCCGGCGGGGTTGGCCGAGCTGTCGGTCATCCAGGCCTCCACCGAACGACCACCCACGCGGTCCAGGCTGGCGCAGGCGATGCCGCGCAACACCTCACCGCTGGCGTACCAGCGCGTGGCGGATTCGTAAAGCAGCGTGATGCCATCTTCCGCGCAGTAGGGTGCGAGCGCATCGAACAGCGGTCGCGCGTGTTCGTCGGTGAGGCCGAGCTGGTCACCGGGCAGCAAGGTCACCTGCTCCATGCCCACCTGAAAGTGGCAGGGTGTGAACCAGGCCTGCGGCAGCTCGGGTGTGTCGCTCTGCGCAGCCGCCCACGGCAACAAGCCGTCGGGGTAGGCCGAGCCATCGGCGCGCACCAGGCCGATGGCGTGTGCCCATGCACGTTCGTGCGGCGCGCTCAGGCTGTGGTCGGTGCCGCTGTCGGTGTGCAACGGCTGCAGCTCGGCCAGCAAGGCGGTGAGGTGGGGCAGTGACATGCCCGGCAGGAGCGCCCGGCAGGCGGGGTCGCTGGCGCTGGCAAAGGGAACCAGCAGGTGCGTGGCAGGCTCAGAGGCCATGTGGGGAGCGGGCATGACGCGATTGTCGGGGATGCCACAATGCCCGCTGGACCTCACATGCAAACTCCCTACGAACTCATTCTCGGCTGGCGCTACACACGCGCCGGCCGCGCAACCCGGCGCAACGGCTTCATCTCCTTCATCTCGGGCGTGTCCATGCTGGGCATTGCACTGGGTGTGGCTGCGCTGATCATCGTGCTCTCGGTCATGAACGGCTTCCAGAAGGAAGTGCGCGACCGCATGCTCGGTGTGCTGTCGCACATCGAGGTGTTCGAGCCCGGTGGCCAGGCCATTCCCAACCTGGCCGACACGCTGGCGAAGATCGAGCGCCACCCCGAGGTGGTGGGTGCCGCTCCCTTCGTGGGCGCGCAAGCCTTGATCGCCCGTGGCGAAGACATGAAGGGTGCGCTGGTGCGCGGCATCGACCCGGCGCTGGAGCCCAAGGTGACCGACCTCGCAGCCCAGCTGGCCGACACCGTGCTGCCGCGCCTGGTGCCCGGTGAGTTCGGCGTGATCCTGGGGGGTGAGCTCGCGCGCAGCCTGGGCGTGATCGGGGGTGACAGCGTCACGCTGATCGCACCCAGCGGGCAAGTCACGCCGGCCGGTGTGGTGCCGCGCATCCGACAGATGACGGTGGTGGGCACGTTTGATTCGGGCCACTACGAATACGACTCGGCGCTGGCCCTGCTGCACCAGGAAGACGCCGCGCGCATCTTCCGCGTGGAAGGCCCGACCGGCGTGCGCGTGAAGATCAAGGACCTGCACCAGGCGCGCGAGGTGGCTGTGTCCATCGCCGCCGACCTCGACCCCGGCCTGCTGGTGCGCGACTGGACGCGCCAGAACCGCACCTGGTTCGCCGCCGTTCAGCTTGAGAAACGCATGATGTTCATCATCCTCACGCTGATCGTGGCGGTGGCCGCATTCAACCTCGTGTCCACGCTGGTGATGACGGTGACCGACAAGCGCGCCGACATCGCCATCTTGCGCACGCTGGGCGCGAGTCCACAAAGCATCATGGGTGTGTTCATGGTGCAAGGCGCCATGGTGGGCGTGATTGGTACCGGTGTGGGGCTGCTGCTCGGTCTGGGCGTTGCTTTCAACATCGACACCCTGGTGCCCGCGCTGGAGCGGCTGCTGGGTGCGAGCTTCCTGCCGCAGGACATCTACCTCATCAGCCGCATGCCCAGCGACCCCCAACAGGCCGACATCCTGCCGGTGGCGGTGATCTCGCTGGTGCTCTCCTTCCTGGCCACCATTTACCCGAGCTGGCGCGCAAGCCGCGTCAACCCTGCCGAAGCCCTCCGCTATGAGTGACATCGTTCTTCAGGCCCAGGGCCTCACCAAACGCTTCACCGAAGGCAGGCTCGACGTCACCGTGCTCACCGGCGTGGACCTCACGGTTCGCGCAGGCGAAACCGTGGCCATCGTCGGGGCTTCGGGCTCGGGCAAGAGCACCTTGCTGCACCTGCTCGGCGGGCTGGACGCGCCCACCAACGGCAGCGTGCAGCTCATGGGACAAACCATGTCGGGTCTGAGCGCCACGCAGCAGGGTGTGCTGCGCAACCAGCACCTGGGTTTCGTCTACCAGTTCCACCACCTGCTGCCCGAGTTCAGCGCGCGCGACAACGTGGCCATGCCGCTGTGGATCCGCCGCATGCAGCGGGCCGAGGCGGCTGAACAGGCCCGAAAGATCCTCACGCGCGTGGGTCTGGCTGAGCGGCTGGGTCACCGGCCGGCGGAGCTCTCGGGCGGGGAGCGCCAGCGCGTGGCGATTGCGCGTGCGCTGGTGACACAGCCCGCCTGCGTGCTGGCCGACGAGCCCACCGGCAACCTCGACCGCAACACCGCCGAGGGGGTGTTCCAGCTGATGCTGGAGTTGGCCCGGGATCAGGGCACAGCCTTCATCGTCGTCACCCACGACGAAACGCTGGCCGCGCGTTGCAACCGCGTGCTGCGGTTGACAACAGGTGTGCTGACTTAAGGCGATCCACTGCCGGATCGAGCTCAGGGCTTCGTTCGGACAAATCGCAGGGGCTTGTCCAGCCCCTGCACGTGCATCAGCATCGTCCTGCCCTGCACCTCCAGCCGCCTTGCATTCTGCAAAGCGTCGAGGTAACGCGTCTCCTGCTCGTCCACCGCCGGTGCACACGCCATGCGTGTGCCAGCCAATTGCCCGAGCGCAATGCGGTCCTGCATGAGCGTGTAGGAGCCAAAGAACCGGTTGCACGAGCTGTTGCCCGCCACCCGCCCGGCCTCGGGAAAGGCGAGTGTGGCCTGCACGCGGTCCAGCACGCCGCGCCCGCCCAGGTCTTCGAGGCGCCACTCGCTGCCCACCAACGGTGCAGCACCGGGCGCACCCGGCAGCGCGCAGGCGGTGAGCGACAACAACAGGGGTACGGCGAGCCAGGAAAGGCGGGGCATGGTGTGTCCTTGGGTGATGGCGCCGGCCCTCGTTCGGGCTTGTCGGCACAATGGCTCGTTATACCGCCATGTGGATCGACTCTCACTGCCATCTGGACGCGCCCGAATTCGGCGTTGAGCACTCCCTTGCGCTGAGCCTGCGCGAACGCGCGGCCGCTCTGGGTGTGGGCCTGTGCGTGATCCCGGCGGTGGAACGCGCCAACTTCGACACCGTGCGCCAGCTCGCGCACCGCACCGGCGACGCCTACGCCCTGGGCATCCACCCCTTGTATGTGCCGCAGGCGCAAGACGCCGATCTGGAAGGACTCGATGCCGCGCTCACCGAACACCGCCACGACCCCCGCCTGGTGGCCGTGGGCGAGATCGGGCTCGACTTCTTCGTGCCCGCCCTGTGCACCCCCGGGATGCGCGAACGCCAGGCGTTCTTCTACCGCGCGCAGCTTCGGCTGGCGCGCCAGCATGGTCTGCCGGTGATCGTGCACGTGCGGCGCAGCGCCGACCAGTTGCTCAAGCACCTGCGCGAGCTGCCCACGGGCGGCGGCATCGCGCACGCTTTCAACGGCAGCGAGCAGCAGGCCCAAGCCTTCCTGGGTCTGGGCTTCAAGCTCGGATTTGGCGGTGCGGTCACGTTCGAACCCGCACGCCAGCTGCGCCGCCTCGCTGCTGACTTGCCGCTGTCGGCCCTGGTGCTGGAAACCGACGCGCCCGACATCCCGCCGCACTGGTTGTACGCCACAGCGGCCGAGCGCGCCGCCGGGCGGGCGCAGGGCGTTAACAGTCCGGCGGAGTTGCCGCGCATTGGCGAGGTGGTGGCCGGGCTGCGCGGCATGCCCGTTGACGCGTTGATGAAGGCCACCACGGCGAATGCGCTGGCCGCGTTGCCCCGACTGGCCGAACTGATACAAGCTTCATGAGCCGTTTGCAAGGTTTGCCACCGGTGCTGGACGCCAACACCCGCGTTCTGGTGCTGGGCAGCTTTCCCGGCGTGGCCTCGCTGCGCGCGCAGCAGTACTACGGACATCCGCAAAACCACTTCTGGAAGATCCTCGGCGCGCTGTGGCAACTGCCCCTGCCGGCCATGGCCTACCCGGAGCGTGTGGCCGCCTTGCTCACCCACGGACTGGGCGTGTGGGACGTGTACGGCGCCTGTGAGCGCGAAGGCAGTCTGGACGCCAACATCCGCAACGCAGAGGTCAATGATTTTGCGAGCGTGTTTCACGCATGCCCGCAGCTGCAAGCCATCGCCCACAACGGGGGCGAAAGCTTTCGTCATGCGAAGCACACCGAGGCGTTCGGCCTGCCTGTGTCCAAGTTGCCGTCCACCAGCCCGGCCAATGCGAGCTGGAGTTTCGAGCGCAAGCTCGCGGCTTGGTCAGAGGTCTTGCAGCGCCACGGCGTGGCCTGACTGCGAAGCAACCCGCTTCAGCCCATCAAGGCTTCGCGCACGGCGGCCAACTGGCGGCGCGACACCGCCAGACGTTCCTCGACACCGTCCAGCCGAACCGTCCAGCCCTCACCATCAACCGGATCGTTGTGTTTTTCGACCGCCCGCACCGCGCGGCGCGATACCAGCGCGTTGCGGTGCACGCGCACGAACAGGTGGGCATAACGCTGCTCAAGATCGCTCAGCGCACCATCGAAGATGTGCTCCTTGTCGGCCGTGCGCACCGTGATGTATTTCAGTTCGGCCTTGAGGTAGATCACGTCGGCAAGCGCCACGCGCTCGCTGCGCCCGCGCTCCTGGATGATCAGGCTCTCGGGCAGCCCCACGTCGACAGCAGCCTCCGAGCGCACGCGCTGCACCTTCTGCAGGGCCTGCTGCAGGCGCTCGCGCCGCACCGGCTTGGTCAGGTAGTCCACCGCTTCCAGCTCGAAGGCCTGCACCGCATGCTCGGCGTAGGCGGTGATGAACACCACCGCTGGCGGAGACGCCAATTCGCCCAGGGTCCTGGCCAGCGTCATGCCGTCCACGCCGGGCATGTGGATGTCCAGCAGCACGAGGTCACAACCGGTGCGCTGGATCTGCTCCATCGCCTGCACCGCGTTGCCGGCCTCGCCCACCACGTCCACGCGCGGCTCGCTGCATTCGCCCAGCAGGGTGCGCAGCCGCGAACGGGCCAGCGCTTCATCGTCGACGATCAGTACCTTCAGTGTCATGTCACGCTCCGTAGCCAGGCGGGTTCAATACCCGCTTATACCGGTATTTCAAGGCGAACCTGAAACACCCCGTTGACCAATGCGCTCTGGAACCGCCCCTGCACGTCGTGCAGCAGCGCCAGACGCTGCCGCACGTTGTCCAGTGCCAGCCCATTGCCACGTCGCCCACTGCCCGCCGGCACCGTGTTTGTCACCTTGATCACCACCAGGCTGCCGCGCCGTTGGGTGCTGATGCGAACCACCGCGCCCGACGGGCTGGGCTCGACACCGTGTTTCACCGCATTCTCCACCAGCGGCTGCAGGATCAGCGGAGGCAACTTGGCCCTGGAGGCCGTGTCGTCGACGCTCCACTCCACCTTGAGCCGGTCGCCGAAGCGCACCTGCTCTATGGCCAGGTAGTGCTCGGCGAGCTCCAGTTCCTGCCACAGAGGCACCGCTTCCTGGGCGTCGGCCAGGGCATGGCGGAACAGCTCGCTCAGGTCTTCCAGCAGGTTCTCGGCCTTGGCGGGCTCTTCGCGCACCAGCGCAATCGCGCTGTTGAGCGTGTTGAACAGGAAATGTGGCCGGATGCGGGCCTGCAGCTCGGCCAGCCGCGCGGTGGTGCCTGCCGGCATGCGGGCCTTGGCGCGCCACACCAGCGCGCCCACCAGCACCGCCGCCACCAGCGCACCGGCGGCTCCACTGGCCACCCAGGGTGCGGGGTTGGCCAGCCCCATGAGCACCAGCAGACCGCAACCGTACAGCCCTGCCAGCACGCCCAGGCCGACGCCCGACACCCACTGGGCCTGCACCTCCATGCGCCCGAGCTTGCGCTTGAGGGCGCACACGCACAACAGCCAGGCCAGCACGGCGGGCAGGGCCGCACCGGTGAGCACCGCCATCTGGGTGATCCAGCCCACCGGGGTGGACGCGCCGAAAATGGCCGCTACCGCCACGATGGCCTGCACAAAAAGCACCGCGCGCAGCACCACGCCGACCTGGCAGGTGTCGAACACGCGGTCGCGCGCGCGGATGTGCTCGGGCATCTGTTCCAGCGACTGTGTGCCCAGCGTGCTGGGCAGATCCTGGAAGGTCGATAAAATTCGGGAGTCTTTCATGGGGCGTGCGTCAATGCTCGGGTCGTTTGACGTGGGATTGTGCGCGGGTCCGGGCCCGGCGCCACGAAAGTGCTCGGCGCCTCGATCGAAAGATCCACCGGCTCCCCGCTGTCGCCCCTTGTTCTGCGGACTTCCGCTTCTTCTGTTTTCATCCAAGCCGCCAGCAAAACCATGTCCACCAACCAATTCGACAAGAAATCCGAAGCCTGGTCCGCCCTATTCTCGGAGCCCATGAGCGAGTTGGTCAAGCGCTACACCGCCAGCGTCTTCTT
>JBBQKZ010000150.1:0-9114 GCA_038327405.1 Burkholderiales bacterium | reverse complement strand
ATCAAGGTCAAGCACGACCTGATCCAGGAAGGCGACGTGGTCGAGAAGCTGCAGACCTCGATGCAGTCGGGCAAGTCGATCTACGACGGCTGGATCTCGGATTCGGACCTGATCGGCACCCACTACCGCTACGGCAAGATCATGAACCTGACCGACTACATGGCCGGCAAGGGCAAGGAGTGGACGAACCCCGGCCTGGACCTCAAGGACTTCATCGGCACCAGCTTCACCACCGGCCCAGACAAGAAGCTGTACCAGCTACCAGACCAGCAGTTCGCCAATCTGTACTGGTTCCGCGCAGATCTGTTTGCACGCCAAGACCTCAAAGACAAGTTCAAGGCCAAGTACGGCTACGACCTGGGCGTGCCGCTGAACTGGAGCGCCTATGAGGACATCGCCGCCTTCTTCAGCGAAGACGTGAAGACCATCGACGGCAAGCCGATTTACGGCCACATGGACTACGGCAAGAAAGACCCGTCGCTGGGCTGGCGCTTCACCGATGCATGGCTGAGCATGGCCGGCACCGCCGACATCGGCATTCCCAACGGCAAGCCGGTGGACGAGTGGGGCATCCGTGCCTCGGCCGATGGCTGCACGCCGCTCGGTGCCAGCGTCTCGCGCGGTGGAGCAACCAACTCGCCGGCTGCGGTGTACGCGCTCACGAAGTACGTGGACTGGATGAAGAAGTACGCGCCCAAGGAAGCCACCGGCATGACCTTCGGCGAAGCCGGGCCCGTGCCGGCTCAGGGTCAGATCGCGCAGCAGATCTTCTGGTACACCGCCTTCACCGCCGACATGACCAAGCCCGGCCTGCCGGTGGTCAACGCAGACGGCACGCCGAAATGGCGCATGGCCCCCGGCCCGAACGGCCCCTACTGGAAGCAGGGCATGCAGAACGGCTACCAGGACGTGGGTTCGTGGACCTTTTTCGAGAAGCACGACGAGAACAAGACCGCTGCCGCCTGGCTCTATGCGCAGTTCGTGACCGCCAAGACCACCTCGTTGAAGAAGACCATCGTGGGCCTCACGCCCATTCGCGAGAGCGACATCCAGAGCAAGGCCATGACCGACCTTGCGCCCAAGCTGGGTGGTCTGGTGGAGTTCTACCGCAGCCCGGCGCGTGTCGCCTGGACGCCCACCGGCACCAACGTGCCCGACTACCCCAAGTTGGCCCAGCTCTGGTGGCAGAACGTGGCGCAGGCCGTGACCGGCGAGAAAACGCCGCAGGTGGCGATGGACAACCTGGCCGAGCAGATGGACCAGGTCATGGGTCGCCTGGAGCGCGCCGGCATGGAGCGCTGCGCGCCCAAGCTCAACCCCAAGGGCGATCCCGCCAAGTACCTGAGCGACAAAGCAGCACCCTGAAAGAAGCTGGCCAACGAGAAGCCCAAGGGAGAGACCATTGCCTACGACCAACTGCTCAACGCATGGAAAAATGGCAAGGTCCGCTGATGTGATGCATCGGTTTTTGTAGCAACCCGCCCTCTGCCCCGATCGGGTGCAGAGGGCTACTTCCCATTTCATGAAACGCGCAGAACTGCTTGAATTGCTGCCCCGCCACGGTGTGTACGACCTGGCGATCGTTGGTGGCGGTGCCACCGGGCTCGGGATCGCGCTCGACGCCGCGCTGCGCGGTTTTTCCGTCGTCCTGCTGGAGTCGCACGACTTCGCGGGAGGCACCTCGTCACGTTCCACGAAGCTGCTGCACGGCGGCGTGCGCTACCTTGCCCAGGGCAACCTCGCGCTCGTGCGCGAGGCGCTGGCCGAACGCGCCACGGTGCTGCGCATCGCTCCACATCTGGCGCAGCCTTTGCCTTTCGTCATGCCGTCCTACAAATGGTGGCAGACGCCGTTCTACGGCATCGGACTCAAGCTCTACGACCTGCTGGCCGGCTCCGCAGGGCTGGGCCGCACCGAATTTCTCAGCCGCGCGCAAACCTTGCAGGCCTTGCCCGGGGTGAATCCCGAAGGCCTTCGCGGTGGCGTCAAGTACTGGGACGGCCAATTCGACGACGCCCGCCTGGCGTTGGCGCTCGCCCGCAGTGCCGAAGCCGCCGGCGCCCACGTTCTGAACTACGCTGAAGTGACCGCCGTGCACCAACTCGCCGCAGGGGAGTCCCCGCGGTCGTCGCTGGACGTGACGGACCGGCTCGGCGACGCGCCCTTCCAGCTGCAGGCGCGCTGTGTGGTCAACGCCACCGGCGTCTGGGTCGACGCCCTGCGCGACCACACCCAACCACCCGCCAACCCGGGCACACCCTCCCGCATGGTGAGTCCCAGCCAGGGTGTGCACGTGGTTGTTGACCGCGACTTCATGCCCGGCGGCCACGCATTGCTGGTGCCCAAGACGCGCGACGGACGGGTGCTCTTTGCCGTGCCATGGCTGGGCAAACTGATCCTGGGCACCACCGACACCCCTCGCCGCGATTTGCCGCGCGAGCCCGATGCCTTTGCCGAAGAGCTTGAATTCATCCTCAGCGAGGCCAGCCAGGCCCTGAGCCGGCCGGTGCGCCGTGAGGACATCAGGAGCCTCTGGGTGGGCCTGCGGCCCTTGGTGGCGGCGCCCGCGGCGGCCGAAGGCGGCACCAAGGTGCTGTCCCGCGAGCACACCATCGTGGTTGACCCCAATGGCCTGGTCACGGTGACCGGGGGCAAATGGACCACCTACCGCGCCATGGCCGAGGACGTGCTGGAGCGCTGCTTCGACAGCCACTTGCTGCCCCGCCGAGCGGCAGGGCTGAGCGCATCCCATGTGCTGAAGGGCGCGGCGGTGGCCAGCCCTGCGATACCTCTGTACGCGGCGCCCGGGCTGCACCTTTATGGCTCCCAGGCGGCGCAGGTGAAAGCTTGTCCCGGACACGAGAACATGTTGGGAGCGGGGCTGACCGAGGCCATGGTGCGGTATGCCGCCAGGTTCGAGCACGCCCAGACCGTGGAGGACGTCCTCGCGCGGCGTTCGCGCAGCCTGTTTCTGGACGCCGCAGAGGCCGCCCGGATGGCGCCCGCCGTGGCCGACCTCCTGCAACAGGAGCTGGGTACGGACCCCGCACTCCGGTCTTTTTTGGACCTGTGCGAGAGGTATCTGCCGGCGGCCAGCACGATTTCAGGTATTTCGCAGCCGGGTGCGTTGACAGTCCACTGAAAGCATGTGATACTGCGCGGCTTCGCTCCAAAAAAGCGAGGCAATCTGCCCACACGGAAGGGGCTGGATCTGGCTCAGGCCAATCCGGCACTGGACGGCGGGCCCAAGACTGATCACTTTCTGCCGCGGTGGCGGAACGGATTCAAGTTGGGACTTAAATCAAATGATCCAAACGCAATCTCGACTCGATGTTGCCGACAACACGGGTGCCAAGTCCGTGATGTGCATCAAGGTGCTCGGCGGCTCCAAGCGGCGTTATGCCAGCGTGGGCGACGTCATCAAGGTCACCATCAAAGAAGCAGCGCCCCGTGGCCGCGTCAAAAAGGGCGAGGTTTACAACGCTGTGGTGGTTCGCACCGCCAAGGGCATCCGTCGTCAGGACGGCGCCCTCATCAAATTCGACGGCAACGCAGCAGTGTTGCTCAACGCCAAGCTGGAGCCCATCGGCACCCGCATCTTCGGACCGGTGACGCGCGAGCTGCGCACCGAAAAGTTCATGAAGATCGTGTCGCTGGCGCCCGAGGTTCTCTGAGGAATCATCATGAACAAGATTCGCAGTGGTGACGAAGTCATCGTGATCGCAGGTCGCGACAAAGGCAAGCGCGGCAAGGTTGTGCTCCGTGCCGACGACAGCAAGCTGATCGTCGAGGGCGTGAATATCGTCAAGAAGCATGCCAAGCCCAACCCCATGAAGGGTGTGACCGGCGGCATCATCGAAAAGACCATGCCCATCCACCAGTCCAACATCGCCATCTTCAATGGCGTCACGGGCAAGGCAGATCGCGTGGGCATCAAGCTCCTGGCTGACGGCAAAAAAGTGCGCGTCTTCAAGTCCAGTGGCGAAGAAATCAAGGTGGCATGACCATGGCACGTTTGCAAGACATTTTCCGCGACAAGATCGCGCCAAGTCTCGTCGAGAAGTTCGGCTACAAGTCGATCATGGAGGTGCCCCGCATCACCAAGATCACGCTGAACATGGGCGTGAGTGAGGCCGTTGCCGACAAGAAAGTCATGGACAACGCCGTGGGCGACCTGACCAAGATTGCCGGCCAACGTCCTGTTGTGACCAAGGCCCGCAAGGCCATCGCCGGTTTCAAGATCCGCGAGCAACAGGCCATCGGCTGCATGGTGACCCTGCGTGGCGCCAAGATGTACGAATTCCTGGACCGCTTCGTGACCGTGGCGCTGCCCCGGGTGCGCGACTTCCGCGGTATCTCCGGCCGTTCCTTTGATGGCCGCGGCAACTACAACGTCGGCGTCAAGGAGCAGATCATTTTCCCTGAGATCGAGTACGACAAGGTTGATGCCTTGCGCGGCCTCAACATCAGCATCACGACGACCGCCAAGAACGATGAAGAGTGCAAGGCTCTTCTGGCTGGTTTCCGTTTCCCGTTCAAGAACTGAGGTGGCGCGTGGCTAAACAAGCACTACTGCAACGTGAACTCAAGCGCGAAAAACTCGCCGCCAAGTTCGCCAAGAAATACAACGAATTCAAAGCCGTCGCCAACGACGTCAAGAAGACCGACGAAGAGCGCGATGCGGCCCGCCTGGGTCTGCAAAAGCTGCCCCGCAATTCGAACCCGACCCGCCAGCGCAACCGCTGCGAGATCACCGGTCGTCCGCGCGGCACCTTCGCTCACTTCGGCCTGGCTCGCGCCAAGGTCCGTGAAATGGCGTTTGCCGGGGAAATTCCCGGCATCACCAAAGCCAGCTGGTAAGCCCTAGGAGAACCACAAATGAGCATGAGTGATCCTATCGCCGACATGTTGACCCGCATCCGCAACGCGCAGATGGTGGAAAAAGCCAGCGTGTCGATGCCGGCCTCCAAGGTCAAAGCCGCGATTGCCCAAGTCCTGAAGGACGAAGGTTACATCGACGGATTCCAGGTCAAGAACAACGACGGCAAGAGCGAACTCGAAATCGCCTTGAAGTATTACGCTGGCCGTCCCGTGATCGAACGCATCGAACGTGTGAGCCGTCCCGGCCTGCGCGTTTACCGCGGTCGCAACGCCATCCCCCAGGTCCAGAACGGTCTGGGTGTGGCTATCGTCACCACGCCCCAGGGCGTGATGACCGATCGCAAGGCTCGCGCCACCGGTGTCGGTGGTGAAGTCCTGTGTTACGTCGCCTGATGCGGGCATTGAGGAGCAATTAATGTCACGTATTGGAAAACAACCGGTCTCCATCCCTGCCGGGGTCGAGATCGCTGTCAAAGACAACCTGATCAACGTCAAGGGCGCCCTCGGTGCGCTGGCGCTGGCGCAAAACGCGCTGGTCAAGGTTGAAAGCAACAACGGCGCGCTGACCTTCGTTCCAGTGAACGAGTCTCGCGAAGCCAACGCCATGTCGGGCACCATGCGTCAGCTGGTCAACAACATGGTCAACGGCGTCAGCAAGGGCTTCGAAAAGAAGCTCACGCTGCTGGGCGTGGGCTACAAGGCCCAGGCACAAGGTACCAAGCTGAACCTCACGGTGGGCTACTCCCACCCGGTGGTGATGGACATGCCTGCCGGCATCAAAGTGGAAACGCCGACGCCCACCGAAATCCTGATCAAGGGTTCGGACCGTCAGCGTGTTGGTCAGATCGCTTCCGAAGTGCGGGCAGTGCGCCCCCCCGAGCCCTACAAGGGCAAGGGCATCCGCTACGCGGATGAAAAGGTCGTGATCAAGGAAACCAAGAAGAAATAAGGATCAGGATCATGTTGACCAAAAAAGAGCAACGTCTGCGCCGGGCCCGCCAAACGCGCATCCGCATTGCGCAGCAGGGCGCTGTCCGCCTGACCGTGAACCGCACCAACCTGCATATTTACGCCAGCGTCATCTCCGACGACGGCGCCAAGGTGCTGGCCTCTGCCTCCACGGCGGAAGCCGAAGTGCGTGCCCAGATCGGTGGCGCTGGCAAAGGTGGCAACACCACAGCAGCTGCCTTGATCGGCAAGCGCATCGCCGAGAAGGCCAAGGCCGCCGGCATCGAAAAGGTGGCGTTTGACCGTTCAGGTTTTGCCTACCACGGTCGGGTGAAAGCCCTGGCAGACGCCGCCCGCGAAGCCGGCCTGCAGTTCTGATCAAACGGAAACCACAAAATGGCTAAATTTACGGCAAACATCAAGAACGAAGCGAACGAAGACGGTTTGCGCGAGAAGATGATCGCGATCAACCGCGTGACCAAGGTGGTCAAGGGCGGTCGCATTCTCGGATTCGCAGCACTGACCGTCGTCGGCGACGGCGATGGCCGAGTGGGCATGGGCAAGGGCAAGGCGCGTGAAGTGCCTGTGGCCGTGCAAAAAGCCATGGAAGCCGCGCGTCGCAACATGATCAAGGTGTCACTGAAGAACGGTTCGTTGCACCACAGCGTGCATGGCGAGCACGGCGCTTCCAACGTCATGATGCTGCCTGCGTCCAAAGGTACCGGCATCATCGCCGGCGGCCCAATGCGCGCTGTGTTCGAAGTGCTCGGCATCACCGACGTCGTGGCCAAGAGCCATGGCTCGAGCAATCCCTACAACCTGGTGCGTGCCACGCTGGACGCCCTGAAGAATTCAACCACCCCGTCCGACGTGGCTGCCAAGCGTGGCAAGTCCGTTGAAGACATCCTGGGTTGATTGGAGCGATCATGACCACTCAAAATACCGTCAAGGTTCAGTTGGTGCGCAGCCCCATTGGAACCAAGCAATCTCATCGCGACACCGTGCGTGGCCTGGGCTTGCGCAAACTCAACAGCACCAGTGAGCTGCAGGACACGCCTGCGGTTCGCGGCATGATCAACAAGATCAGCTATCTGGTCAAAGTACTCTGATCGGGGTCACGGACATGCAACTCAACACCATCAAGCCATCCGAAGGTTCCAAGCACGCCAAGCGTCGCGTTGGCCGCGGTATCGGTTCGGGCCTGGGCAAGACCGCAGGTCGTGGCCACAAAGGCCAGAAGTCCCGTTCGGGCGGATACCACAAGGTCGGCTTCGAAGGCGGTCAAATGCCTTTGCAGCGCCGCTTGCCCAAGCGCGGCTTCAAGTCGACGCAGCTGCAGTTCAACGCCGAAGTTACCTTGACCGACATCAGTGCGCTCAACGTGGCCGATGTGGACATGCTCGTGCTCAAGCAGGCCGGCCTCGTGCCGCACCTGGCCAAGCGCGTCAAGGTCATCAAGACAGGCGAGCTCACGCGTGCCGTGTCCTTCAAAGACGTCTCGGTGACCGCCGGCGCCAAGGCTGTGATCGAGGCCGCTGGCGGCTCGGTCGCCTGACCGGAACTGACGGAACCGACCTGTGGCAACTGGATCCACGTCCCTGGCAAAAACCGGCAAGTTCGGCGACCTGCGTCGCCGGCTGGTTTTCCTGCTGCTCGCCTTGGTGGTGTACCGCATCGGTGCGCACATCCCTGTGCCGGGTATCGACCCCGCTCAACTTGAACAGCTGTTCAAGGGGCAGGCTGGCGGTATCCTGAGCCTGTTCAACATGTTCTCGGGCGGGTCGCTGTCGCGGTTCGCGGTGTTTGCGCTGGGGATCATGCCGTACATCTCGGCGTCGATCATCATGCAGCTCATGACCTACGTGGTTCCCACGTTCGAGCAGTTGAAAAAAGAGGGCGAGGCCGGTCGCCGCAAGATCACGCAGTACACCCGCTACGGCACCCTGGGACTTGCCATCTTCCAGTCGATGGGCATTGCGCTCGCGCTGGAAGGTCAGGCAGGGCTGGTCATCGATCCAGGCATGGCTTTTCGCCTGACCGCGGTGGTGAGTCTGGTGGCTGGAACGATGTTTCTCATGTGGTTGGGTGAGCAGATCACGGAGCGTGGTCTGGGCAATGGCATCTCGATCCTGATTTTTGCCGGTATTGCTGCAGGTCTTCCGAGTGCCGTGGGTGGTTTGCTCGAATTGGTTCGCACCGGTGCGATGAACATTCTGGTGGCGATCTTCATCATCGCGTTGGTGGTCCTGGTGACCTACTTCGTGGTGTTTGTCGAACGCGGTCAGCGCAAAATTCTGGTGAACTACGCACGCCGCCAGGTAGGCAACAAGGTGTACGGTGGACAGTCTTCTCACCTGCCGCTCAAGCTGAACATGGCCGGGGTGATCCCTCCGATCTTTGCTTCGTCCATCATCTTGCTGCCGACCACGGTGGTGAGCTGGGTGAGCACCGGTGATTCGACCCGCTGGTTGCGCGACATTGCGTCGGCGCTGTCCCCTGGTCAGCCGATCTATGTTGCCTTGTATGCAGCTGCCATCATTTTCTTCTGCTTCTTCTACACGGCGCTGGTCTTCAACAGTCGCGAAACGGCAGACAACCTGAAGAAAAGTGGCGCGTTCATCCCGGGCATTCGCCCAGGTGATCAGACGGCCCGATACATCGACAAGATTTTGCTTCGACTGACCCTGGCTGGCGCTGTGTACATCACTGCGGTTTGTTTGCTGCCTGAATTCCTGATCCTGAAGTACAACGTACCGTTTTACTTTGGTGGCACTTCACTGTTGATCATTGTTGTGGTGACCATGGATTTCATGGCACAGGTTCAGAATTACATGATGTCGCAGCAGTATGACTCGCTGCTGAAAAAGGCCAACTTCAAGACATCACCTGGAAGTTGACCGGTTTGTATGTCCAAGGACGACGTGATCGAGATGCAGGGTGAGGTGGTTGAAAACCTCCCCAATGCGACCTTCAGGGTCAAGCTCGAAAACGGTCATGTCGTGCTGGGACACATCAGCGGCAAGATGCGGATGCATTACATCCGGATCCTGCCTGGCGACAAAGTCAAAGTAGAGCTCACGCCCTACGACCTCACCCGGGCGCGGATTGTTTTCCGCTCGAAGTGAGTGGTTGGTTGTTGAATATTTTTTGGAATATCTAGGAGAAGACTATGAGAGTTTCGGCTTCGGTCAAAAAAATGTGCCGCAACTGCAAGATCATCAAGCGGCACGGTGTTGTGCGAGTCATTTGCACCGATCCGCGTCATAAACAGCGTCAAGGCTGATT
>JBBQKZ010000149.1:0-9174 GCA_038327405.1 Burkholderiales bacterium | reverse complement strand
GTACCCTGAGAGTGGCCCGATAGAATTTGCCCCAGATTTTAAGGGGTCGCCCTCGCGGCCTCATCGACCCTCGCGCTCCATGCCACTGACCTCCAACCAGATCCGCGCCTTGCTCTGGGCCCTGATCGCTGTGGTGAGTGCCTTGCTGCTCTCCCTGCTGGCACCGGTGCTCATGCCTTTTCTGCTGGCCGCTGTGCTCGCGTACGCGTTGCACCCGCTGGTGGAGCGGCTGCACGCCCGGCGTGTGCCGCGCTGGCTCGGCGCCGGCCTGGCCATCGCGCTGCTCATGCTGGTGCTGTTGGCCGTCATGCTGCTCATCGTGCCGGTGATCACCAAGCAGGTGCCGCTGCTGCGCGATCAGGTGCCGCTGCTGCTGGTTCGCCTGAACGACGCGCTGCTGCCGCTGGTCACCCGTTTCGGCGTCAACCTGCAGGTGGACGTGACGCAAGTGCGTGAATGGCTGCGCACCCTCATCACCGGTAACGAGAGCGAGCTCATCAACGGCCTGCTGTCCTCGCTGCGCATCGGCGGCAGCGCGCTGGCTGCGGTGGTCGGCAACCTGTTCCTCATGCCCATCGTGGCCTACTACCTCCTGCTGGACTGGGCCAACCTGATCACACGGGCCAAGAACCTGATTCCACCGCGCTGGCGCGAGAGCGTGCAGAGTTTCCTGAACGAAACCGACGAGGTGCTGGGCCAGTACTTGCGGGGGCAGTTGCTGGTGATGGCGGTGCTGGCGGTGCTCTACACCGTGGCGCTGGCGCTCGTGGGCCTGGATCTGGCCTTGCCCATCGGCGTGTTCACCGGCCTCGCGGTGTTTGTGCCGTACCTGGGCTTTGGCCTGGGCCTGGTGATGGCGCTGTTCGCGGCACTGCTGCAGTTTCAGACCGTGCTCGGCGTGGCCTTGGTGGGCGGCGTTTACTTGCTGGGTCAACTGATCGAGAGTCTTTACCTCACGCCGCGCCTGCTCGGTGAACGCATCGGCCTGCACCCCATTGCGGTCATCTTTGCGCTGCTGGCCTTTGGTCACCTGTTTGGATTCGTGGGCGTGCTGATTGCCTTGCCGGCCAGCGCCGTGTTGCTGGTGGCCATCCGGCGTGCCAAGCGTGGCTATCTGGCCAGCCAGATGTACCTGGGCGATGGGTCCCGCGCCAACAACGGCACCATCGAGTGATGAGCACCGGCCCCAATCCCATGAAACAGATGGCACTGGACATTGGCCTGGCGCCCGTGCCCACCTTGTCCAACTTCGTGCCCGCCGGCAACGAAGCCGCGCTGGAACATCTCAAGCTCTGGGCTCACAACCCGATGCGCTCGCCGGTGCCCACGTTTGTGTGGGGCGAGAGCGGTAGCGGGAAGACGCATCTGCTGCGCGCGGTGCGCGAGAGCCTGCGTGAGCACGGCAGCCGGGTGGGCTGGATCGGTGTCGACACGCTGGACCCGCCGGAGTACGACGAGCACTGGGACGCGGTACTGCTTGACGACTGCCACCTCTACACCGCCGTGCAACAGGCGGCGGCTTTCAACTGGTTTGTGAATGCGCAGAACCCGGCGCACGGGCCGGCGCGCTGGGTGCTGGCCGCGGCCAACTGCCCGCCGGCCGATCTGCGCCTGCGCGAAGACCTGCGCACCCGCCTGGGCTGGGGCCATGTGTTCCAGTTGCATGCCTTGGGTGAAACCGAGCGCCGTGGCGTGCTGCGCCGCGCGGCCGACGACCGTGGTGTCTTCCTGAGCGACGAGGTGATGGACTTCATGCTGCGGCGCTTCTCGCGCGATCTCTCCAGCCTCATGCTGCTGCTGGACCAGCTCGACGCCTACGCCCTGCGCACCCAGCGCGCCATCACCATCCCCCTGATCAAATCCATGTTGGAAGACGAATGAGACTGGCGCTTTTTGATCTTGATCACACCCTGATCCCGTTCGATTCCGACTACGCCTGGGGCGAATTCACCGTGAAGCTGGGCTGGCGCGACGGCGACAGCTTCTCCAAGGCCAACGACGGCTTCTACGCCGACTACAAGGCCGGCACACTGGACATCCACAGGTATGTTCGTTTTGCCATCGAAGCGGTGCGCGAGCGCGGCCTGAAAACCGCGCGCGAGGCCCACGCGCGCTTCATGGCCGAGGTGGTGCTGCCCTCACTCAAGGACAGTGCGCTGTCGCTGGTGCGTGCCCACCAGGCCGCGGGCGACACCGTCGTGATCGTCACCGCCACCAACGAATTCGTCACGCGTCCGATCGCGCAGGCCTTCGGTGTGGACGAGCTGATTGCCATTGATCTCGCCATCGATGAGCGCGGCGAGCCCACCGGCGAGATCCGGGGCACGCCGTCGTTCCGCGAGGGCAAGGTCGCCCGTGTGGAACAATGGCTGGCCGTGCGTGGCCTGGAATGGGCCGGCGTGCAGCACAGCACCTTCTACAGCGACTCCATGAACGACATGCCGCTGCTGGAAAAAGTGCACGAGCCCGTGGCCACCAACCCGGACGCCCGGCTCCAAGCCATTGCCCTCGAACGGGGCTGGCGCATATTGAACCTATTCGAATGATCAAGAAATTCATTGACAGGCTGCTCGGCAAATCGCCGGCAGCCCCCGCGCGCCGCGCCAGCCCGTTCGGCAAACGCGAAGATGTGCCGGTCTCGGTGCACGGCATCGACATCAAGCTGGTGGACCAGCGCGCGCTCGACGTGGTGCACACCCTCAAGCAGGCCGGGTTCGACGCCTACATCGTGGGCGGCGCGGTGCGCGACCTGCTGCTGGGCCTGCGACCGAAAGACTTCGACGTGGCCACCAGCGCCACGCCCGAACAGGTCAAGGGCCTGTTCCGCCGCGCCTTCATCATTGGCCGGCGCTTTCGCATCGTGCACGTGATCTACGGCCGGGGCCGCGAACACGAAATGATCGAAGTCTCGACTTTTCGCGCGTACCTGGACAGCGCCGATGCCGAGCAGGTGGCCGGCAACGAGCGCACCAGCAAGGGCGAACTCGCCGGCATGAAACACGCGGTGGACGCCAGCGGGCGCGTGCTGCGCGACAACGTGTGGGGCCCGATCGAGCACGACGCTGCTCGCCGCGACTTCAGCATCAACGCCATGTACTACGACCCCGAGTCGCAGACCGTGGTCGACTTCCACCACGGCATCCGTGACGCGAAAAAGAAGACGCTGCGCATGATCGGCGACGCCGCCACGCGCTACCGTGAAGACCCGGTGCGCATCATCCGCGCCGTGCGTTTTGCCGCCAAGCTCAGCGGCCTGGGTTTCACCTTCGACGCCAAGACGCTGGAGCCACTGGCGTCCTCGCGCAAGTTGCTGCTTGACGTGCCGCAAAGTCGCCTGTTCGACGAAATGCTCAAGCTGCTGCAGACCGGCCACGCGCTGGCCAGCGTGGCGCAGCTCAAGGCCGTGGGCCTGGACACCGGCATTTACCCGCTGCTTGATGTGGTGGTGCAGCGCGCCGACGATGATTTTGTGAAGCTCGCCTTGCAGGACACCGACCGCCGCGTGGGCGAAGGCAAGCCGGTGGCGCCGAGCTTCCTGCTGGCCTGCGTGCTGTGGGCCGACGTGCGCAAGGGCTGGAGCCAGCGCCTGAACGCCCGCCCGGGCCAGCGCCCGCCGCCGCCGTTCGCGGCCCTGCAGGACGCGGTGGACGAAGCGTTTGACGCCCGCATCGGCGATGTGTCGGGACGTGGAAAGCTCGGCGCGGACATGCGCGAGATCTGGATGATGCAGCCCCGCTTCGACAAGCGCGTGGGCACCTCGCCCTTCAGCCTGGTGGACCAGGCGCGCTTTCGCGCCGGCTTCGATTTCCTGCGCCTGCGCGCGCAGGTGGGCGAGGTGGAAGAAGAGCTTTCCCACTGGTGGGAAACCTTCAGTATGGCCAGTGACGACATGCGTGAAGACATGGTGGACGCGCAGCGCAAGGAGAACCTGGCCAAGCCCGGTGCCGGCAAGGCGCGGCGCGTGAAGCGCAGCGACGACGACCACCCGGCCAATGCCGGTGCGCCGACCGAAGCACTGGCCCCTGACCCACGTTTTCGCGCGGTCGATGAGGGTGGCGAAGATCGGGACGAGGAAGACGCTGGCGAAGGCGATGACGGCGCCGAGTCCACCGCACCCGCCGACGGTTCGGCCCCGGCCAAAAAGCGCCGCCGTCGCCGCCGCAAGCCCGGTGGAGCCGCCACCAGTGGTGAGCCGGGACCGGTCTGACCACCTTGGCCGTGGACCGTTCTGACGTCACGGCCTTCGTCGCGCTGGGTGCCAACCTTGGCGATGCCGCGCAGGCCTTGCGCGATGCCCTGAAGGCCCTGGGTGACATGCCTGGTGTTCGTCTCGTGCGGACATCCAGCCTGTACCGCACTGCACCGATCCAGTCCACCGGCCCCGACTACCTCAACGCGGTGGCCGAAGTTTCGACCACCCTCACCGCACCGACCTTGCTCGACGCCTTGCAGGCCATTGAACAAGAAGCCGGCCGCGAGCGGCCCTACCGCAACGCACCGCGCACGCTGGATCTCGACCTGTTGCTCTTTGGTGGTGCAAGCATTGACTCGTCGCGCCTGACCGTGCCTCATCCGCGCATGTTTGAGCGCGCGTTTGTGTTGGTGCCCCTCGCGGAGATCGCGCCCTCGCTGGTCAGCACTTCGCAACTTAGCGCTGTGGCCGATCAGGCCATAGAAGCCTTCTAGGGCGCAAGCCGCTCGCGCAGCCAGCCGCCATCGGCCTGCGCGGTATAGCGCAGTCGGTCGTGCAACCTGCTCTTGCGGCCTTGCCAGAACTCCCAGCGTTCCGGCTTGAGGCGGTAGCCGCCCCAGTGCGGCGGGCGGGGTGGCTGCAGCAGAAACTGCGCGCCGTACCTGGCGGCGTTGGTCACCAGCACGGTGCGTCCTTCGATCACCTGGCTTTGCGGGCTGGCCCAGGCGCCGATGCGGCTGTCGAGTGGGCGGCTGTGAAAGTACGCGTCGCTTTCGGCGTCGCTCACTTTTTCCACCACGCCTTCAATGCGCACCACGCGCTCCAGCTCGACCCAGTGGAACTGCAGTGCGGCGAATGGGTTGCCGGCGAGTTCCTGGCCCTTGCGGCTGGCGTAGTTGGTGTACCAGACGATGCCGCGCTCGTCGAAGCCCTTGATCAACACCACGCGGGTGCTGGGCCGCAGGTCGGAGCCGACCGTGGCCACCGTCATGGCGTTGGGTTCGGGCACCTCGCTGCTGATGGCTTCTTCCAGCCACTTGGAGAATTGCAGCAGGGGGTCGGCGTTGGAGGCGGACTCGCTGAGTTCGGCCTTTTCGTAGCTCTTGCGCAGATCGGCGATGTTCATATTTTCAGTATAGGAGTGGGGTGCTTGCCCGGGCTTGCGGCAGGTCAATGGTCATCATTCGGCCAACTTCAGGAGCTTGCCCAGTGCCCGGTCGTGAATGCCGTGGTGGAGCAGGCCGTGGAAGGTCTGGCGCGCGTAGTCCAGCGTGGTGCCGTAGCGCCCGCACGACCGGCTGAAGATGTCGCGGTAGCGCTCATCGCTCAACGTGCCGGTGTGGCTGGGGCTGCGGCGCGAGAGGGTGAAGGCCAGCGCATGCACCTGGCCCTGCTCGGTCTGGCACGTCAGCCACTTGGGGTCGTAGACCGGGTTGGGCATTTCGCGTGCCCACAGCAGCGGCATGAGGGCCTCCACCGCATCGTGCGGCACGCGCAGCGCCAGCCCGGTGCAACTGCCCCCAGGCATGAGTGCAAACACAAGGCCGGGGCACTCGTAGGTGCCTCGGTTGATGCGGCTCCACATTTCCAGGCAGCGGTGGTGGCCGTGCACGCGCGCCAGGCGCTGCTCGGCGGCGGTGAACTCGGGGCGCCAGACCAGCGAGGCGTAGGCAAATACCCAGAGGTCGGGGCGCGGGCCTTGCGAGCGCCACTGCGCCATCGTGTCGGCCATCATCTTTGCGCCGTTGCGTTGGGCCGGGTCCCAGGTGGTGGGGCGCACGGTGCGGGGTGGGGCAGGGGGTGGAGAGGAGGAGGGGGCCATTTACAATCCCGCAGCGCCCGAAGGGCTGCGCCGGTGTGAGAGGTTGGCGCACTGCGCCCGGGAGGTCGACGAACTGACAACCATTTTCACGGAGTGTTTCCCATGTCTTCCCAAGATAACGAAGTTGAGTACCGCGTGGTCGCGGTGGTTCTGGTGGCGGTGATTGTGCTGGTGACCGGCTTTGCCGTGGGTCTTGGCATCCACAAATCCCGTGGGGGTGCACCCTTGGCCCAGATGGCAGCGCCTGCGGCTGCGCCAGCCATGGCCGCAGCGAACAGCGACGACGCCAGCGTGGTGGTGGAAAACGGCGTGGTGAAGTTTTACTTTGCTTCCGGCAAGGCCGATCTGGCCTCTGGAGCGCTGGTCGCTCTGGGTGACGCGATCGCTGCAGCCAAGGCCGGCAAACAACTGGTGCTGTCAGGCTTCCACGATGCCACCGGCGACCCGGCCTTCAACGCCGAACTCGCCAAACAGCGCGCGCTGGCTGTGCGCGACGCGCTGGTGGGTGCCGGCGTGGCCGAGAGCAGCATGGAGCTCAAGAAGCCTGAGCAGACCACCGGCACCGGCAATGATGCCGAAGCCCGTCGAGTGGAAGTGATGATCGCCGGCTGAGCCTGCCCATCACCCCAACAAGAAGCCCGGTCCGCCGGGCTTTTTGCGCCTGGATTCAGCGCGCCGGCGCTTCGAACACCAGGCAGGTGGTGGTGGCGTGGGCGTAGAGCTTGCCGTCGGCGCCCACGATGCGGGCCTCGGCCGTGGCGAGCTGGCGCCCGACGTGCAGCACGGTGCCGATGGCGCGCAGCGGCCCGCTCTTGTGGGACGCGGCGCGCACGATGTTCACCCCCAGTTCGGCCGTGGTGTAGCCGCGGCCCACCGGCAGCGTGGTGTGCACCGCGCAGCCCAGCGCCGAGTCCAGCAATGTGGCGTACCAGCCGCCGTGCACGCTGCCCAGCGGGTTGTAGTGTTTGAGCTGGGGCCGGCCCTGGAACACCGCGCGGCCTTCGCCCACCTCGACCAGCGCGAAGTCCATGGTGTCGGCGATGTGGGGGTAGGGCAGGAGGCCTTCGAGCATGGCCTGCATCTGTTGCAGCCCGTTCATACCGGCGAGTTGTGCCGCATCGGCCAGGCCGGCGCCGGCACCGCTGCCCAGCCGCGCGCGGGTTTCTTCGAAGTGGCGGGTCCAGTCGGTCTGGATCGCTTCAGCAGACATGTGGGTTTCCTTTCAATTGCATATGCAATGATTGTAGATACAATCAGACCATGAGCACTGACACCCATGCGTCACCATCCCCTCTGGTCTCCGCGCCAGTGGGCTGCACCAACTTCAAGCTCCGCCAGCTCACCCGCCGGGTGACCCAGCATTACGACCAGCACCTGGCGGGCTCGGGTCTGAAGATCACCCAGTACTCACTGCTCGCGCACGTGGACAAGCTCGGCCCCGTGGCGCCTGGTGAACTGGCGCGGCGCATGGACATGGGCGCCTCCACCCTCACGCGCAACCTGCAACCGCTGGTGGCCGCTGGCTGGCTTGAGTTGGGTGAGGGCGCCGACGCGCGCGGCCGCCTGGTGCACATCACCGAGGCCGGGCGCGAGATGCGCCGACAGGCCCAGCGCCGCTGGAAGGCCGCGCAACTCGCACTCAACGACAAGCTCGGCGCAGCCACTGTGGCAGCGTTGCACGGGTTGCTCGATCAGGGGTTGGCCGCGTTTCACTTGGAAGACGACCATGAAAACTGATGTTCAAAAACACGCCGTCTGGTGGCTGGTGCTGCTGGCCGCTGCCGGCACCTTTGCGCTGACCATGGGCACGCGCCAGACCATGGGCTTTTTCCTCTCGCCGCTCAACACCGCCACCGGTCTGGGTGTGGGGAGCATCAGCCTGGCGTTTGCCTTTGGTCAGCTCTGGTGGGGTCTCACGCAGCCGTTCGCCGGCGCCGTGGCCGACCGCATCGGCGCCGGGCGCGTGCTGCTCGCCGGTGTGTTGTTGGTGGCGCTGGGTACGTACATCACGCCGCTCATGACGAGCACCTGGGGCCTGATCCTGGCCATCGGTGTGCTCTCGGCCGGTGGCGCCGGCATGGCCGGGCCGTCGGTGCTGATGGCCGCGACCACGCGCCTCATGCCGGCCGAGCGGCGCGGCATGGCCACCGGCATCGTGAACGCGGGGGGCTCGTTCGGCCAGTTTGTGATGGCGCCGCTGGCCGCCGCGCTCACGTTGGGTCTGGGCTGGGCCGGTGCCATGCAGGCTTTGGCGCTGATCGTGTTGCTGGCGCTGCCGGCGGCCTGGGTGCTGCGCGGGCCGGGCCCGGCGGCTGCGGCAGGCGCTGCGCCCGCGCCGGTGTCGCTGCCGGCGGGCCAGGCGATCCGCCAGGCGCTGGCCAACCCGAGCTACCTGCTGCTGTCAGCGGGCTTTTTCGTCTGCGGTTTCCATGTGGCCTTTCTCGCCACGCACCTGCCGGGTGTGGTGGCCGCGTGCGGCCTGCCTGCGCCGGTGGGCGCCTGGGCACTGGGCATCATCGGCCTGTTCAACATCATCGGCAGCCTGGCCATGGGCTGGGCGATGGGCCGCTGGCGGATGAAGTCACTGCTGTCGCTGGTGTACGCGTCGCGGGCGGTGGCGGTGCTGCTATTCGTGCTGGCGCCCAAGACCGGGCCGGTGGTGCTGGTATTCGCCGCCTTCATGGGGCTGACGTTTTTGTCCACCGTGCCGCCCACCGCCGGGCTGGTGGCCAAGTTCTTCGGCCTCAGCCACATGGCCACGCTGTTCGGCGTGGTGATGCTCACCCACCAGGTGGGCGGCTTCCTGGGCGTGTGGCTGGGCGGCAAGGTGTTCGAGGCCACCGGCAGCTACAACATCATCTGGTTCATCGACATCGCGCTGGCCGTGGCCGCCGCGCTGGTGCACCTGCCGATCCGCGAGGCACCGCTGCCGGCGCGGGTGGTGGCGGCGGCCTGAAAACCCCCACGGGGGGTGGCTTCGGTACGCCCAAGCCGGGGGCCTCAGCTCATCACTTCGGCCGTGGCCGCTGGAGTTGCCGGTCGGGTTGGGCCAGTGTGCCGTCACGCAATTGGCCGACCCCCGCCACCACGGCCCGCGCCACGTTGCGCACCTCTTCCTGCACATCGGTGTCCTGGTCGAGCGCGTCGTGGCTGTTGAAGT
>JBBQKZ010000148.1:0-9354 GCA_038327405.1 Burkholderiales bacterium | reverse complement strand
TCCAGCTCGGCCAAGCGGCGGCGCAGGTCGGGCTCGAATACATGCCAAATCGAGTCGTTGGCGGTCAGGAAGGGCAGCGCCGCGTTGGCAGCAGAGAACGTGATGCTGGGCGATTTTCCCTTCACCACTGGCGCGCCGAAGAACTGCTCATAGGCGGGCAATGGATCTGGAAGGCTCGGCATGATCACCCGGGTCGCATGAACGATCTCACGCGTGCCCAGCTGAGCCAGGCGTACAAAGAATGCCAGCTCGGTCGCAATCACCGACAAAGGTGGTCCAACTTGGATATCTAGCCACCGTGGGCTGAGTGTCAACGCTCCCCGCATGTCGATCGCAATGTCCAGCGCGACAGGCGCCACCAGTCGTTTGTAGTGCGAGAGGCGTTGCGCCGCGAGCTGCAGATTGGGGCTGCACAGCGCGGCAAAGATGGGCGGCGAGAACACTTCTGGCGTGACGGCCTGTGCCAGGCGCAGCGGGAACAGCGGGTCACCCACAACCTTCTCCAGGCTTCGCCAGAAGTTGAAATAGTCAAGCGTGCTGAGCTCTGCCTGAGGACGAGACAGCAGATTCTCGGGCAGGCCGGCGTGGCGCAATACATCCGCTGGCTTCACGCCGAGGTCTTTCAGCAAGGCGCGCCACACGACCTCCACGGGAAAAGTCCTGGTTCGAGTCATTCGGTGTGTCCTCGCAAACGGGAACTCAGCCTGCGTGATTGCGCCATTTGTGCCGCATGCCCACAGTCTTCCTCTGAATGCATGTGCATCAGCGCTTCAGCTAGCAATCGAACCGATCGCAGACAGGTAATCTGCGCCCCTGGCTTCTGCAAATATGTCCAGCGTCAGCGTAAAGGCCGCCTGCAAGACCAGGCCCACGCCAATGCCCGCGGCCATGTCGTAACGCTGCAGAAAGGCGATCATTCCGACGCCGACTATCAGCAGCACCATTTCGACCGCCTTGTAGATCGAAAAGTTTTTCATCACCGTCTGCATTCGGGTGGTTTCTTCCGCCTTCATCGTCGCAGGGTTTGCCTTCAGCTGAACGCTCAAGGTCGATAGCTGTGTGTCGGTGCGCAAGTAGACCGAAGCGCCGACCACCATCTGCATCAGCGCAATGGCCACCAGCGGGTAGCCCATGGACTTCAGCCGGTGGCCGTTCATCCAGAGCCAGACGCTGATGCCAATGGCCAGCAGGCCAACGGCAATGAAGAGCAAGCTCTCCTGCTTCTCTCCAGCGAAGTAGCTGCTCATGTGGTTGATCATGGTGTGGTCCTTATGCGATTGGTCTGGTCAAAGTCTTGACCACCTTGGTGGCCAAGTTGCGGGGTGTGATGCGCATGCTTTGCGCCATGGCCCAATTCACGAAGCCAGGGATGTAGACCCGCTGCCCGCGTTGCATGGCGCGGTAGCCCAACGCAGCCACTTCTTCTGACGTGGGCAGTTTTTTGCCCTTGACCAGTGCCGAGTTGCCCAGATCGGCCTTGTCCTGAAAGCCTGAGGCCGTCGGTCCGGGGCACAGCGCCGTCACAGTCACACCGGTGTCTTCCAGCTCGGACGCGATGGCTTCCGAGAAGCTCAGCACAAAAGACTTGGTGGCGTAGTAGACCGCCATGTAGGGGCCTGGCTGAAAAGCCGCCGTGGACGCCGTGTTCAGAATCTTGCCGCGCGTCGCCAGCAGATCGGGCATGAAGAGCTTGGTCAGCACGACCACCGTGTTCATGTTGAGCTGCATCATGGCCAGCTCGGGTGCCAGCGCCGAGTCCTTGAACTCGCCAAAACCACCGTACCCGGCGTTGTTGACCAGGGCGCTCAGGACGATGTCGCGCGCTTTGACCTCGGCGTGCAGTTTCGCTGCGCCATCGTTGGTTTCGAGGTCTGCACCGATGACGGTGACGGTCACATTGAATTGCTTTTGCAGCTCATCGGCCAAGGCCTGCATCTTGACCACGCCACGGGCCACCAGCACGAGGTCGTAACCGTCTTGCGCAAATTGACGGGCCAGAGCTTTGCCGATGCCTGACGACGCGCCCGTGATGAGTGCTGTTTTGTGGGGTACTGGGGTTGTGGCCAAGGGGAATCTCCAAAGGGCTTTCGCCGATGAAGAGATTAAAAACCCGGTACCAAAGTGCCAGGTCAAGTGCTTTGGTGGCCTCAATCCAGGATGAAATACCTTGACCTGGCACCTTGGTACCAGGTTTACGATGTCCACCAAGCCCATGAAAAAAGATCCTGTTCCCTGCACGCCACGCCATCGCCACCTCGTTGGGCTGGCGGGTGCGTTGGTCGTCGGTGTTGCCGCGCTCAGCCTGCTGGGCGCGCGCGCTCACGAACCCCGGGAACCCGTGCCGGACTTAGCTTCGTCCGTCCCTGAAGCACTGGACGCGGATGCCTCACGGTTCACCGCCAACGACTTCGATTGGTTTGACAGCCAGCGCCAACGCCCGGTACCCGCGAAGCTGTATTTGCCCGCCGCCAAGGCGGTAGCGGGCTCGGTGCCATTGGTCGTCTTTTCACACGGCATCGGGGGTTCCAGGGACGGGTACAGCTACTTTGGTCGGTATTTGGCCGCTCACGGGTATGGCAGCCTGCACGTACAGCATGTGGGCAGCGACCGCCAGCTCTGGTTTGGCAACCCGTTTGCCCTGACTGCCCGCTTGAGCGATGCCGCTCAGGACTCGGAGGCGCTTAACCGGGTGCAAGACCTTCGGTATGCGCTCGACAAGCTGCTGGCCGGGCAAGAGGGTGCGCTGTTCGACACACGAAGAATCGCTGCCGCCGGTCACTCCTATGGCGCCAACACCACCATGCTGATCGCGGGCGCGCGGGTTGAACAGCTTGGGCAAAAGGTGTCGCTGCGAGACCCCAGAATCAGCGCGGCCATCCTCATCTCGGCGCCCCCTTTTTATGGCATGGGAGATCCCGGAAGAATCCTTGCGGGCATTGCCGTTCCGACGCTGCACATCACCGCCACGGATGACGTGATCCAGATTCCGGGTTACGTCTCTGGCCTTCAGGATCGCCTGGATATTTTCGAAGCCATGGGCCGCGAGCGTGCCGTACCCAAAGTGCTCGCCGTGTTCAGAGACGGGTCGCACAGCATCTTCACCGATCGCGTCGGTACCGGTGGCCTGCGCTTGAACCCCAGGGTGAAAGTGGCCACACGCCAGCTCGCGCTGGCCTTCTTGAACGGAATACCCGCCAGCAACTATCTGGCAGTGGACGCCTGGTCACTCAGCCATGGCGAGCTGGTCGCCACATTTGAAAAGCGTGTGCCTTAAGGCCTGCTCACCGGATACCCCTCAACCATGAAAAACGTCATCGCCGTCAATGCTTTCAAGTCGCTGCGGACGACCAGCGCTTTGTGCAAAGCCGCCAACGTCACACGCGGTCAATTGCGCCTGTACGAGGAAGAATGCTTGATTGCGCCACAGAGCCGAACTGAGGCTGGCTATCGCCAATATGGCAGCGACACGCTGGATCGGCTCAAGGCCATCAAGCATCTCAAGGAGCTCGGCTTCACGCTGGCTGAAATTGCGCTGCTGCTGTCCGATCGCGATCACGGTGAACTCGATGAGCCAGCCATTCGGCGACTGGCTGAAGAGGTGCTGTCCAAAATCGATGAACGCATTGCGGGCTTGCAAGTCATCCGTGCTTACGTGGCACCGGTCGCCGTGGGCGACATGAGCGTGCTGCAAGATGAAGACTGCAACTTCGTCGTTGAATTCATGACCGCTTTGTCTGCCGAAAAAACCAGGCGACGCGCTTGATCCTGTGCGTGGGGGTCATGACTGCTTCCCAACGGTTGAAGGAGTCGCTTGGCACCTTGTGCGCCCCATCGCTACTGAGTGGCAGCTGCTGAGGGTGCAGCGGTCAGTCGCCTCGCAGGACGACGAATGGCAAGTTCCGGTGGCAGCTGTCATAGGGCGGCAAAAACTGACCGTCTGCAGCCAGTCGAAGCAGCCGTTGACAGCCAACCAAAACCCCCGCTGCTGAAGGTTGTCTGCCAGCAACCGCCACTTAGAGTGTTTTAGATTAAACATTTCATAAGTTTGGTGGCGTAGGATCTCAATATGACTACCTTTGCTGACTCCCTCAAAAAAGAGATAGCCCGAGTTGCGCGCAAGGAGTTGCGCGAAGAAATCGGCGCGCTCCGCAAGACTTCAGCGCTTCAGCGTTCGGAGATCGCTGCTTTGAAGAAAAACTTCAAAGCGCTGGAAGCGCAGGTCAAAAAGCAGGGCAGACACAGAGGCGTACCTTCCTTGGTGCCTGCACGGGCAACGAAGGTTGAAGCTGCTGCAGCGCCGAAAGGCAAACCAGGTCGTAAGGTAGTCTTCACGGCTGAACGCCTCAAGGCCCAGCGCGCCAAGCTAGGGTTTACTCAGCAGCAGATCGCGAAGCTTCTGGAAGTGTCTGCGCTGTCCATCTGGAAATGGGAGTCCGGCGGTGCGGTGCCCCGGGCGTCCAGAGTGCCGCACATCCTGCAACGCCTCAGTCTCGGAAAACGTGAGGCACTCGCGCTTATCGCCGAATGACGACAGCGCATCGGGCGTAAGCGAAGTAGCAGCAACCGACTGTCGCTTGTGCATTGCGACAAGTAGTTCAAATTCATCGTGTACAGGAACTGGCTTCGGGGCTACGTTCCTCTGTCAGTCCATCGGACGTACATTTCCGGATTTTCCTGTAGCCCTTCCCGACGGGATCCGGTGTACCTTCTGGCCACATGGACCTCAACGAAGTTGACCCCCGAGAACTGCAGAATTCAGTCAGGTTCGCGCTTGACCTCGTCACTGCACACCGAATTGCCAAGGGCCTGGTGATTGACCAGGAGCGGGTTACGGCGGTGCGCGAGGCGCTTGAAGAACGGCTGGCTGCTGCATTCCTGGAGTTCGACATCAGCGCCATGCCCCCCTCTTGGTCGTGGCAAAAGGCGGCAGAGACTCTTTCGGTCGAGATAGCGCTCCAGCTCATCCGTGAACAAAAACACGAGCCTCCAGATCCTTCACTTCTGCAAGGGTGAGATGCGGTGCCCGTATGCGTTCACGCCCTGACCACCGGCATGTCTTCCCACCGCGTAGTGTAGGCCGGCGTGCGCAGCTCCTGCTTCATCGTCCAGTTCCGCGGAGCTATCCCGATTCCTGCGCTTGCAAGCTTCAGCGTTCCACGACCGTAGCGTTCATTGACAAGGTCCAGAGTCGCCATCAGCCGTGGCCTGGCCTCAGGCGCCCGGACTGAGGTCGAACTGCCGTCGTTCGCGTCCAGCTCAAGCTCAAATTGCTCCGTATCGGACGAGCCGATGTCCAGCAACATGACACCCGCCTTGGCGTAGTCGAAGTCAGGTTTGAAGATCGCCCTCAGTCCCTGTACAGCGGCACTGGTGATGGCCGCCGTGTCCGCCGTGGGACGGCGCAGGGGCACAACAAGTGAGCGGCTGTACTGGGGCGTCTGCCGGAACGGACTGGTGCGGATGAATACGAGGACCTGGCTGGTCACACCTGCTTGACCCCGCAGCTTCTGCGCAGCTCGGGCACTGAACTCCGACACGGCCTCGGTGAGTTCATCCAGGTCACGAACGGCCGACCCGAACGATCGGGTGCAGGCGATCTCCTGCTTGGCCGGTGCAACGTCTTCCAAATCCACGCACGACTCGCCCTGCAGCTCGCGCACCGTGCGTTCAAAGATCACGCTCCAGCCCGCACGAGCCGCGGCTGGTCTCATGCGCTTCAGATCCAGCACCGTCGTCACCCCCTGGGCCTTGAGTTGTTCGGCGATGCGTCGGCCCACGCCCCAGACTTCGCCCACGCTGGTAGCGGCAAGCAAAGCATCGAGTTCTATCTCAGACAGCCGAGAGAGGTCCGCGACCTGGGCGAGCTCTGCTGGGTAGCTGCCGCGTTTCCGCTCAGCCTGCTTGGCAATGTGGTTCGCCAGCTTGGCCAAGGTCTTGGTGGGCGCGATCCCGACACAGGTCGGTATGCCCACCCATTGGTTCACCCGGGCCCGGATGTCGCGCGCCCGTTTGGTGAGGTCCCCGGAGACTCCACTGAGATCGATGAAGGATTCATCGATCGAGTAGATCTCCTGGCGGTGCCCGAGCGCGGCCACCACGCTCATCATCCGATCGCTGATTTCTCCGTAGAGCTCGAAGTTGGCGGAGAGCGCCACCAGGCCAGTGCTTTCCTGCAGGTGCCGGATCTGAAACCAAGGCGCTCCCATCTTGATGCCCAGGTCCTTGGCCTCGTTGGATCGCGCGATCGCGCATCCATCGTTGTTGGACAACACGACACAGGGCGTGTTCTTCAGTGAATGCCTGAACACCCGCTCGCAGGAGACGTAGAAGTTGTTGCCGTCGACAAGGGCAAACAGCGGTGCGGGCATGGCTCTGTTGCGCGCTCGGTCATCAAACCTGAAACTGCTTGATCGATGCGATCACCACGCCCCAGATCTCGATCTCCTGCCCTTCTTTGGGCGTGATGTCCGGGTAGGTCGGGTTGGCGGCCTTCAGCTTGATGCGTCCGTTTCGCTGGTGAAGCTGCTTGCAGGTGAATTCACCGTCCACGATGGCGATGACCACCATGCCGTGCCTGGGCTTGACGGCCTTGTCCACCAGGAGGACGTCCGCATCGAAGATGCCCAACTCACGCATGGACTCGCCACTCACGCGCATCGCATAGGTGGCTTGCGGGTGAACCACCAGGCGGTCCATGATGTCGATGCGTTTAGCGGAGAAGTCCGCTGCCGGCGAGGGGAAGCCCGCGTGCACGCTCGTGGCCAGGCTGAACGCCATGAGCGGCTCTTGCGTGAGCAGTGCTGGTTCGGAAAGGGTGATGTCTGACACGGTGCCTCCTCGCCACGGACTTGCGGCGGGGAGCGGATAGTACACTGTACGTATATCCAGTCACCAGAAAGCCCGGCGAATGGATCAACATCTTGTGCGGGAGGCGCTGCAGGTCTTCATCTGTGCCCTCGGTTCATTCGAAAGCACCGTGAACACACAGCCTGAAATTTCTGTTTCCGCGTCCGCGCCACCCCTCAAGCGCGCGCACATGCGCCGACTGCGCGAGATCTACCGCTCGGCTGGCTGGCCCTGCGCGGACATGCTGGAGGTGGAGCTGCTCGCAGCGGGACTGCTGGAGCGGTGTGTCGGCAGCCATGGTCACGAAACGCTGCGCCTGACGGACGCCGGCATTCACGCACTCGCGCAGGCCCATGCAGGAAACCAAAGCGCACGCGATCCTCACGAGAATCTGGTCAAGCGAGTGGCCGACCAAGTCGGCAGGGAGGGCCGACTGGCCTGGAGGGGGTTGATGTTGCGCGTGCCATTGCCACGCGCGCTGTTTGTAGGCCCATCCGAGCCGGTGGTTGATGCATCCTCACCAGTCCGCGAGCTTCTCCTGCCAGAGGATGTGTTCTCCACCAATGGTCTGCCAAGGTCAGGCCAAGATCACACCTGGTGCATGGCGATGCCCGATGTGTTCTCCATCCGCCGCAGTTCTGTCGAGGCCTACTTGGAGCCCGTGGTGCACGAGATCAAGGTGAGTCGTGCTGATCTCCTGTGCGACCTTCGCAAGCCTGCAAAGCGCGCAGCCTACATGGCCATGGCTGGCGCCGTTTGGTACGTGTTGGGTGAAGATGCTAAGGGTCGCCCTATTGCCAAGCTTGAGGAAGTGCCGCCCGAATGTGGTGTGCTGCAGATGGAGCGCGGCTCGTTGGTGGTGGCACGTAGCGCGCCGCGCCGCGCTGTAGAACGCCTGCCATTTCATGTGTGGATGGCGCTGGCACAAGCTGGTCCTCACATGCGTCCTGAGGGCGATGAGCAGGCCATCCTGTGATCGGCCTGAAGGGCCAGCGGGAGGCAGCTCATGACTGAACTGAGTCATTCGGACGCGTCACCTCGAAATACAGCAGATTCCATCAGCGGTCTTTTTAATGGCGACGTCTGAACGGCAGCTGTCCTACCAAGACCAGACCCTCGAAAAGCTACGAAAGTGGCCCGTCAATCTCTCAATCATGAAATCACAACGCTTCACCCGCGTGCTGTTCTGATGCCAGGCCTGACCAACGTTCCGGATCGAAATGGCGTCTGCGCGGTATGGGATCTTCAGGGTCGGCAGGTCGGCAGGTCGGCAGGTCGGCAGTTTGAAACGCATCGGCCAGCGCTGGAAGCTCAAGGCGATGGGCCATGACGAAGAGGGAGAGGTGGTGCCGGACGGCGGTTCGCTGACCGGGCGCCACAACATGGGCTTCGAGCGACTGGACGTGACCCAGATCACCGCTCGCTTGCTCGGCGCCTGAACTGCCACTGCCGTCACTTCAGACGCTGCGCCGCACCATCATTTCCTTGATCTTGCTGATGGCCCCTGCTGGAACCAACCCCTTGGGGCAAACGTCGACGCAGTTCAGGATGTCGCGACAGCGAAACAGCCGGAACGGGTCGTTGAGGTTATCCAGTCGCTCGGCGGTGGCCGTGTCACGGCTGTCTACAAGGAACCGGTAGGCCTGAAGCAGCCCGGCGGGGCCGACGTATTTGTCCGGGTTCCACCAGAAGCTCGGGCAGGCTGACGAGCAACATGCGCACAGGATGCATTCGTACAAGCCATTGAGCTCTTCACGCTGCTCGGTCGACTGCAGGCGTTCCCGCTCCGGGGGTGGCGCCAGGTTGATGAGGTAGGGCTTGATGGAGTGGTACTGCTTGAAGAAGTCGGTCATGTCGACGATCAGGTCGCGGATGACGGGCAAGCCCGGCAGGGGCTTGAGCGTCACGACGCGCTGCAGCGAATTCATGTTGGTGACGCAGGCCAGGCCGTTCTTGCCGTTGATGTTCATGGCGTCCGAGCCGCAGATGCCTTCGCGGCAGGAGCGGCGAAAACTCAGGCTTGGGTCGACCGCCTTCAAGCGCGTCAGTACGTCCAGCAGCATGCGATCGCCAGGGTCGACCTCCAATTCGATCACCTGCATGCGCGGCCTGGCATCGGCATCTGGGTCATAGCGGTAGATATGGAAGGTGTGCATATAAGCAATCAAAGTACCAGCGTGCGCGCAGCAGGCCCGCAACGTCTGTTCGGTAGCGCTCATAGTGGATGTGCCGCCCTACCCGGCGGCAGAGTCCCGACCAGCACAAGTGCGCGGCGTGTTGTCTGACACGCCTTGCTCCACTACACCCCTAGCCGGTCTATCCGGACGCGGATTCAATCGAGACACCGTGCGTCGACGCCCTCCCAGGTCGATGTATCAAAGCCACGCAAGAGAGCGCCCCATGCCAGAATACACCAGCACAGCCGACATACGCCAGATAACGCCGATCGCGGCGCGCAGCATGGGCCGCGACGTACCCGCCCAGACACGCCTGGCCATCAACAGCACG
>JBBQKZ010000147.1:0-9385 GCA_038327405.1 Burkholderiales bacterium | reverse complement strand
ACGGCGGCCGCTGCCGTGCTGGCCATGGTGCCGCTATCGCGCAGCGTGTTCTGGGGCCCCATGGCCGCCGATGACCTCACTGCACTCGTCAAGCTTCGATCCAACGTCACTTGAGGTCGATCGCCTAAGCTGACTCAGGCTCCCTCTTCACCCGAAACCAGGCCGCGTACATCGCAGGCAATGCCAACAAGGTCAGCACCGTTGCAACGACAAGTCCGCCCATGATCGCCACCGCCATCGGCCCCCAGAACACACTGCGCGAGAGTGGAATCATCGCCAGCACCGCGGCAGCCGCCGTCAACACAATGGGCCGCATGCGCCGCACGGCAGACTCCACCACCGCATCCCAGGCCGGCACGCCGCGCGCGCGATCCTGCTCGATCTGGTCGATCAGGATCACCGAGTTGCGCTGGATCATGCCCATGAGCGCGATCACGCCCAGCAGCGCCACGAAGCCGAACGGTCGGTTCAGCAACAGCAGCGCGCCCGCAACGCCCGCCAGTCCCATGGGCCCGGTGAGAAACACCAGCACCGAGCGGCTGAAGCTCTGCAGCTGCAGCATCAACAGCGTGAAGACAATGAACAACATCAATGGAATGCCCACCGCGATCGAGGCCGAGCCCTTGCTGCTCTCCTCCACCGCGCCGGCCACCTCGATGCGGTAGTCCGCCAGACCGCGCGTGGCCCATTCGTCGCTGATCTTCTTGAGCACCGGTTGCAGCTCGGCCGTGACCGTGGCGCCCTGCAGACCCTCGACCACGTCACCCTGCACCGTGATCGCGTAATCGCGGTTCTCGCGCCAGAGCACACCCGCCTCCCAGTCCAGCACCGGCCGCGCAATCTGCAAAAGCGGAATGCTTTGCCCGCTGCTGGTGGGCAGGTTGGCGTTGGCCAGGTCGGAGATGGCGTCGCGTTCGTCCAGCGGCTGACGCAGCACGATGTCGATCAGCTTGTCGCCGTCGCGGTACTGCCCCACCGTGCTGCCACTGAGCAGGGTGCGCGCGGCCTGCGCGATCGACTGGCTGGAAACACCGAGCGCGCGCGCCTTGGCCTGGTCCACTTCCAGCCGCAGGCGCTTCACCGACTCGTTCCAGTTGTCGTTGACACCACGCATGTTGCTGTTGGCACGCATGGCCACCTTCACTTCGTCGGCCAACGTGCGCAACTGTGCGGGGTCGGTGCCGACCACGCGGAATTGCACCGGGTACGGCACCGGCGGGCCGTTGGGGAGCAACTTCACGCGTCCACGCACTTCTGGGAACTCGGTCGCGAGCAGGGCCGGCAGCGCCTTGCGCAAACGTTCACGCGTCTTCAGGTCTTTCGGCAACACGATGAGCTGCGACACGTTGGTCTGCGGAAAGATCTGGTCCAGCGGCAAATAGAAGCGCGGCACACCCGAGCCCACCCAGGTGCTCACGCTGGTGACGCCCTCTTCCGCCGCCATGCGCGCTTCCAGCCGCTTCGTCACTTCGTCCATGGCCCGGATGCTGCTGCCCTCGGGCAACCACACGTCGACCAGGATCTCGGGCCGGCTCGAATCCGGAAAGAACTGCTGCTGCACCTGGCCCATGCCCACGATGCCCAGCACAAAGGTGAGCACGGTGGCGCCGATGGTGATCCATCGGTGTTGCACGCACCAGTCCACCACCGCACGAAAGCGCACGTAAAACGGGCCGTCGAACACCTCATGAACCTCGCCCACATGGGGCTTGACCTTGAGCAGGCGCACACCGAGGTAGGGCACGAAGAACACGGCCACGATCCACGACAGCAACAAGGCAATGACGGTGACCGCGAAGATGGCAAAGGTGTATTCACCGGTGACGGAGTTCGCCAGTCCGATGGGCAGGAAACCGGCGGCCGTGATCAGCGTGCCGGTGAGCATGGGCATGGCGGTGGCTTCCCAGGTGAAGGTGGCCGCGCGCACCATGCTGTAACCCTCTTCGAGCTTGCGCACCATCATCTCCACCGCAATGATCGCGTCGTCCACCAGCAGGCCCAAGGCGATGATGAGCGAGCCGAGCGAGATCTTGTGCAGGCCGATCTTGAAGTAGTTCATGGCCAGGAAGGTCATGGCCAGCACCAGCGGAATCGTGATGAAGACCACCAGGCCGGGGCGCATGTCCAGCGTATAGCCGCGCAAACCCTTGCTGCCGGCGCGCTTGTGCAGGCCCAGCGCCAGAAAGCTCACCACCAGCACGATCACCACCGCCTCGATCAGCACCGTCACGAACTCGTTCACGCTCTTGGTCACGGCGCTCGGCTGGTCCTGCACCTGGGCCAGCACCATGCCGGCGGGCAGCGTGGCCTCGATGCGGGCCACGGTGGTCTTGAGCGCCTTGCCCAGCGCGATGATGTCGCCGCCCTTGGCCATGGAAATGCCCAGGCCGATGCTGTCCTTGCCGTTGTGGCGTACCAGTACCTGCGGCGGGTCCACATAACCCAGGCCGATGTCGGCGATGTCTCCCAGGCGGATCTGCGTGCCGTTGGCCGCGCGGATCGGCATGGCGCCCAGCTGCTCCACCGAGTTGAAAGCACCGGCCACCCGCACCTGCACCACGTCCTGCGGCGCCTGCACGCTGCCGGCCGAGGCCACCGCGTTCTGCTGGCCCAAGGCCTCCAGCACCTGCTGCAGGTTCAAGCCCAGCACCGCCAGGCGTTTTTGCGAAATCTCGACAAACAGCTTTTCATCCTGCACGCCGAAGAGCTCCACCTTGCTCACATCGGGCACGCGCAGCAGTTGCTGGCGCACGCTGTCGGCCACCTGCTTCTTGTCGGCGTACGAGAAGCCATCGCCCTGCAGCGCGAAGATCACGCCGAACACGTCACCAAACTCGTCGTTGAAAAACGGCCCCACCACGCCTTGCGGCAGAGAGGCCTGCATGTCACCGATCTTCTTGCGCGCCGTGTACCAGATCTGGGGCACTTCCTTCGCGGGCGACGAGTCCTTGAGCTGGAAGATCACCAGCGTTTCGCCGGGCTTGGAGTAGCTGCGGATCTTGTCCGCGTAGGGCACTTCCTGCAGCGTTTTCTCGATACGGTTGGCCACCTGCTCGGCCACCTGCTCGGCGGTGGCACCGGGCCAGTAGGCCCGCACCACCATGGCGCGAAAGGTGAACGGCGGGTCTTCGTCCTGCCCCAGCTGAAAATAGGCCGCCACGCCCAGCAGCATGAGCACGATCATGAGATAGCGCGTGAACGCCTGGTGGTCCAGCGCCCACTGCGAGAGGTTGAAACGCGAGACCCAGGTCGCGGCCTGGTCGGCGGATGAGTAGTCGGACGAGCTCATGCGGTCCTCACTTCGTGGCTGCGCCAACGAAACGCGTCACCTTCTGCCCGGGCGACAGCACGTGCACACCGGCCGCCACCACCTCCTCGCCCGGCTTCAGTCCCGAGGCAATCACCAGATCGTTGCCGTCGGCGCCGGCCACCACCACCGCCCGCGGCTGCACCGTGCTGCTCGCCGCATCGAACACCCACACCGCAGTGCCGCTGCGGTCACCGGTTTCCGAGCGCACCAGCGCCGAGGTCGGCAGCTTGATCGCGGCCCTGGGCGCGCCCGCAGGAGACGCCAGAGACACGTAGGCCGTGGCGCCCAGCGGCACAGACGCCGCCTCAGGCAAGGTGAGCTTCACCAGGTAGGTGCGCGTGAGCGGATCGGCACTGGCTGCGACTTCGCGGACCACCGCCTCCAGCGGGGCGGCAGCGCCACCCGGGGCACCAGCCCACAGACGAACCTGGGCCGTCTGGCCGGCTTGCAGCGTGGCCAGCCGGTCTTCCGGCACCGCAAAGACCACGTCGCGCGGGCCGTCCAACGCCATGCGGACCACGGGCGTTCCCGCGGCCACCACCTGCCCCACCTCGGCCTCCACCGCCAACACCACGCCGTCGCCACTGGCCAGCAGACGCGCGTAACTGGCCTGGTTGCCCTGCACGGCGCCTTGCGCGCGCGCCTGGCGCAGGGTGGCCTCGGCCGACTGCATCGTTGCCTGGCGCCGCTCGATCTCTGCCCCGCTCACGAAGCCTTGCGCCAGCAGGTCCTGGTAACGCTTGAGGTCGGCGGCGGCGAGGTCGCGCTGGGTCTGCGCTGCACTCACCTGCGCCTGGGCCGCCTGGCTGGACAGGGCCAGGTCCTGCGCATCCAGTTGGGCCAGCAAGGCACCAGCTTTCACCCGCTGCCCCACCTGGGCCGGGCGCTGCACCAGCTTGCCCCCGACCCGAAAGCCCAGCCGGGACTCGGTGCGCGCGCGCACCTCACCCGCGTATTCGGCCTGGGCACCCAGGCTGCTGGCGCCCACGGTCATCAATTTCACGGAGCGCACAGGTTCGGTGGGAGCCGGGGCGGGCGAACACGCCGCCAAGGCGAACGTGGCGGTCATGATCCAGACAACATGCGGGGTTTTCATGGCGGAGCGGAGGTTGTGAAAATGGGTGAGGCGCGGCAAGATCACGCGCCGGGAATGCCCGTATATTACTGACTGACCGGTTAGTAATCAAAATTTCCGACGAAATAAACCCCCCATTCATGACGCATCCAACGCCTGCCCCACAGCCCCTGAAGGACGAGCACACCCCGCGTCCGACCGGGGTGGCGCCCAGCGCGCTGGGGGCGCTGGGCCCGGGCGTGGGCCACTACGAAAACTTTCCCGTGGCCTCGTGGCTGTGCCCGCCCAGGCTGCGCCCCACCGTGGCGGCCATCTACCGGTTTGCCCGCACGGCCGACGACATCGCCGACGAAGGCCAGGCCAGCGCCGCAGAGCGGCTGGCCGATCTCGCGGCCTACCGGGCTGAACTGGCGCGCTGCATCGAGCGGGCCGCGGGAGGCGCGGTGCCGCCCGGCGTCGAACGCTGGCCGGCGGTGTTCGGGCCGCTGGGCTTGGCCGTCGCCCGCCACGACCTGCCGGTGAACCTGCTGCACGACCTGCTGAGCGCCTTCGAGCAGGATGTGCGCTACACCGCCAACCAGCACCGGTATGCCAGCACTGACGAGTTGCTGGGGTACTGCCGCCTCTCCGCCAACCCGGTCGGGCGCCTGTTGTTGCATCTGTATGGCGTGAAGGACGCCCGCTCACTGCAGCAGAGCGACCAGATCTGCAGCGCACTGCAACTCATCAACTTCTGGCAGGACATCAGCCGCGACATGCCGCAGGGCCGCTGCTACCTGCCGACCGACGTCCTGCAGCGCCATGGCCTGCTAGTGGCCGACTTCGAACGTGCCGACCTGCCAGTCAACACCGACCGCCAGGCCGTGGTCGCCGAGCTCTGCGCCTACGCCCAAGGCCTCATGCACCTGGGCGCGCCACTGGCACGCCGGGTGCCGGGGCGCGCGGGTTGGGAACTGCGCCTGGTGGTGCAAGGCGGCTTGCGCATCGTGGAGGCGATCGCAGAGCAAGGCCACCGCAGCTGGCAAACACGGGTGACGCTGCAGCGCGCCGACATGCCGCGGCTGGTCTGGCGCGCCTTGTGGATGTGACGGGCCAGCGCAGGCTCAAGGTGGCGCCTGCAGCACCGCTTCGGCCCGCTGCCGGCCGGGGTCGTGTGGCGCGGGCTGCACGAGCGATGGCAGGAACACATGGAACGTGGCGCCCTGCTCGGGCCGGGCGTCGGCACGGATGCGGCCCCCGTGGCATTCAACGATGCGCCGAACCAGCGCCAGGCCGATGCCCGCCCCGTCGAAACGGGGATCGCTGTGCAGGCGCTGGAACATGCCGAAAAGCCGCTCGGCCTGCTCGGGGTCGAACCCCAGGCCGTTGTCGCTGACCTGAAACTCGACACCATCGGGCACCGCGCACCAACCCACCTCGATCTCGATCACTTCGCGGTGCGATGAATATTTCACCGCGTTGCCCAGCAGATTGGTCCACACCTCGCGCAGCAGCACCGCGTCACCCTGTACCGCAGGCAGCCCGGGCTGGATGCGCCAACGCAGCTTCCTGGGCCCGCCGTCGATCGACAACGAGGCCACCACATCGTCGACCAGGGCGGCCATGTCGACCGCTTCCAGCGTCATGCCCTGGCGGCCCAGCCGGGCGAAGGACAACATGCCGTCGATCAGGCTCTTCATCTGCACCGCAGCACGGACGATCTTCTCGCAGTAGCGCAGGCTGCTGGACGCTTCGCCCGAGGTCACCGTCTCCTTGAGCAGCTCTGCGAACCCGGCGATGTGGCGCAAGGGTGTGCGCAGGTCGTGCGACAACGCATAGGAAAACTCCTCCAGCGAGCTGTAGGCCTCCTGCAGCTCGCGGGTGCGCACCTGCACCTTCTGGTTCAGGTCCTCGTTGTGGATCCGCCGCTGCTCGATCAGGTTCTTGTACAACGTGACGTCCTGCACCGTGAGCGTGAGCGGCATGCCAAAACCTTCGGTGCCCGGGTGCGGCACGCCGCGGCATCGCACCCAGCGCACCGCGCCAGAGTCTGCAACCACGCGGAACTCCACGTCCAGCTCTTCGCCGCTGCACAGCGCCTGGGCCTGCGCCACCTGCACGACATCGCGATCCAGCGGGTGGGCACAAGAGAGAAAGTCCTGTGCGCCGCGGGCCAGCTCGTCGCGCTCACGCCCGAGGATGCGGTAGACCTCCGATGTCCAGCGCGAATGGCCCGTGAACCCGTCCTGCTCGATACGGCCCAGCCGCGCCAGCCGCTGCGCCACTTCCAGGCGCTGCTGCAGATCGGCCGTGAGCAGTTCGCGCTGCTTGCGCTCGGTGATGTCGGTCTGGATGGAAACGTAGCTGGTCAGGCGGCCGGCACCATCGTGGATCGGCTGGATGTTCATCGACACCCAATAGGCCTCTCCCGAGCGTTTGTAGTTCAGCAGCTCGAAGCCTTGAACCGCATCGGCCTGGCGCAACAGGGCACCCAGTCGCCCCAACGCTTGTCGACAGGTTTTCGGCCCGTGCAACAGTTCGCCCGGACGGCGGCCCACGCACTCGTGGAGCGACCAGCCAGTGATGCGGTTGTAGGCCGCGTTGACCCAGGTGATGCGGCGTTCCTCGTCGGTCACCACCACCATGTTGGAGGTGTTGTCGACGATCATCTCCAGCATCTGCAGACGCCGGATGACGTCGTCCGCGCCGGGCATGGCAATGGATGTCATGGCCTGCTCCTCGTGTCGGGCTTCAGACTACGATGACCAGCACAATCTTCACAGGCTGCATCACGGGCTGGTTGTTTCGCATCGGCGTGGTTTGTTCGGTTGTGGAACTTCCTCCATTTCGGCACACAAGCGAAGGGTTCCCAACAAATTCGCGCAACCAAATGCCGGGAATCAACACCCGATGTGATGCAACTCGCGTTTGCCCGGCAACTTCGGGCCATCCCAAGTTGGAGACGCTTGCCTAATTCGAACATTCGATGACCTGCCTTCGTGACCACGTCGGTCAGGCCTTGACGACCGCGCCCACTGGCCCAAACTGAGGACGAGACGCATGCGACCGGGCGAACAACCACATGAAACCATCCAACTCCGATACTGAGGCGGGCACGAACCTGTCCAGGCCTCAAGCACCGCGCGCGCGCTGCCCCCAGTGCGCCACCTTGCCCATGTGCCTGATGGGCTGCCTGCCTGCGGCTTCGCGCGAGCTTCTCGTGCCTTGCGTCAAGGAGTCGCACTTCGACAAAGGCGACCTGTTGTTGCCCGAAGGTCAGGTGGCGCAGCAAGTCTCCATTGTCAAGATCGGCACGGTGATGGGCAGCCGCCAGGGCGGCGACGGACATACCCACCCGGTGGCCTTGTTCGGGCGCGGCAAGACGCTGGGGGAGTACGCCATCTACGGCCACCACGAACAGATCAGCGTCATTGCGCTGTCGGCCGGGCGCATCTGCCGACTGGACGTGCCCGAGTTCTACCGCCTGGGCGTGGTGGACAGGAAGTTCCACGCCTGCGTACAGACACGCATCGTGCGCTCCCACGGCCAACTGGCCGACTGGTCGCGCGTCATGCGCATCAAGGGGCTGCAACAGAAGTTGCTTGCCGCGCTGTACCTCCATGCCAGCGAACAACGCAGCCGCGTGATCCGCCTGCCCAGCCATGTGGCGCTGGCCTCGCTGCTGTCGATCACGCGCGAGTCCATCGCACGTACGTTGCGCCAGCTTGAAGAGGCCGGACACATTCTTCGACACGACCGTTGGCATTGTGAGATCGTGGAGCCGAAGGTCGCACAAGCGACAAACACCGGCGATGCCGAAAAGCCACTGAATCCGCGCTCTACGGGATCAACCCGCCCGGAACATTGAGGGGCCTGTGCCATACTGAATTCCCTATGGCACAGGCATTCCCTTTCTCCGCAATAGTTGGTCAAGACGAGATGAAAACGGCGATATTGATCGCCGCCATCGACCCATCCATTGGTGGCGTTCTGGTCCTGGGTGACCGGGGCACCGGCAAGTCCACCGCGGTGAGGGCGCTGGCCGCCTTGCTGCCGAAAATGCGGGCTGTCAACGGCTGCCGCTACAGCTGCGACCCGGCCGACCCCGCCAGCCGCTGCGCCGATTGCGCCACCCTGCGCGGCCCCGACCAGCCGCCCCCCAAAACCCACCTCATTCCCGTGCCTGTGGTCGACCTGCCCCTGGGCGCCACCGAAGACCGTGTGGTCGGCGCGCTCGACCTGGAGCGCGCGCTTTCGCAAGGCGTGAAAGCCTTCGAGCCCGGCCTGCTGGCCCAGGCCAACCGCGGCTTCCTCTACATCGACGAAGTCAATCTGCTTGAAGACCACCTGGTCGACCTGTTGATCGACGTGGCAGCCTCGGGCGAGAACGTGGTGGAGCGCGAAGGCCTGTCGGTGCGGCATCCCGCGCGTTTTGTGCTCGTGGGCAGCGGCAACCCGGAAGAAGGTGAACTGCGCCCGCAGCTGCTGGACCGGTTCGGTTTGTCGGTGGAAGTCAAGACTCCCGAGCTCCTGCAGGAGCGCGTCGAGGTGGTGCGCCGGCGCGATGCCTTCGAACAAGACCGCGAAGCTTTCATCGCGCACTGGCACAAGGAAGACGAACGCATCCGCCGCAAGATCGTTGCCGCTCGCAAGCGCCTCCACGAGGTGGACATCACCGACGCCGCGCGCCAGCGCGCTGCGGCCCTGTGCATGGCCCTGGGCACCGACGGCTTGCGCGGCGACCTCACGCTGATCCGCGCCGCACGCGCCATGGCTGCGCTGCGGGGCGACGCCGCCGTGACCGACGTCCACTTCAAGCGCGTGGCCGGCCCCGCGCTGCGCCACCGCCTGCGCCGCAACCCACTGGACAACGCCGGCTCCACGGCCCGGGTCGACCGTGCGGTGGCCGAACTGATGGGCGCCTGAGCGCGGGTCTCGGGCTCACCACCGATGCTCGACACCTTCGCTCCCCCGACACCGAACGCCGACGCCGCCCTGGTGGCGGCCTTGCTGGCGGTGGA
>JBBQKZ010000146.1:0-9480 GCA_038327405.1 Burkholderiales bacterium | reverse complement strand
CAAGGCCGCGCAGATCATCGGCGTGACCGAAGAGACCACCACCGGCGTGCTGCGCCTGAACGAGATGTCGGCCAAGGGCACGCTGCAGTTCCGCGCGATCAACGTCAACGACAGCGTGACCAAGAGCAAGTTCGACAACCTCTACGGCTGCCGCGAGTCGCTGGTCGACTCCATCAAGCGTGCCACCGACGTGATGATCGCCGGCAAGGTTTGCGTGGTCGCCGGTTACGGTGACGTGGGCAAGGGCTCGGCCCAGGCCCTGCGCGCCCTGAGCGCCCAGGTGTGGGTCACCGAGATCGACCCCATCAACGCCCTGCAGGCCGCGATGGAAGGCTTCAAGGTCGTGACCATGGAATACGCCGCCGACAAGTGCGACATCTTCGTGTCGGCCACCGGCAACAAAAACGTGATCCGCTACGAGCACATGGCCGCCATGAAGGACGAAGCCATCGTCTGCAACATCGGCCACTTCGACAACGAGATCGACGTGGCAGCGCTCGAAAAGTGCGTGTGGGACGAGATCAAGCCCCAGGTCGACCACATCACTTTCCCCGACGGCAAGAAGATCACCCTGCTGGCCAAGGGCCGCCTGGTGAACCTGGGTTGCGCCACCGGCCACCCCAGCTTCGTCATGTCGTCGAGCTTCGCCAACCAGACCATTGCGCAGATCGAGCTGTACACCAAGCAGGACCAGTACGAATCGGGCAAGGTCTATGTGCTGCCCAAGCACCTGGACGAAAAAGTGGCGCGTCTGCACCTGAAGAAAGTCGGCGCCATGCTGACCGAACTGAGTGACGAGCAGGCGGCCTACATAGGCGTGAGCAAGGCCGGCCCCTACAAAGCCGACACGTACCGCTACTGATCCGCATGCGGGCAGACCAACTGCTCGTCGAGCGCGGGCTGGCGGCGTCCAAGTCGCAAGCGCAACGCCTGATTTCATCGGGTGTGCGCTGGCGACTGTTGCCGGGCGACTGGACCACCGTCTCGAAGAACGGCCAGGAGCTGCGCGAGACGGTGGAGCTGCAGGCGGTGGACAACGCCGAGACACGCTTCGTGTCTCGCGGTGGCCTCAAGCTCGACGGTGCGCTGCATCACGTGGCGCTCGACGTGCGCGGCCTGCGCTGTCTCGACGTGGGCCAGAGCAGCGGTGGATTCACCGACTGCCTGCTGCAACGCGGTGCGTTGCAGGTGGTGGGTGTGGACGTGGGCCAGGGCCAGTTGCATCCGCGCCTGCGTGATGACGCGCGGGTCGTCTGCATCGAACGCAGCAATGCGCGCGATCTCACCGCCGAAGCTTTGGTGGATGGGGGTGGAGAAGCTGCCGCCGCACCGTTCGACCTCATCGTGGGCGACCTGTCGTTCATCTCGCAGACGTTGGTGTGGCCGGCGCTCGTGCCCCTGCTCCAGGCGGGCGGGCATGTGCTCATGCTGGTGAAGCCGCAGTTCGAACTGCAGCCCGAGCACATCGGCAAGGGCGGCCTGGTCAAGAGCGACGCGAGCTACCCGCTGGTGCGCGAGCGCATCGAGCAGGTGGTCAAAGACAGTGGTCTCGCTCTGCTGGACTATTTCGAGAGCCCGATCACCGGTGGTGACGGCAACCGAGAATTTCTGGTGTTCGCCCGCCTGCCGGCCTGAGGCCCGCGGCGGTCTCGAACACGCACATTTCTGCCTAATTCTGGAGGTGTCCCCATGGGCCTGCCCGTGAGTTTTGAGTTTTTTCCGCCCAAGACGCCCGAAGGCGTGGAAAAGCTGCGCGCGGTGCGCCAGCAGCTCTACCCCTTGGAGCCCGAGTTCTGCTCGGTCACCTACGGCGCTGGTGGTTCCACGCAGGAAGGCACCTTCAACACGGTGCGCGACATCCTCGCCGAGTCGGTACCGGCGGCTTCGCATTTTTCGTGCATCGGCGCCACCAAGGCCTCGGTGCGCGAACAGCTCGCCACGCTCAAGGCCATGGGCGTGAAGCGCCTGGTGGCCCTGCGCGGTGACCTCCCCAGCGGCTACGGCGCGGGGGGCGAGTTCCACTACGCGAGCGACCTGGTGGCCTTCATCCGCAGCGAGACTGGCGACGACTTCCACATCGAGGTGGCGGCCTATCCGGAAGTGCATCCGCAGGCCAGGTCTCCCGAATCCGACCTGCAGGCGTATGTGACCAAGGTGCGCGCCGGTGCGCACTCGGCCATCACCCAGTACTTCTACAACAGCGACGCTTACTTCCGTTTTGTGGACGACGCCTACAAGCTCGGCGCCGACGTGCCGGTGGTGCCGGGCATCATGCCCATCACCAGTTCCACGCAGCTCATGCGTTTCTCGGACGCCAGCGGCGCCGAGATCCCGCGCTGGATCCGTTTGCGCCTGCAGGCCTTCGGCGACGACACCGCTTCCATCAAGGCCTTTGGTCTGGACGTGGTGACCGACCTGTGCGACCAGCTGCGCAACGGTGGTGTGCCGGCGCTGCACTTCTACACCATGAACCAGAGCGTGGCCACGCTGGAAATCGCGAAGCGGCTGCAGCTGCCATGAGCTTCAATGCGTTCACACTCGCACTGGCCACCGCGTTGTGGCTGGGTGGCTGTGCGACGCAGGCGCCCCCGGCACCGTCCATGCCCGAAGGGGATGAGCCCGCGGCAGTGCTGGACGCTCGCGAGATCGAGCGCGGCCGGGCCTCGTGGTATGGCGAGGCCTTTCACGGTCGGCGCACCGCCAGCGGCGAGGTCTTCAACATGAACGACCTCACCGCCGCGCACAAAACCTTGCCCTTCGGCACGCGCGTGCGGGTGCGCAACCTCGCCAACGGCCAGGAAGTGGCGGTGCGCATCAACGACCGGGGGCCCCATGTGCGGGGCCGCGTCATCGACCTGAGCCGCGCCGCTGCCGCACAAATCGGCCTGATCCAGGTGGGCGTGGCGTCGATCGTGGTGCTGCGCGACTGAGCTTTTGATCTGCGTCAAAGGCCGCTGCGGATGCTGCGACTGTGGCGAACGGCATTGACGCAGCGCAACATGGCAGGGGTCGGGTTCTTCTGTAATCGATGTCGGGAATGTTCCCGATTCGATCACTGAAAAACATGAAAACAACCACTCTGGCCATTGCCTCTCTCGCGCTGCTGGCATCGGGTGCTGCCGTCGCGCAAGATTTCACCGCGGGCTCGCTGCTGGTGCGCGCCCGCGCTGTCCACCTGGACAGCGCCAACAAGGACAGCACCGGCCTGGACTTGTCGATCAACAACAAGACGCTGCCCGAAGTCGACTTCACCTACTTCTTCAGTCCCAACCTGGCGGCCGAGCTGGTGCTGACCGTGCCGCAAAAGCAGCGTGTGTACGCCAGCGCCACGCAGATCGGCACGCTGAAACACCTGCCCCCCACGCTGACGCTGCAGTACCACTTCAACCACGCCAGCGGCATCAAGCCCTACGTGGGTGCCGGTGTGAACTACACGCGCTTCAGCTCGGTGGACCTGCTCGGCGGTGGTGCCGACCTCAAGCGCAACAGCTATGGCCTGGCGTTCCAGGCGGGCGTGGACTTCCCGCTGTCCAAGAACCTGTACCTCAACGTCGACGTGAAGAAGGTCTACATCAAGACCGACGTGATCGCCGGCGGCAACCACATCGGCACTTTCAAGGTGGACCCAGTGTTGGTCGGTGTCGGTCTGGGCTGGCGCTTCTGAGTCGGTGCTGGGGCAGAGCCTCAGCGTTCGTCGTAGCTGATGACGAGAACCTCGCTCGTGGGGCGCGCCTGACAGCTCAGTACAAATCCCTTGTCGGTTTCCCAGGGCTCGAGCGTGTAGTTCTTGTCCATCGCCACCGAGCCTTGCATCACCTTGGCGCGGCAGGTGCAGCACACGCCGCCGCGGCAGGACCAGGGCAGGTCCAGGCCTGCACTGAGCGCCACGTCAAGCACACGTTCGTCGCGGTTCATGCGCAGTTCGTGCGGCTTGCCGTCGAGCATCACCGTGAGTGCCACGTCACCGTCGGTGCGCACGGCCGCATCAGCATGGCCCAGCACCACCGCCTTGCGCGCTTCGGCCGGCAAAGCCTCCAGCGTAGGCGAGGTGAAGCGCTCGGTGTGCACGCGGTCGGGCCGCACGCCGGCGTCGAGCAAGGCCTTTTCGGTGGCGTCGATCATGGCCTCGGGCCCGCAGATGAACACCTCGTCCATGCTGCCCACCGGCAGCAGCGTGGCGATGAGGGCACGCACCTTGTCGCCGTCGATGCGGCCTTCGAGCAGCGGCACTTCTTGCGCCTGGCGCGAAAGGATGTGGATCAGCGTGAGCCGGCCTGCGTAGCGGTCTTTCAGGTCCTGCAGCGCTTCGTTGAACATCACGCTGTCCATGCGGCGATTGCCATAGACCAGGGTGAATTTGGCGTCGGTCGATTCTTCCAGCGTGCTGGCGATCAGCGACAGGATGGGCGTGATGCCCGAGCCTGCGGCAAAACCCACGCGGTGCAGGGCGCGCGGCTTGTGCACGGTGAAGCGGCCATCGGGCGGCATCACCTTGAGCGTGTCACCGGCCTTGAGTTCGCGCGCGGCCCAGTTGGAAAACACGCCACCTTCCACCGGCCGGATGCCCAGCGTGAGCTCTCCCTGGCTCGTGAGCAGGCTGCGCGGGCTGCTGATGGAGTAACTGCGGCGAACGTCCTGGCCGCCGATGGTGGCGCGCACGGTGAGGAACTGACCCGGCTCGAATGCAAACGCCGCGCGCTGCTCGGGCGGTATGGCCAGCGTGATGGCCACCGCGCCTGCGGCTTCGGGGCTGATGCGGGCGATAGGCAGCTCGTGGAAGCGTGGTGCGGTGCTCATGGCGTCAATAGGGTTTGAAGTAGTCGAAGGGCTCGAGACAGTCGAGGCATCGGTACATGGCTTTGCATGCCGTCGAGCCGAAGGGCGAGGTCTCGGTGGTGCGGGTCGAGCCGCATTGGGGGCAGGGCACCAGCTCGCGTTGCAGGGCCTGGCGCGAAAACTTCAGCACGTTGGTGCCCGCGTTGGAGCTGCTGCCGCACTGCGGCGGCGCGATGCCGTAGGCCCGCAGCTTCTCGCGCGCCTCCTCGCTCATCCAGTCGGTCGTCCAGGCGGGGGCCAGTTGCGTGACCACGCGCGCCTTGATGCCGGCGTTGCTCAAGGCGGCGCGCACGTCGTCCTCGATCTGCCCCATGGCCGGGCAGCCGCTGTAAGTGGGGGTGATCACCACCTCGGGAGTGCCGTCGGCGCCGGTGCGCACTTCGCGCAGGATGCCGAGTTCGCTCAGGCTGACCACGGGGATTTCGGGGTCGCTCAGGTCGGCGAGCGCGGCCCAGATGGCAGCGTGATCGTGCTCCGTGGTGGCTTGCACGGCGAGCCTCACCACACCGCTTGCGGGTGCGTGCGCGCGAGGCTCTGCATCTCGGCGAGCAGAAAACCCATGTGCTCCGAGTGCACGCCGAGCTTGCCTTGTGGCACGTAGCCTTGCACCGCCGGGCGCTTGAGCGTGGCTTCCAGAACGGTGTCATCCACCAGCGCGTCCCAGTCGGCCTTGAGGTTGGCGACATCGGCTCCGGTGCCGCTCTGCACCGCTTGTGTCTCGGCTTCGCTGCCGATCCAGAACTCCTGGCAATACGGCAGCAGGTGGTTGATCGCGGCTTGCGCGCGGGCGTGCGATTCGTCGGTGCCGTCGCCGAAACGCACCAACCAGTCGCTGGCGTGGCGCAGGTGGTAGCGCACTTCCTTCAGCGACTTGGCGGCGATGGCGGCAAGGTGTGCGTCGGTCGAGGTCTGAAGCCGGTCCCACACCAGCACCATGAGCGCGCTGTAGAGAAAGTTGCGGGTGATGGTGGTGGCGTAGTCGCGGTCGCCCGAAGCGGTGGCCGCCAATGCGCCGCTGTGCGGCAGCTCCAGCAACGTGATGTTGCGGAACTCGTGTGTGTCGCGGAAATAGGCCAGGGTGTCTTCGGTCACCCGACCGTCGGTGCGGGCGCCTTGCAGGTGCTGGAATCGCTGCGCGAGGTCGGCGTCGTCGTTGATGAGCGCCGCGGCGTGCTGGTACAGCATGCGCGCCTGACCCAGCAGGTCGAGGCTGTTGTTGGCCAGGGCCAGGTCTTCTTCGAGCACGGGCCCGTGGCCGCACCACTCGGCGTTGCGCTGGCCGAGCACCAAGGCGTTGTCGGCCAGGTGCAGCAGGTAGTCCACGGGAGCGTGGGTGGGTGCCGAGACCATCACATGTGCCCCACTTTGTCGGGGATCTCGTAGAAGGTCGGGTGGCGGTACACCTTGTCGGCCGCCGGGTCGAAGAAGCTGTCCTTGCTGTCGGGCTCGCTGGCCGTGATGCTGTTGGACGGCACAACCCAGATGCTCACGCCTTCCTGGCGGCGAGTGTACACATCGCGCGCCATCTGCAGCGCATGGGGCGCGTCGCTGGCGTGCAGGCTGCCGCAGTGTTTGTGCTCCAGGCCCTGCTTGCTGCGCACAAAGACTTCCCAGAGGGGCCATTCCTTGAGCGAGGTGTTCGGTGTGCTCATGCGGCCTCCTTCATGGCGCGAGCCTGTTGTTTCGCCGCATGAGCCAAAGCCGCCTCGCGCACCCAGGCGCCGTCGTTCCAGGCCTTCACCCGCGTGGCCAGGCGTTCCTTGTTGCAGGGGCCATCGCCGTTGACCACGGCCCAGAACTCGTCCCAGTCAATCTGGCCGTAGTCGTGGTGGCCGCGCGCCTCGTTCCATTTCAGATCGGGATCGGGCAACGTCACGCCCAGCACTTGGGCTTGCGGCACGGTCGCGTCCACAAACTTCTGGCGCAGGTCGTCGTTGCTGATGCGTTTGATGCCCCAGCGCATGCCCTGCACGCTGTTGGGGCTGTCGGCGTCGGGCGGGCCGAACATGGCCAGGCACTTCCACCACCAGCGGTTCACCGCGTCCTGCACCATGGCCTTCTGCTCGGCCGTGCCCTGCATCATGGTCATCAGCGACTCGAAGCCCTGGCGCTGGTGGAAGCTCTCTTCCTTGCACACCCGGATCATGGCGCGCGCATACGGCCCGAAGCTGCAGCGGCACAGCGGGATCTGGTTCATGATCGCCGCGCCGTCCACCAGCCAGCCGACCACGCCCACGTCGGCCCAGGTGAGGGTGGGGTAGTTGAAGATGGAGCTGTACTTGGCCTTGCCCGAGTGCAGCGCATCGAACATCTGGTCGCGGCTGGTGCCCAGCGTCTCGGCTGCGGAGTAGAGGTACAGGCCGTGGCCGCCCTCGTCCTGCACCTTGGCCACCAGGATCGCTTTGCGCTTGAGGCTGGGCGCGCGGCTGATCCAGTTGCCTTCGGGCAGCATGCCCACGATCTCGCTGTGCGCGTGCTGGCTGATCTGGCGCACCAGCGTCTTGCGGTACGCATCGGGCATCCAGTCGCGCGGCTCGATCTTGCCGTCGGCGTCGACCACGGCATCAAAGTGCGCCTGCAGCGCGGTGTCGTGGGGCACCGACTTGAGCGGGTTGCCGGTTTTGGTGTCGGCGTCGGGAACGTTGAACGACTGGGTGTACATGCGCGTCTCCTGCGCCACTGGCCGGGCGCGTGGATCGCAGTATAACCAGTTAACCGACCGAGCGGTCGGTGAATTTTCAGGCTACATCCGCTTACGCCGGGTCGGTTGCCCGCACGTACAGTGCGGTTCATGGACACATGCCCACCCACCAAACACCGTTCCCTCCCAATGGCCTTCAGTTGCTCGACGCTTCTGGGCCTGGCGATGTGCCTGTCGGCCTGTGGCGGTGGTGGCGGCGACGAACCTTCGGCCTCCCCGCCCGCCACCGTGGGCCCTGCACCCGTCAGTGCCACGGGCGCCTCTGCAGCCACCGGAGGTACCACGGCGCTGGCGCCTCTGGATGCGTCCACATCGTGCGGTCTGGCCAACTTTCGCACCGAGATCTTGCAGCAGATCAACGCGGCACGCGCCCAGCCACGCACCTGCGGCACCAATACCCTGCCCGCTGCGACCGCACTGGCCTGGAACGACCGGCTGTTTTCGGCCGCTGCACGCCACTCTCGCGACATGGCGGTAAACAACTACTTTTCGCACACCAGCCTGGACGGTCGCACCTTTTCCCGCCGCATCACCGATGAAGGTTATGCGTGGTCCTGGTCGGGCGAAAACATCGCGGCTGGTCAGTCGAGTGTGTCGACCGTGGTGGCGGGGTGGCTGGCCAGCCCGGGCCACTGCGCGAACATCATGCGAGCCGAGTTCCGCGATGTGGCGGTGAGTTGTGTCTCGCAGGCCGGGAGCAACTATGGCCGCTACTGGACCATGTCACTGGCCCGACCGCTCTGAGCGGCGGGCCCTCAGCCGCCCGATTCGAGCGCCTGCGATTTGCCCCGGCCACGACCCAGGTGGGTCAGCAGCTGCGGCAATGCGGCTTGCATCACGGCCTTGAGCGTGTGGGGCGGGTTGACCACGAACATGCCGCTGGCCGTGAGTCCGGGGCGGTCTTCCGGCCCGTGCGTCGGGTCCTGGCCGATGGCCAGCGTGGCGTTGAGCCAAGGCTTCTGCGCCTGGTTGCACAGCGTCTTGAGGCGGCGCGGCAGATCGTGTGCCTCCGGCCGCGGAATCACGGGGTACCAGACCAGGTAAGTGCCGGTCGGGAACCGTTTGATGGCCTCTTGTATGCAGGCACTTACTTTGCCGTAATCGCTCTTGATCTCATAGCTCGGGTCGATCAGCACCACCGCGCGTTTGGAGCCGGTGGCCGACGGCGGCGGCGGCAGCAGCGGGCGCAGGCCTTCAAAACCGTCTTCGCGCGCAACTGCAATCTGGCGCCCGGCGTCGAGCTGGGCGATGTTGGCCGAAAGCGTCTTGCCGTCGGTGGGGTGGAGTTCAAACAGCTTGAGCCGGTCGCGCGACTCGGTGCGCATGAGCTGCTGCATCACGAAAGGCGAGCCGGGGTAGACGCGCAATGCGCCCGACGGGTTGAAGCCCGCGATGATGTCGAGGTAATCGTCGATCGCAGGGGACACATCCTTGACGGGCGGGCGGTCGGCGGCACGCAAGGCGGCCATCAGCTTGACCACACCGTCCTTGGCCTCACCCCCGGTCTCGGTGTAGTCACCGTCCAGCCGGTAAAGACCAGCGCCCGCATGGGTGTCGACCAAGGTGATGCCCGCCTCTTTCTGCATCAGATGGCGCAGTGTGGCGATGAGGGTGGTGTGCTTGAGCACGTCGGCGTGGTTGCCGGCGTGGAAGGCGTGTCGGTAGCTGAACATCCCGCGATGGTAGCGGTTTGACCACGCCGGGCGGGGTCCCCGATACCGAAATTTGCCAGCCACCGCCGCAATTTCGTACAATCGAGGGCTTCGCAGCGAACTGCTGGCTCCGCGGCGAAGTACCCAACCCCCACCTAAGAGCGTTCCGTCAGAGAACGACCGACCGTGGAAAAGAGCCGCCAAACCACCTCTTCAAGAGAAAACTCATGACCAAAACGTTCAGCGCAAAACCCGCTGACGTGACGCACGAGTGGTTTGTGATTGACGCGA
>JBBQKZ010000145.1:0-9585 GCA_038327405.1 Burkholderiales bacterium | reverse complement strand
GATCTTGCCGTAGCGGTAGTGGGTGCCGATCAGGTCCGAATCCGAGATCCAGCCGTCGTAGATCGACTTGCCCGACTGCATCGAGGTCTGCAGCTTCTCGACCACGTCGCCTTCCTGGATCAGGTCGTGCTTGACCTTGATACCGGTGATCTCTTCGAACGCCTTGGCCAGCGTCTTGCTCTCGTACTCGTGGGTGGTGATGGTCTCGGAGACGACCGAGATCTCCTTCACGCCCTTGGCCTGCAGCTTCTTGGCGGCGTCGATGAACCACTTCATCTCCGCGGCCTGCTCGGCCTTGGAAAGGGTGGAGGGCTGGAACTCGCTGTCGATCCATTTCTTGGCGGCGGCCTCGTCGGCCCAGGCCGGCAGGGAGCCCATGGCGAGCAACGCTGCCAAGGCCAGAGGGGTGTGTCGCAATCTCATGTTTGTCTCCTCGATCGATGTGCTTCCCCGGTGTGTGACAGGTCTCGGCCCCGGGGAAACAACGGGCCGAATACCGAAAACCATGGAGCGATCAGCCTTTGCGCAGGGCCAGTACCAGCCAGGCCATGGACGCCACAAAAGAAATCCAGATGCTGGGCTCCTGCTCCAGCGACAGCCATTGCGTGAGCCAGCCCGCCATGCCGATGAAAGCCAGGTTGATGTAGGCCGCACCGAGCAGGCCGATGAAGAGACGGTCGCCGCGCGTGGTGACCATGGGCAGGAAGCCCTTGCGCTCGATCGTGGGCGACTTGATTTCCCACACGGTCATGCCGATGAGCATGAGCGCGATACAGGTGAAGAAAACGGCCACGGGCGTGGTCCAGACCATCCACTGAAACATAAAACCCCCAATCAGTTAAACACGCCCCATCGCAAAACCCTTGGCGATGTAATGCCGCACGAACCAGATCACGATCGCACCTGGCACGATGGTCAGCACACCGGCCGCAGCGAGCGTGGCCCAGTCCATGCCGCTGGCGCTCACGGTTCGCGTCATCGTTGCGACGATGGGCTTGGCGTTCACGCTGGTGAGTGTTCGCGCCAGCAGCAGTTCGACCCAGCTGAACATGAAGCAGAAGAACGCCGCCACACCCACACCGGCCTTGATCAGCGGCAGGAAGATGGTGAAGAAGAAGCGCGGGAAGCTGTAGCCGTCGATGTAGGCCGTCTCGTCGATCTCGCGCGGAATGCCGCTCATGAAGCCTTCCAGAATCCACACCGCCAGTGGCACGTTGAACAGCAGGTGCGCCATGGCCACCGCTATGTGCGTGTCCATGAGCCCCATCGTTGTGTAGAGCTGGAAGAACGGCAGCAGGAACACGGCTGGCGGTGTCATGCGGTTGGTGAGCAACCAGAAGAACACGTGTTTGTCGCCGAGGAAGCGGTAGCGAGAAAACGCGTAGGCCGCAGGCAGCGCCACGGTGAGCGAGATCACCGTGTTGATGCCCACGTAGATGAGGCTGTTGATGTAGCCCGAGTACCACGAGGGGTCTGTGAAGATGGTCTTGTAGTTGGCCCAGGTGAACTCGGCCGGCCAGAGCGTGAACGAGGACAGGATCTCCTGGTTGGTCTTGAAGCTCATGTTGACCATCCAGTAGATGGGCAGCAGCGCGAAGATCAGATAGGCGATGAGGAACAGCGTCCTCTTCTTGAAGCGTCTGTTATCCATTGCCCTGCTCCTTCTCCGACGTGCCCAGGCTCTGCATCCAGTTGTAGAGCACGAAGCAGAACAGCAGGATGATGAGGAAGTAGATGAGGGAAAACGCCGCCGCCGGGCCCAGGTCGAACTGGCCAACCGCCTTGGTGGTGAGGTACTGCGAAAGGAAGGTGGTGGCGTTGCCGGGACCTCCACCGGTGAGCACGAAGGGCTCGGTGTAGATCATGAAGCTGTCCATGAAGCGCAGCAGCACGGCGATCATGAGCACGCCGCGCATCTTGGGCAACTGGATGTAGCGGAACACCGCCCACTTGCTCGCGCCGTCGATGCTGGCCGCCTGGTAGTAAGCGTCGGGGATGCTGCGCAGGCCGGCGAAGGCCAGCAGCGCCACCAGCGGCGTCCAGTGCCACACATCCATGGCCAGCACCGTCCACCAGGCGTGTGAGGAGTTGCCGGTGTAGCTGTATTCAATGCCCGCCTGCTGCAGGTAGTAACCCAGCGGCCCGATGTCGGCGCGACCGAAGATCTGCCAGATGGTGCCGACCACGTTCCACGGAATCAGCAGCGAGAGCGCCACCAGCACCAGCACGGCGGACGACTTCCAGCCCTGCGCCGGCATGGACAGCGCAAGCGCGATGCCCAGCGGTATCTCCACCAGCAGCACCGCCAGCGAAAACTGGATCTGCCGCCACAGGGCGAGGTGCAGTTCTTCGTCGCGCATCACGGCGGCGAACCATTCGGTGCCGACGAACACGCGACGGTCGGGCGAGAAGATGTCCTGCACTGAGTAGTTCACCACCGTCATCAGCGGCAGGATGGCCGAAAAGGCCACGCAGACGATGACCGGCAGCACAAGGAACCAGGCCTTCTGGTTCACGGGTTTCGTTGTAGTGCTCATTCGATGAGTGCCTCGTCTTTGTAGAAGCAGGTGTGCTCGCCCAGCACCCGCAGGTGCACGGTCTCGCCCGCCAGGGGTGCGGCGGCTTCGGGCGCAAGGCGGCACTTGAGATGGTGCTCGCCGGCCTCGCAGGTCACCATCACGTAGGTGCCGATATCCTGCACGCGCGTCACGGTCGCGCGCAAGGTGTTGGGCTCCCCGGCCTGGCCGAGGGCGAGGTACTCGGGGCGAATACCGAGCTTGAGAGATCCTTCGGGCAACACATGGCCGCTGGTGAGCGCCAGCGGCTGCTCCAGCACCACAAGGCCGCCGCGCACGCTGGTCGCGGGCAGGAAGTTCATGCCGGGTGATCCGATGAAGTGGCCCACGAAGGTGTGCGCGGGCCGCTCGAACAGCGCCTCGGCCGCGCCGACCTGCACCGCGCGTCCGCGCGTCATCACCACCACCTCGTCGGCAAAGGTCAGGGCTTCGACCTGATCGTGTGTCACGTAGATCAGCGTGAGCTTGAGTTCGTGGTGAATCTGCTTGAGCTTGCGCCGCAGCTGCCATTTCAGGTGCGGGTCGATCACGGTGAGCGGTTCGTCGAACAGCACGGCCGACACGTCCGAGCGCACCAGGCCACGGCCGAGCGAGATCTTCTGCTTCTGGTCGGCGCTGAGACCGGCGGCGCGCATGTCGAGCTGGTGGCTCATCTCCAGCATCTCGGCAATGCGGCCCACCTGCGCTTTGATTTCCGCTTCCGGCACCTTGCGGTTCTTCAGCGGAAACGCGAGGTTCTGTGCCACCGTCATGGTGTCGTAGATCACCGGAAACTGGAATACCTGCGCGATGTTGCGCTGCTGCGGGCTCTGGCGCGTCACGTCGCGGCCGTCGAACGTCACCGAACCTTGTGACGGCACGAGCAGGCCCGAGATGATGTTGAGCATGGTTGTCTTGCCGCAGCCCGAGGGGCCAAGCAGCGCATACGCGCCGCCGTCCTCGAAGGTCATCTTCAGCGGCAGCAGCGCGTAGTCCTCGTCCTTCGTCGGGTTCGGCTTGTAGGCGTGCGCGAGATCGAGTTCGATGCGTGCCATCAGTGCGCCCTCCCCGGCCGCGCCGGTGCGCGCACCAGCGGTCCCTCGGCATCAAACACGAACAAAGCGTCGGGTTGCAGGTACAGCGTGATCGGATCGCCCAGCGGGCACACATGCACGCCGGTGAGTTGGGCCACCAGCTCGCCCACGCCGGTGTGCACGTGCACGAATGTGTCGGAGCCAGCGATTTCTGCCAGCTCCACGCGCCCTGGCAGGGCCACGTCGCCCGGCCGCTGCGTCACGCGCAGGCCACCGGCGCGCAGGCCCAACGTGAGGCGTTTCGGTGCGCCGGGCGGCAACGGCACAGGCCAGACCTCGCCGCCTTCCACGCGCACACCACCGGCCACCGCTTCGGCGGCCATCAGATTCATCGGCGGATCGCTGAAGGCGCGCGCCACGCGGATGCTCTTGGGCGCATGGAACACCTCGGCCGTCGGGCCGTATTGCAGCAACTCACCCGCGTCCATCACGGCGGTGTAACCGCCCAGCAGCAGCGCCTCGCCCGGCTCGGTGGTGGCGTAGACCACGGTGGAGTCGCCGGTGGCAAACAGCTGAGTGAGCTCCTCGCGCAGCTCTTCGCGCAGCTTGTAGTCCAGGTTCACCAGCGGCTCGTCGAACAGCATCAGCGGGGCCTGCTTGGCCAGCGCACGCGCCAGGGCCACGCGCTGCTGCTGCCCGCCCGAGAGCTCGGCCGGCAGGCGGTCCAGGAACATGTCGATGTGCAGGCGCGCGGCGATGTCGCGCACCTTCTGGTCCACATCGCGGTCGCCACGCAGGCGCATGGGCGAGGCGATGTTCTGCGCCACCGTCATCGACGGGTAGTTCACAAACTGCTGATAGACCATGGCCACGTTGCGCTGGCGCACCGACATGCGCGTCACGTCCGCACCGTCCACCAGCACACGGCCGGTGGTGGCCACGTCCAGGCCCGCCATCACCCGCATCAGGCTGGTCTTGCCGGCCTGGGTGGCGCCCAGCAGCACCGTGACCGCGCCGCTCACCAGGCTCAGGCTTTGGGGATAAAGGTGCACGGCGGGCCCCACGGTCTTGCCCACCTGTTCCAGAGACAACTGCATTCGACTCCCAGCGTGAAAAAACGCACATCCATGATCGGATGGAATTTCGTTTGCACGATTTTATTGTTCGTTTATGTTCGTTTCTATTCGGTATTTACCCTGACCAAGGCCAAAAAGAATTCCGCTATGTTCGGGTGGCCAACGCCGCTTCTGACCTCCACGATGAAACTCAACCCCCGCCACACCGAACTGCTTGACGAAGTGCGCGCCAACGGCCCGCAGACCATCGAAGCCCTGGCCGAACGTTTCGGCGTCACCCTGCAAACGGTGCGCCGCGACGTGCAGCGCCTGGCCGAGGCCGGCTACCTCTCGCGCTTTCACGGCGGCGTGCGCCTGCCGGGTTCGACCACCGAGAACATCGCCTACCGCCAGCGCCAGGCCATGCAAGCCGACGCCAAGACGCGCATCGCCCGCGCCGTGGCGCGGCGCGTGCCCAACGGCTGCTCGCTGATCATGAACATCGGCACCACCATCGAGGCGGTGGCGCGCGAACTGCAGCACCACCGAGGCCTGCGCGTGATCACCAACAACCTGCACATCGCCTCGCTCATGAGCACCCACCCCGACTGCGAGGTGATCGTGGCCGGTGGCGTGGTGCGCGGGGCCGACCAGGGCATCGTGGGCGAAGCCACGGTGGATTTCATGCGCCAGTTCAAGGTCGACATCGGCCTGATCGGCATCAGCGGCATCGAGGCCGACGGCTCGCTGCGCGACTTCGACTACCGCGAGGTGAAGGTGGCGCGCGCCATCGTCGAACAATCGCGCGAAGTCTGGCTCGCGGCCGACCACAGCAAGTTCAACCGGCCTGCCATGGTCGAGCTCGCGCGGCTGGACGACATCGATGTGGTGTTCACCGACCAGCCACCGCCACCGCCCTTTGGCGACCTGCTGATCCAGGGCAACGTCGAGTGCGTGCTCGCGGGCACGGACGCTGATAACGCCTGACCTTTTTTGCCGAAAGCCGAGATGACCTACTTGCTTGCCCTGGACCAGGGCACCTCCAGTTCGCGCAGCATTGTTTTCGACCGCGCCGGCCGCGTCGTCACCATGGCGCAGCGCGAGTTCCCCCAGATCTACCCGCAGCCCGGCTGGGTCGAACACGACCCGCGCGACCTCTGGACCACGCAGCTGGAGACGGCGCGCGAGGCGCTCAAACAGGCGAACTTGCGGGCTGACCAGATGGCGGCTGTGGGCATCACCAACCAGCGCGAGACCACGGTGGTGTGGAACCGCAAAACGGGCGAGCCGGTCTACAACGCCATCGTCTGGCAGGACCGCCGCGCCGAGGGCACCTGCGCCGAGCTGCGCGAGCGGGGCGCGAGCGACACCGTGCTGCAAAAGACCGGCCTGCGCATCGACGCCTACTTCTCCGGCACCAAGCTCAAGTGGATTCTGGACAACGTGGCTGGTGCACGCGCCCAGGCAGAGCGCGGAGAACTCGCTTTCGGCACGGTCGACAGCTGGCTCATCTGGCAGCTCACCGGCGGCGCGCGGCATGTGACCGACGTGAGCAATGCCTCGCGCACCATGCTGTTCAACGTGCACACCCGCCAGTGGGACGACGAGTTGCTCGCCCTTCTGAACATTCCGAAAAGCCTGATGCCCGAAGCACTGCCATCAAGCGCGCACTTCGGCGAGATGAAGGCCGAGTGGCTGGGCGCCCCACTGGAGATTGGCGGCGTGGCCGGCGACCAGCAAAGCGCCCTCTTCGGCCAGGCCTGCTTCAACGCCGGCATGGCCAAGAACACCTACGGCACCGGCTGCTTCATGCTCATGCACACCGGCGAACGTTTCCAGATCAGCCAGAACGGCTTGATCACCACCGCCACGGCGCAGCCACCCGGGCCGCAGCAGTACGCTCTCGAAGGCAGCGTGTTCATCGGCGGCGCGGTGGTGCAATGGCTGCGCGACGGCCTGAGCGCCATCGAGTCCAGCAGCGAGGTGCAGGCACTGGCCGAGAGCGTGCCCGACGCTGGCGGCGTGGTGCTGGTGCCGGCCTTCACCGGCCTCGGCGCCCCCTACTGGCAGCCCGAAGCACGCGGCAGCATCACCGGCCTCACGCGCGGCACCACCATGGCCCACATCGCGCGCGCCGCGCTGGAAAGCATCGCCTTCCAGAGCGCGGCCCTGCTCGACGCCATGAGCCGCGACGCAGTGGCCGCCGGCGGCGTGCCGGTGAGTGAGCTTCGGGTGGACGGCGGCGCCTGCGTGAACGACCTGCTGATGCAGATCCAGGCCGACCTGCTGGGCATCCCGGTGGTGCGGCCGGCGGTGATCGAAACCACTGCGCTGGGCGCGGCTTACCTTGCCGGTCTGCACACCGGTTTGTATGGCGGGCTGGACGAACTCTCGAAACAGTGGCGCGCCGAACGCACCTTCCACCCCACGCTGTCGCGTGAGCGCGCCGCCGAAAAAATGGCGCAGTGGGAGCACGCGGTGAGACAGACCGTGGCGCCCTGAAGCGGCGGGTGGATGCGCGCGACAATGGCGCGATGAACACCCCCACCCACCCTACCATCACCTTCATCGGCGGCGGCAACATGGCCAGCGCCATCGTCGGCGGCCTGCTGCGCCAGGGCCATCCGGCCAGCGCACTGCAAATCGTCGAACCCTGGGACGAACAACGCACCAAGCTCGCGCAGCAGTTCCCCCGCGTGTCACTCCTCGCCGCCGCCAGCGCGGAGCTACGGCCCTCGGACCTCGTGGTCTGGGCCGTGAAGCCGCAGACCTTCAAGGACGCCGCACTGGCCAGCCAACCGCATCTGGGCAGTGCACTGCACCTCAGCGTGGCCGCCGGCATCACCAGCGACAGCATGGCCGGCTGGCTGCAGACGCAGCGCATCGTGCGCGCCATGCCGAACACGCCGGCGCTGGTGGGTCTGGGCATGACCGGCCTGTTCGCCCGCGACGGTGTCGGCACCGCCGACCGTGCGCTGGTGGAAGCCGTGGTGAAGACCACTGGCGAGCTGGTGTGGGTGAGCGCCGAACAGCAACTGGACGCGGTGACCGCACTCTCCGGCTCGGGCCCGGCCTACGTGTTCTATTTCCTCGAAGCCATGCGCGACGCCGGCGCCCGTATGGGCCTGCCGCCCGACGTGGCCTACCAGCTCGCAGTCGGCACCTTCATCGGTGCGTCGACCCTGGCACAGCGTTCGGACGATCCGCCGCAGACGCTGCGTGAGCGTGTGACCTCCAAGGGTGGCACGACGTATGCGGCGCTGACCTCGATGGAAGCGGCGGGTGTGAAGGCGAAGTTTGAAGAGGCGCTGTTTGCTGCGCAGAAACGTGCTGAAGAGCTGGGGCGGGAGTTCGGGAAGTAGTCCCTTGGCGCTCGGCTCGCGGATGCGATGCGCCCTGCTCCGCGGCTGTCCCCCGGGGCCTGCGGCCCCTCCTCCTTGATGCCGCTTCGCAGAACACACCGCATCCGCGAGCGGGATCGGCGTGCGAGGACCGTAAGGGGCCCGTTACGGAATTTCGGCGTGGTGTCATGAATGCCGGAAGTTCAGCGGGAGCGGTCGCAGATCTCGGGGCGCTACCGACGCGTCAATGCGAGCGACTTCCAACTTTGATCGATCTGCCAGACTGCTCGAATTAAGTGAGGCGGAGTTGCGGCGGTTCCGTGGTCGGTTTTCGAGGAGGCGTCTCCATCCATCACCTACCCACAAGGACCCAGTCCGCAATCTGGCGGATCACCTCTTCCTCCACGCCATTAAAGCCGTGGTGTGCCCACTCATGGCAAGGATCGCCACGAGTGAGTCCACCAGAGAACATCAGTGTGCCGCGTCGGGGCGACGATGTCGCGAGATCGGCAAGTGTGGCAGCCTTGTCGGGCGGACACTGTTTGCAGCTATCCGCTTCGTGATGCGCGACCAGGAAAGGGACCGAGATGCGCTGAAGATTCATTGCGTTGACGGGACGAAAAGGCAGGCCTGCGTTGTCCACGATGGCTCCAGTCAAGACCACTCCGTCAGGCCCTCCCTCCGCCTGGGAAAGTTGTGTCGCGAGGTAAGCGGCCGACAAGGTTCCAGCGCTGAATCCGATGACCCAGACGGGCACGTCATGCCGCGAACGCAACAAGGCAATCACTGTCTTGAGGTCCTCCACATGACCTGAAGTCTGGCGAAAACCATCGAGAGATCGAGGAGGAGGTCGGTCTGAAGGAGCATCGAGAACCACCGTCGCCATGCCGCGCTTGTGCAAAAGACCCCGCGTGCGAACAACGAAGTTGTCTGTCCCCCAGCGGGTCATGCCGCCCGAGCTCGTCAAGGTGATCCCGCCGCTTCCACCGGGCAACAGGATGACTTGGGCGATGGGCTTACCCTCTTTCGGCCCCTCATCGAGAAAGCGCTGGATCACTCCAGGCCTTGTGGGCAGGTCCACAACCTGTTGCGCCGAAACGGTCTGGACCGCCGCGACCATTCCCCAAATGATAAAGACCGTTTTCATCCACATGATCACCCCTCCAGACATGCGAGAGCAAGACTCTTTTTGATTGAGCACTCATATACCGGGCCCGATCCCAGTGCAAACGACAGGTAACGCCAAATGAGGCATTTTCTCCATTTGCCAGATGGCTGCAAGGGGAGCAATCACCCAGCAGTGATGTGTTGCTTGCCACATCCGACCTTGTGCCCGGAAGTGGGCCATCTGGTTTCGAGGCCTAGTTCAACGTGCAGATGACTGTTCAGGATGGCCAGCGTATTGTCTCCAATCGGTCTGAAGCTGGCCCTCGGTAGCGCTGCGCGAGTAGCTGCTTCTGGCCGATGGCCGCCATCGTACAGCGCCAAAACCAATGGGACGCACGCCCACTCGCTCGACGCCCACGGACGCCGTGCGCACTGCTCTGCAGCTGCCACCGGCGCGAACTAAATGCCCGACAGCACTGCATCCATGGCCGTC
>JBBQKZ010000144.1:0-9603 GCA_038327405.1 Burkholderiales bacterium | reverse complement strand
CCCTGTTCGCCCAGGTGTTTCGCCGGCGCACCAACCGCGAGGCCTATGAGCCCCGCGTGCCGTCGGCCGAGGCCTTGCAGGCCATGGCCGCCAGCACGGCGGGTTTCAACGCGCGCACGGGTTTTGTCACCAGCGCGCAGGCTGACGCGATGGCGCAGCACCGCCGCATCGCCAAGGAAGCCTGGCGCATTGAACTCACCACGCCACGCACGGTGCTTGAATCGTTCAAGGTGCTGCGCGTGGGGCCGAAGGAAATTGCCCAGCACCGCGACGGCATTTCGCTCAACGACCCGATGGTGCGCGCCATCACCGCACTCGGTCTGTTCGACCGCACCGTGGCGCCCGCGCCCGACGACCAGGCCACCACCGGGCAGCTGACCGAGTTCAACGCCCACATCGACGGCACGCCTGCCTTTTACTGGCTGGTGACTGAAGGCAACGACCGCGTGACACAGATCAATGCCGGGCGCGCCTGGGTGCGGGCGCAGCTCGCGGCCACGGCGCAGGGTTTGTCGATGCAGCCGATTTCACAGGCGCTGCAGGAATACCCCGAGGTGGCCGTGCCCTACCGCGAGATCCACGAACTGCTGGGTGCACCGGCACCGCGCCACACGGTGCAGATGTGGGCGCGGCTGGGTTTTGCGCCAGCCATTGAGCCTTCGCCGCGCCGCGGGCTGGACGCGCACATCCTCAAGGCCTGACACGGGCGCCGCCTGGGTCAGGCGGCGGTCAGGTCGAACACGGCGTCGGCCAGCGCCACGCCATTGACCAGCAGCTCGATGCGGTGCGGGCCCGGGTACAGCGTGCGCGTGGTCACGGGCTTGAGGCTGTGGCGCTTCTCCAGCGTGCGCGCTTCGTCCGCCGGGAGCGTGAGCTTCCAGCCCTTGAACACCTTGGGTGAGGTGCTGCCGTTGGCGCGCACATGGTGCACTGCGTAGTCGATTTCCAGCGGCTGGGGTTGGCGTGCGGCAGATTGCAGCGTGACGCGCAGGCCGATGGCGTCTCCCACCGCGGCCCGCGCTGCCGACAGGCCGAGCGTGGCCAGGCCGTTGAGGCCGCTGGCCAGGCCCCAGGCCGCCAGCGTGGGCGCGTGGCCTTGTTTGATGAGGCTGCGGCTCGCGTGGCGCAAGAGCGTGCTGCGCTCGGGCGTGGCCTTGACGAGGTGGTCTTTCACCCAGCCCGCCACCAGATCCGGGTGGTCCTTGGCGATGTCGTTGAGGTGGTTGGCCACACTTCGGCGCACGTAGCTGCTGGGGTCGTCCTGCAGGGCACGCAGCAGCGGCAGCGTGGGCGTGGGGTCTGCCACCAGGGCCTGCAGGCGCAGGCCCCAGGGCAGGCGCGGGCGGCTGCCTTCGCTGACCAGGCGGCGCACATGGGCGCTCGGGTCGTTCGCCCAGCGCGCGAGCACCGGCCACACGGCTTCGGGCTGTTGCTGGATGAAGGGCCGGATCGCGAACTCGGCGGTGGATCGTTGGGTGAGCGCGTGCAGGCAGGTCAAGGAGCGGGGCACGTCGTGCAGGCCGTGGCGCGCCACATATTCGCCCATGGACCAGATCACCCAGCCGGCCAGGCCGGTGTTCGCTTCGGCCGATGTCAACCCCTCGGGTTCTCCTCGGGCATCCAGCGGCAGTGGTGGCGCCAGACTGGCTTCGAGCACCGTGCAGGCACCGTTGAAGTCGTCGGGCAGCGTGGCACGCATCGCATCGGCCAGGTGCAGCATGCGCGCCTTGAGTTCGAGCGCATCGAGGCCATGGTTGGCGAGCGCTTCGAAGCGCTTGCGGTCAAAGCCGGTCCACGCGCGATGCAGGTGCAGGCCGGCGTTGGCCACGGTGGTGGCGTTGATCAGGTTCTTGAACGGTTCCATGCGTTCGTGGCTTCAGGGCAGGCGTTGCAGCAGCCCGGTCAGTGCGTGCCGTACCGTGGCCGCTCGCACGGCGGCGCGGTCGCCGTCAAAACGCTGGTGCTCGGTGAAGGTGCCCGCTGGCGTGGTCCATCCAAACCACACCGTGCCCACCGGTTTGTCAACGCTGCCACCCGTGGGGCCGGCCACGCCGGTGACGGCCACGCCCAGTTGCGCTGGTGAGTGGGCGAGAGCACCTGCGGCCATGGCGCGCGCCACCGGCTCGCTCACCGCGCCGTGCCGCGCGATCAGCTCGGGGGGCACGCCCAGCAGCTCGGTCTTGGCCGCGTTGGAGTAGGTGACGAAGCCGCGTTCGAACCAGTCGCTGGAGCCGCTCACATCGGTGCAGGCGCCGGCAATCAGGCCGCCGGTGCAGCTCTCGGCGCTGGCCATCATCAGACCGCGGCGCTTGAGTTCGCGTGCGAGTGTGAGCACCAGTTCGGGTGTGTCCATGCTCAGAACTTCCACAAGGCAATCACCAGCAGCGTGCAGCCTGCAGCGGCGAAATCGTCGAGCAGGATGCCGAAGCCGCCGCGCGGTCCGAAGCCCTTGAAGGTCCGGTCGGCCCAGGCCATGGGGCCGAGCTTCACCGCGTCGAAAAAACGGAACAGCATGAACGCCACCAACTGTGCCCAGAAGCCTGCCGGTGCGATCAGCCAAAGCACCAGCCAGAAGGCCACCACCTCGTCCCACACGATGTGACCCGAGTCCGCCACGCGCATGTGTTGTGCGGTCACGGTGCAGGCCCACCAGCCCACCAGCGTGCCGGCGCCGATCAACAGCGCCCAGGCCGGTGCCGTCATCACGGGTTGCAGCAGCAGGAAAGCCACCCAGGCCCACAGCGTTCCCACGGTGCCGGGCGCCAGGCGGCTCAGGCCCGAGCCCGCGCCCAGCGCAATGAAGTGGGCCGGGTGGGACAACAGAAAGGCCCAGGTCGGGCGGGCCATGGGGGCGGCGTTGGTCTCGAGCATGGACGAATTATGGGTGGGCGGTCTTGCCCGGGCGTGACGCCGGCGAGATACTGGCGCGCAGCACGAAGGGAGCCAGCATGGAGATGAACACAGGTGCCATCCTCACCGCCATGGTGTTGGGCGTGCTGCTCACGGGCGCGGCGTCGTGGGTGGTCTCGGGTCTGTACCGCCGCCGCATGCTGGCGCTCATGAAGCTGTCGCCGCCGCCCGACGACCAGCACGCGCCTCCCTCTGCTGCGGCTCGCGGGGGCAACAGACCCACCGCCACGCTGGACCTCGCCGCCAACCAGCGTGCCAGCAGGCGGTACCTGGTCGCCGTGAGTGCGCTGAGTCTGCTCATCGGCATCACCCAGTCGGTGCTGGCACTGCTTTTCGTCTACGGCGCCGAGCTGCTCACCGTGGGCCGCACGCTCACGCTGGGCGTGGTCTACGCCTGGCCGATGGCGCTCACCTGGGGTCTGGTGCGGCGCTGGTCGTGGCTGCGCACGCTGGGCGCCATCGGCCTGTACCTGCTGGCCATGCTGGCGCTCACCTGGTGGCGCTCGGTGTCGCCGCAGCCGCTGGCCACCTCGCTCGGCTGGCTCGGTGGACTGGTGCTGATTCCGGTGGTGGTCACGCTGGTGATCGGGGCGAGCGGACGCATGCGGGCGGTGGCGCCGTACCTGCTGCCGATCTTCATGATGCTGGCGGCTTCATCGGTGCTGACGCTGCAGGTGATGGCCAGTGGAGCGCAAGATCCGCCGGTGTGGGTGATCCGGCTGGTGGGTGCTGTGGGGGTCTGGCCCGCCATCACCCTGATGGCGATCACGCCCTGGTTGTTGCTGGCCTGGCCGGCCTGGGTCATCGCCCGCACGCTGGCGCGCGCCTACCGGGCCAAGCGTTTTTCGGACCTCTGGTACTTGCTGGCTGCCTACTGGTTGGTCGTGCTGGCTGCTTCTGCGCTGCCCTCGCTGCAGGGCGTGGGCTGGATCGCGCTCACCCAGTTCATTCCCTGGCTGTGGATTCCGCTGGCGGCCTGGGGCTTGCGCGGCTGGCTGGCACCGAGGGGCACGCCGCCCACGCTGCTGGTGCTGCGCGTGTTCCAGCAAGACGTGGGCGTGCAGACCTTGTTCGACCGCGTGGTCGAGCGCTGGCGCCACTCTGGCAACACCGTGCTGATCGCCGGCACCGACCTGCTCAGCCGCACCATCGACCCGGACGACGTGTTCACCTTCCTCAACGGCCACCTGGCCGATCGTTTCGTGGCCAATGAAGCCCAGGTGGCCGAGCGCCTGCGCGACTTTGACCTGGCGCCCGACCCGGACGGCCGTTACCGCGTGAACGAGTGCTATTGCTTCGACAGCACCTGGCAGCAGGCGCTGGCCGCGCTGGTGGCACGGGCCGACGTGGTGCTGATGGACCTGCGTGGCTTTCAGGCGCGCAATCGGGGTTGCCGCCACGAACTCGGCGTGCTCGCCACCGAGCCGCACCTGCAGCGCGTGGTGCTGCTGTTCGATGGCAGCACCGACCGCAGCACCGCGCTGGCCGATCTGGCGGGTGCGCCCGCCGGGCGTGTGGTGTGGGTCGAAGCCGGGCGGCTGGAGCAGAAGCGCGTGGCGCAGATCGTGGGCGCGCTGCTGGGTGCCGGCCAAGGCCCGGTGTCAGGCGAAGTGGTCGAAGCTGCGCGTTGACACCGCCACTGGGTGACCCGACGCGTCGAGCACACGCAGGCCGGGCGCCGCGCTGATGCGCCCGATGCGCTGTACCGGCGTGCCGCTGGCCAGGGCCGCCGCATCCACCGCTGCGCGGGCAATGGGCGCGGCCGTGAACAGCAGCTCGTAGTCATCACCGCCGTTGAGGATGCAGGCCAGGCGGTGGTTGGCCGTCAGTCGCTGCAGCGCGGGCGCCACCGGCAGGGCAGACAGGGCAATTTCGGCGCCCACGCCGCTGGCCTCCAGGATGTGGCCGAGGTCGCCGGCCAGACCATCGCTCAGGTCGATGGCCGCATGCACCGCGTTGCCCAGCACCGCCAGCAGCGTGCCCAGCGCCAGGCGGGGTGTGGGGCGCTCCAGCCGCAGGCGCAGCTCGGGGTGTTGGGTCAGGGCCTGGGGCCCGCAGCTCTGCGCTGCCCACGCGGTGCCGCGCATCAGCTCCAGCGCCAGCCGGGCCTCGCCGGTGCGTCCGGTGAGGTAGAGGTCGTCCCCCACCTGCGCCTGGCTGCGTTGCATCGCCAGGCCCGGTCGCACTTCACCCATGACGGTGATGCAGATGTTGAGCGGCCCGCGCGTGGTGTCTCCCCCCACCAGCGGGCAGATGTGGGCATCGGCCAGAGCAAACAGACCCCTTGCAAACGCGGCGAGCCAGGATTCGTTGGCATCGGGCAGGGCCAGGGCCAGCGTGAAGCCCAGCGGCCGCGCGCCCATGGCGGCCAGATCGCTGAGGTTCACCGCCAGCGCCTTGTGGCCCAGTGCCTCGGGGTCCACGTCGGCAAAAAAGTGCCGGCCTTCGACCAGCATGTCGGTGGACACCGCGAGCTGGTGGCCAGGGTGGGGCTGGAGCAATGCGCAGTCGTCGCCGATGCCCAGCGCCACCGCGGGTCTGGCCACCTGCCCAGCGCGTTGGAAGTGGCGCCGGATGAGATCGAACTCACCCATGGGGTCGGGCGGCGGCCTCGTCGCCGTCGAGGGTGTCGCGCGGGGGCAGCAGGAAGCTCAGCGGCGCCACGCGGATGCGCCGCTTGATCGCGGTGCGGATCAACTGGCGGTTGACCTCGCTGATGCTTTGCGCCTGCAAGGCCAGGCGGAACGCGAGGTAAAAACTCACGCCCAGGTTGATCGGTCCGATCGCCGCGATGCCGGCCACGGCCCACCAGAAGGCGGGTTCTTTCAACACGTCCAGGCCCAGCGCGAAGGCCGCTGCCGTCACCTGGCCGGCCGACAGCGTGACGTGGCGAACGTCCAGACCCAGGCCGAAAAACTGGAGGAAGGCCGGCGTGAGGCCGAGCATGAAACCCAGCGAGATGTTGGCCGCCAGGCCCGAGATGTTGGCGCGGGTGAAATTGGCCCAGCGCGCGGCGCGATCGCGCCCCAGCAGGTTGGTGAAGCGCGGGTTGTGCTCCATGGCCGAATGCAGCTTGTGGAAGACGAACCAGTTTTCGACCCAGCCAGCGACGATGCTGGAAGCGAACAGCAGCACGCCGGTGAAGGCAGCAAACAACAGGGTGGGCCCCAGCAGGCTGGTGTCTTGCAGGGTGTGGAGGGCCTTCTCGTCGTCGATCATGGCGCTGCCGGTGGTGAACTGAAGCACCGCGCTGATCAGCAGCACCACGGGAATCACCAGACCGATGTTGCCCACGATGGCTGCCACCTGGGAGCGGAACAGATGGGCAATCTCGTCGACGAAGCGCCTGACCGCGCCCAGTTCCTTGATGTCCTTGAGCTTGGACACCATGGCCGGCGCCGTCACGGCCGGTTGTTTGGTGGCCACCGTGAGGTGCAGCATCATGATGATCACGAACGACGTTGCGTAGTTGAGACCCGCCGCAAAGCCGCTCCAGAAGGCCGACAAGCCCAGGCCGTAGAGCGCGAACTTCACCCAGGTGGTCAGGCCGATCAGCGCGCCGCCGCCCGCGGCCTTGCCCAGCATGTCCTTGTACTCCGCGGTGTTGCGGGTGATGTAGTGCTCGCCGCTCTCGGCGCTGCGCTCGGCCACCTTGGCCGCTGTGAGGTGCGAACTGGAGGCCACCAGGGCGCGGATGCTGCGGTTGTCCAGCCCCACCTGGGCCAGGTCGGCCAGCAACGCCACGGTGGCGCGCTCGGGCTGGTCGGACTGCAGGCAGTCGAGCAGCTCCTTCACCCGCACCACACGTTCGCGCAGCTGGCGCAAGCGGAAAACGATGCCCACCGAGACGCCGTGCTCTTCCAGGTGCGAATACACGGTGTAGGCGGCGTGGCGGCACGCATCGAGCTGGTTGCGCAGGCGCGCGGCCGCTTCCAGCGCTTCAGGGCTTTGGGCGCCGTGCACCCGCACCGCGCGGCGCAGCGACTCCAGGTCGCTGGGCAACTGGTGAAAGGGCTTTTGCTGCTGCGCCTCGGGCGACATGCGCACGCGGATCTCCGAGGCGAATCCGGTCGCGCTGACCTGGCTCACGCAGGAAATCATCGCGTCCATCAGCGCCACCTGCCAGAAGTCGGCGTTGGCGGTGCTGGGCGCGTCGACATCGCCGATCAGCAGATCGCGCAGACGCAGCAAGGTGGCGCTGTCCAGCGCCTTGAGCCAGCGCACGTCGAAGCGTGTGGGCAACAGCAGGCCGAAGAGTTCGCCCAGGTCGGTGGTCTCGGGCGTGTTGGGCAGCACCTTCTTGCGCAGGCGGTTGCCGAACTCGCTCAGGAAAGCTGTGCGTGGTGCAAAGCCATGGTCGGCCAGCAGCGGGGTGATGTCCACCGTGGACACAAAGTGCTGCCACCAGCGCTGCCAGCGCAGCTGCAGCTCGGGCTGTGCCCGCACGCTGTCGAGGAACTCGCGCACGCGGGCCACGCTGGCCTTCACGTCTTTCTCGTCGCCGCGCACCCAGCGCATGGCATCGATCAGCCACAGGTGGCGCTGGGCCAGCGGCGCGTCCGGGTCGAGGCGGTCGATCAGGGTCGTGGCGTGCATGGGCTCAGCGATGGGGTTGACGCTGACGGGATCCGGGGTGTTGCACCTCAGTGCAGCACGCGGGAGGGCGCGTCGCCGGTGCCGCTGGCCCGCAAGTCGAATTCGGACACCACGGCCTCGAAGCGCTCGCCGTCTTCAGCCACGCAGAAAAAACTGCCCCGCATGCTGCCCGTGGGCGTCTTCAGCCGGGTACCGCTGGTGTACTGGAACGACTCACCCGGACGCAGCAGTGGCTGATGCCCCACCACGCCAAGGCCTTTGACCTCTTCGGTGTGTCCGTGCCCGTCGTCGATGATCCAGTGCCGCGAGATCAGCTGCGCCGTGGCCTCACCGGCGTTGGTGATGGTGATCGTGTAGGCGAAGGCGTATTGGTCTTCCTCGGGGGAAGACTGCTCGCTGAGGTACTGGGGTTCAACCTCGCAGGTGAACAGGTATTTGGGCATGGCCGGCATGTTACCCCGGGCATGCACGGCGCCGTGCGGCCTGCCAGAATGCACCCGATCGCCCATTTCCCTCCCACCACAGGTTGCCCATGTCACAGAACTCCAGCGCCGCGTTCATCGCCCCGTCCATCCTCTCGGCCGACTTCGCCCGTCTGGGCGAAGAGGTGAAAAACGTCATCGCCGCCGGTGCCGACTGGATCCACTTCGACGTGATGGACAACCACTACGTGCCCAACCTGACCTTCGGCCCCATGGTCTGCCAGGCGCTCAAGCCCCACGCGAAAAAGGCGGACGGCACGCCGGTGCCGATCGACGTGCACCTGATGATCCAGCCGGTGGACGCGCTGGCGGGCGCATTCATCGACGCCGGTGCCGACCTGGTGAGCTTCCACCCCGATGCGAGCGCCCATGTGCACCGCAGCGTGCAGGCCATCAAGGCCAAGGGTGCCAAAGCCGGCCTGACCTTCAACCCTGGCCAGCCGCTGGACGTGCTGGACTGGCTGATTGACGACATCGACCTGATCCTGATCATGAGCGTGAACCCCGGCTTCGGCGGCCAGAGTTTCATCGACTCCGCGCTGCGCAAGATCGAGGACGCGCGCAAACGCATCGAGGCCAGCGGCAAGAACATCCGGCTCGAAGTGGACGGCGGCATCAAGCCCGACAACATCCGCCGCGTGGCCGACGCCGGCGCCGACACCTTCGTGGCCGGCAGCGCGATCTTCGGCAAGCCGGACTACAAGGCGGTCATTGACCAGATGCGTGCGGCCTTGAGGTGATGTTCTTTGCCGAAGCAAGGCCGGGCGCCGGGCCGTTCCCAAGCCCGGCCAGCCCCCTCGGGGGGCGGCGACCCGCGCAGCGGTGGATGGTGCGACTGAATAGAGTTGCCAACGTGTCCGTGGCCCGCACACTGGGCAATGAGACCTGCTTTGTCGATGCACTGGACATCGATAGTTTGCAAAAGAGATTGAAAGTCGGTCGTTGGCTAGTGGTGGATCAGGAATAGAGTTGCAAAACTATTTGATCCAAACTCCGGCGATCCTTCCAAGGGGTGCGCTGCTCTACACCGCACAGATTCACTTTCATCGCACTTCTGCCCAGGTTTCCAAAAGTGGCTCTCGGAGGCGGTTTTATGGCGATAGAGCAACGAGCGCAATAAATTGGTTTGGCATTGGCGCTGAGCACACAAGCCAAGCGTACTTCGGTAGAAGTATTTCAACGCATGATGTTCTGACCAGACACACGCTTTTCGGCTACTACTCCTTGGGCCTTAGCGAGAGACGGTCGTCTGAATGGGCTTCATCGCTTGCTGAAGGGCGCAAAGACCATTCCACACGGTACGTGCGCAACGCTCGTGGAGCGATTGCTAGTGGGTCGCTGAGGTGGTGCCCCGTTTGTGCGGAGGAAGATTCTGCGGAACATGGTTTCGCAGCTTGGAAAGTTGTGCACCAACTGCCATTTGTAATGGAGTGCGCTGTGCATGGCTGTGCGCTTATATGCGACTGTGCTCATTTGTTGATTCATCAGCACAACTGAGCCAGTGATCACGTCGAAGATTGAGCCACTGGGTTGATGGATTCTTTGGCTACTCGGTTGTGGATAAGTCTATCGGGTCTGCTGTTTTTCGATCTCCTTTCTGAGCTTTGCTGCGTTG
>JBBQKZ010000143.1:0-9749 GCA_038327405.1 Burkholderiales bacterium | reverse complement strand
GTGAAGGTGCTGTGGTCAACACGGGCGCCAGTCCAGCGCGTGGTGCTATGGCAAGTGGCGCAGTTGGCCGTGGTTGCCACGTGCGAGGCCGGCTTGCCGCTGGCCTGCGATCCGTTGTGGCAAGACGTGCAGTTGGTCGCCGCCGTGAAGGTGCTGTGGTCAACACGGGCGCCAGTCCAGCGTGTGGTGCTGTGGCAAGTGGCGCAATTGGCTGTGGTCGGCACGTGGGTGGTGGGTTTGCCACTGGCCTGCGTGCCGTTGTGGCACGACGCGCAGTTGGTGGCTGCGGTGAAGGTGCTGTGGTCCACCTTGGCGCCGGTCCAGCGCGTGGTGCTGTGGCAAGTGGCGCAGTTGGCCGTGGTCGGCACGTGTGAGGCCGGCTTGCCGCTGGCCTGAGAGCCGTTGTGGCAACTGCTGCAGTTGGTGGCTGCCGTGAAGGTGCTGTGGTCCACCCGCGCGCCCGTGAAACGTGCTGTGCTGTGGCAGCTGTCGCAACTGGCCGCGGTGGCAATGTGGTTCGCCGGTTTTCCGGTGGCTCGACTGCCGTTGTGGCAGCTGGCACAAGTGCCTGGAGTCACGCTTGCGTGATCGAACTTCGTCGCAGGCAGCCACGCCGAGGTGCGGTGGCAACTGTCGCAAGACGCCTGGGTGGGAATGTGGGTGGCCGGCTTGCCTGAAGTGGTCATGCCGTTGTGGCAAGTGGCACAGGTGCCGGGTGCAACGCTGGCGTGGCTGAACTTCGCCCCGACAAACGATTGGCTGTTGTGGCAGCTGTCGCAGCTCTGGGTGGTGGGGATGTGGCGCATCGGCATCACGATGTTCGCGCCGGCCAGCCGTGCACCACTCACATGGCAACTGGCGCAGTCGCGCGGCGTGCCCTTGAACACACCGCGCACATGGCACGACTCACAGGCCACCGACGTGTGAGCTCCACTGAGCGCGAACCCTGTCTTCACATGGTCAAAAGAAGATCGGGCGGCGGATTGCGCGAAGGCGCCGGTACCCGACATCAACAACACGATGGCGCACAACCATCGAACCAGCAAGGCCGTCAGGGCACGGCTTGAGGATGCGTTCATGTTCGGTTCTCCGTGGGCTGGCGATCTGCCGGGGCGCTGCCCACTCGACCCCAGCGACTGCTCATTCCCAATGGGGACATGCCCTCCAGCACGGCCTCCATGCCTGCTCCGGTGTCATTGCGGCTCAACCGCCCCAGCACTTTTTTCCAGTTCGAGGTGATGTGACAGGTCTCGCAACGCACGCCGAACTGGCCGTCGTGCACGTCGTCCTTGCGGTGGCAAGCCATGCAGCTGCTCCCCACCGTGGCCGATGCCTTGCCCTTGGGCGCCGGCTGGGTGTGGCAGCTCTCGCAGGCCACTTTCAGGTGGCTGCCGTCCAGGCGGTAGCTGGTGCGCCTGGTGTGGTCAAAGTCCCAGATCGCCCAACCCCGCGTGTTGTGGCAGCTCTCGCACGCCACACCGAACTTGAGCTTGTGACGATCGTCCTTCTGATGGCAGCTCATGCAATCTTTGGGCGCGTCCTTGTACCGGTTGGACTCATGGCATTTCTCGCACTTCACCGGCACATGCTTGCCTGTCAAAGGAAAGCGCGTCAGTCCGTGATCGAACTTCGTGGTCTTCCAGTTCTGGTCGCTGTGGCAGGTCTCGCATTTCTGCCCCTGCTGTCCTTCGTGCTTGTCGTCCTTCTTGTGGCAGCTGTAGCAGTCCAGCGGTGTCTTGCGAAAGCTCTTGAGGTCCTTGTGACAGGCGCTGCACTTGACCGTGTTCTCGGCATGCGCATTGCGCAGCTGGAACTGGGTGGTGTCGTGGTTGAAGCGGCCTTTTGTGGTCTTCCAGTCCCGCTCGGCATGACAGTCGCCGCAACGATCACCCAGCGTGGCCTCGTGTTTGTCATCCTTCTTGTGACAGCCCACACAATCCTTGGGAGCTTCCTTGAACATCGCGTTCTTGTGGCAGGCCTTGCACTCGGCGTTCACGTGTTTGCCCAGCAGGGGGAAGCTGGTCTGGTCGTGGTTGAACTTGGCCGGCTCTTTCCAGCTTCGCTCGGTGTGACAGCTGCCACAGTCCTTGCCGAGTGATTCCTTGTGCTTGTCGTCCTGCTTGTGGCAGGCATAGCAGTCCTGGCTCAGCTTGACCCTGTAGATTGGCCCCGAGTGACAGTCGGTGCAGGTGGTGTTGCGGTGTTTCCCACGCAGCACGTACCGGGTGTCTGTGTCGTGGTTGAAGTCGGCAGGCTTCCAGGTGCGTGCGCTGTGACACGTGTCGCATTTTTCACCGAATTGCCCTTTGTGGCCCTTGGCACTGTCGTCGTCCTTGCGGTGGCAGCCGATGCAGGTTTTTGGCGTGTCCTTGTAAACATTGTTCTTGTGACAGGCCGTGCATTTTGCATCGGCGTGCTTTCCGTTCAAGGCAAAGCGTGCGTCCTTCTCATGGTCGAAGCGGGTGTCCTTCCAACCCGTTTCTGCATGGCAATCGGCGCACTGCGCGCCCAGCGCGCCTTTGTGCGTGTCATCCTTCTTGTGGCACGCGTTGCACTGCATGGGCGCTTCGCTGTACTTTTTGCCGGCTTGGTGGCAATCGCTGCAAATCACCTTGTCGTGCTTGCCCTTGAGCCGGTAGTCCGTCACGTTGTGATCAAAGGTCTTCTGATCGAGTTCGACGATGCGTGCCGTGCGCCCCTTGTGGTCGGTGTGGCATGTGCTGCACGACTGAGGCTTGGATCGACCATGGAATCCGGTACGGGCTTTCACATCAGCTCCCACGTCCTTGTGGCAGGCCATGCACAAACCGTCCTGCGCCTTGCGATCGAACTTCACATGGCACTGCTTGCAGTCGTCTTCCAGCTTGGCGTGTCCCTGTATCACCTTGCCTGGCGCCAGGATGGACTCGATCCCTTGCGCCATGACCTGCGTTGCCAACAACAGCATCAGCGGCAAGAGGAAGGTCCGGACGAACAGAGCGCCAACCCTGCGGTTCAAGGCCGCTGCAATCCAGGTGGTCCATGTCGTCAATCCCTGACCCGGATCAGTAGGCGTGCACCGCCACCACGTGCACGATGGCCGTGATGATCAGCAAATACACGAACGGGAGGTGAGCGACATGCCAGAGTGAGAACAGGCGCTCATAAGCGCCAAACTGGGCCACCCGCACGGCCGCATTCAGATAGCGCTTGACCAGCTTGCGGGCCAGCCGCTTGCGTTTGGCCAACACCGCTTCATCCCACTTTCCCTTTCGAGCCATTTCATCGAGCGCTGGCTGAAGGTCGCCCACGCAGGCACGGTAGGTCAACCACTGCTTCACAGGCAACCACAAAACCCTGCGAAAGCTGGCCCCCAGGCCAGGCCTCGCGCTGACCTCGGCCCGGCTGAACGCCACAAGCCGCTGCTCCACCGCCGGCGCAAACCGAAGGCTGGAATGCGCCTGAGTTTGGTCAAGCCCGGCCCTTTCCTGAAGTGCCCGGAACTCGCTTTGTTCGCCGTGCAGACCGCGATTGACACGGCTGTAGATGAAGCGACCGACCACCCCACTGAGCGCTACGACCAGCATGCTGTAGAGCGCTGCAGCTGCGTTGAGCGAGCGGACCTGAAACGTGGAATGGATCAGGATGAGGATCGGTCCCCCCACACCCAGCAACATGTGCGCGATGAACCACCACTTGGCCTTGCCCCAGTTCTGCGCGAAACGGAACCGCTTGCGCAACGGGTAACTGAACAGCAGCACCATGAAAGTGGCGCCGACCACCCCGATCCAGTAGCCGGTGTCGTCACCGGGTTCGAACCAGCCCTGGCGAGTGATCTGCCAGGCACCCCAGGTGAGCGATACAAGCGCCGCATAGACCAGCAGGTCCGTCGGCACCGTCGGCGCGCGAAATGCTGCTGCACGGGCGGTCGCCGCTGCTGCGTCTGTATTCATACCAGTCCCTCCATGCGCTCAATGGAGCCGTGGCCCGCCTCTTCAGCGCGCCCATGACCACGGCTCCGTACCCGCAGCCCCCCGCTGCATTCCCCTGTTTCCAAGGGTCTCCGTCAAGCTTTCTCGTGCGCCATGTTTCGGCGGATTTGCGATCAGCATCCCCAAGTTGCTTGACCGTCAATCAGAAATGTCTTGACCGTTGTGATGTTAGGAACATGAACTGGTGGGAACCTTAAGAGCGCCAGTAATGGTTTGTAATTCAGCTTAAGGTTGTCTTAATAATCGGGAAATTGCCAGAATAAACGAGTTCAAAAGAACTCTTTCCAACTCTTTGAAGATGAATGAGTTTGTTCCAATGACGTACCCAGCTTTCAGCAGACAAAGCGAAACACTTTGTTCTGTGGTGAGTTCACCCACACCACGCTGAGTCACACCAGCCGAAGGCTCGATTGAACGCTCCGTTCATCGACCCACCCGCGGCTTGAACTGGCCTTTAAGGACTTCAAGGACTGCAGACATCCCGGCCACTCTGAGTGGTGCTTGTCTTCGTCGTGAGTGCTTCATGAGCCGGCCACGAAGCCATCACCTCTGCGGCGGCGTACCCCTGGCGCAAGGCAAAGCAAAACGGGTTAGCTCATTTCTGAGCTAACCCGTTGATATAAATGGTCGGCGTGGCGGGATTCGAACTCGCGACCCCTTGCACCCCATGCAAGTGCGCTACCAGGCTGCGCTACACGCCGACAAGCTTCGAATTATAGCTGTCGAAAATGGGCCTTTCAGGCTGTGTGCCGAAGAAGCTCACGTATTTCGAGCAGCTCGCGTCGGACCTCGTGAACCAGCAGCCCCGTGCCCGCAATCATTTCGTGAGCCTGTCCGTTGGAGGCGGTTGGTCCCTCATGATGAATCACCGCATCGAGATCGATGACATCGATGGCTTCGTCTTCGTCATCACCCCGGCGTTTCTCACGCTCGGCCTGCACGAGCTCCTGCAACTTGTTGCGCGCACCACTGATGGTGAAGCCCTGGTCGTAAAGCAGCTCCCGGATCCGGCGGATCATCAGCACTTCGTGATGCTGGTAATAGCGCCGGTTCCCACGCCGCTTCATCGGGCGCAGCTGTGTGAATTCCTGCTCCCAGTAGCGCAGCACGTGCGGCTTGACACCACACAGTTCGCCCACTTCACCGATGGTGAAGTAGCGCTTGGCGGGAATGGGTGGGAGCGTTTTTTCCATGAAAATCAAGGCGGTACAGACCGAAGCTTGAATTTACTCTAACAAGCGGGAGCGTGCGCAGGCAGCGCTGGATTTCTGCAGGAAATGTTGCAAACTGCACCGAGGCACGGCCCGCGTGACCGCTCGGCAGCGTGCTGCGACCGTCTGGCGCAGTCCGGCTAGCATGTCCAGGCGCAGGAAGCTCGGACACCGACCAGATCGTTCGGCGAACGTCTGGAGCAAGGCCCCAGGAACGGGGCGTCAGCCGCCAATCACGGCTGTCTGCACCTGCTCCTTGAGCTTGGGACTGGCGTGAAACGTGACCACGCGGCGGGCCTGGATGGCCACCGGCTCGCCAGTGCGTGGATTGCGACCGGGTCGTGGCGCCTTGGTGCGGATCTGGAAGTTGCCGAAGCCCGAGATCTTGACATCGGTGCCTTCAACCAGACTGTCGGTCACGAGATCGAAGAACGCATCGATCATGTCTTTGGACTCCCGCTTGTTCAGACCGATCTGGTCAAACAGCATCTCGGCCAGTTGGGCTTTGGTCAGTGCCGGCGTTTCCAGGCTTTCAACGGCGAGTTCCATGCGGGGCTTCTCCATCCTCGGTCGATCAGGCGCGCAGCCGGGCGGCCACACGCGTTTGCAGGGACTCGAGCGCCGCTTTGACAGTGGCGTCGATATCATCCTCAGTCAGTGTAGCGTCGTCGCGGTTGAGCACGAGTCGCACCGCCAGGCTTTTTTCATCCGGAGCCAATGGGCCCGCCGTGGCACCTTCCAACTGCTTCTTCGGGCGGTAGACGTCGAACAACACCACGTCGCGCAACCAGGCGCTGGCCGGCGCACGGATCGCGTCGACCACGGCTGCGTGAGTCACACCTTCCTTGACCACGATGGCCAGGTCGCGTTCAACCGCCTGATGGCGGCTCACAGCCCGATAGACAGGAACATCACGCGCCAGCACCGCATCGAGCTCCAGTTCGAACAGCACGGGCGCCTGCGCCAGCTCATACGACTGGCGCCAGCGAGGATGCAGTTCGCCCACATGGCCGACGCATCGGCCCTGCAACCAGACGCTGGCACAACGACCAGGGTGCATGGCCGGGTGTTCGTCGGTGCGGAACTCGGGCTTCAGCGGCGCCAGCAGCGCCTGCACATCGCCCTTCGCATCAAAGAAATCGGCCACGCGCTCGGAGGTGCCCCATTGCAGCGTGTCCACCGCACCAAAGTTCAGGCCGGCCACCCGCATGGGCTGGTGGAACCCGGCCACGCTGGTGTCGCTGTCGACAACGGACGCGTCCTTGTGGAACACACGCCCCACCTCGAACAGACGCACGCGATCCGCGCGGCGGTCGAGGTTGAACTTGAGCACAGCGACCAGGCTGCCGATCAAAGACGAACGCATCACGCTCATCTGGCTGGCGATCGGATTGAGCAGGCGGATCGGGTAGGCGTTGCCGGCCAGTTCGTGCTCCCAACGCTCTTCGACGAAGCTGAAGTTGATGGTTTCCTGGTAGCCGAGTTGGGCCAGCAAGCGGCGCACCGCGAACGGACCGCGTTTGGCTTCAGGCCGGATCTTGGCGGTGATCGGTGCCAGCGGCGGTGTCTCGGGCAGCTGGTTGTAGCCCACCACACGCGCCACTTCCTCGATCAGGTCTTCCTCGATCTGGATGTCAAAACGGTAGGCCGGCGGCGTGACGGTGATGGTTCCGTCGCCCTCTTGCAAGGCCAGGCCGAGCCGGCTCAAAGCGCCCACGCACTGAGCCTGCGTGAGCGGCATGCCGATGACCTTGTTCGCGCGCGCCACGCGCAGCGTCACCGGTTTGGCCACCGGCAGGTTGACAACATGGTCGTCCATCGGTCCGACCTGGCCGCCGCAGATCTCCAGCACGAGTTGGGTGATGCGTTCGATGTGCTCGACCGTGGTCGACGGATCCACGCCGCGCTCGAATCGGTGGCCCGCATCGGTGGAGAAGTTGAAGCGGCGCGAACGACCAGCAATCGCTTTGGGCCACCAGAAAGCGGCCTCGATGTAAATGTTCTGCGTGTCGTCGGACACGGCGGTCGCATCGCCGCCCATGATGCCGGCCAGTGATTCCACAGCTTGGTCGTCGGCGATCACGCCTACCTGCCCGTCGACAGAGACCGTGTTGCCGTTGAGCAGTTTGAGCGTCTCTCCCTCGCGGCCCCAGCGCACCTGCAGGCCGCCGTGGATTTTGTCGAGGTCAAAGATGTGCGAGGGGCGGCCCAGTTCGAACATCACGTAGTTGGAAATGTTCACCAGCGGTGAGACGCTGCGCTGACCGCAACGCGCCAGACGCTCGACCATCCAGGGCGGTGTGGCGGCTCGAGTGTTGACGCCGCGCACGATGCGACCAGTGAAACGGCCACACAGTTCCGGCGCTTGCACCTGCACCGGCAAGCGGTCCTGCAAGGACACGGCGGCTGCTGCAAACGTGGGTTCGATCAGAGGTGCACCCGTGAGAGCAGACACCTCGCGCGCAATGCCGTACACGCTCAGGCAATGCGCCAGATTGGGCGTGAGCTTGAGCGTGAACAGCATGTCGTCGAGCAAAAGCTGCTCGCGGATGTCACGGCCCACCACCGCATCGGCGGGCAACTCCAGCAAACCACCATGGTCTTCACTCAGCTTGAGTTCACGCGCCGAGCACAACATGCCTTGGCTCTCCACGCCCCGCAGTTGGCCCAACTTGATCAAGAAGGGCTTGCCATCTTCGCCCGGCGGCAGCTCAGCACCCACCAGCGCGCAAGGCACCTTGATGCCCACGCGCGCGTTGGGCGCGCCACAAACGATGTTGAGCAGGCCGCCCTGCCCCACGTCCACCTGGCACAGGCGCAAGCGGTCGGCATTGGGGTGTTGCTCTGCAGACTTGATTTCGCCCACAACGATCTTGGAGAAGGGCGGAGCCACAGGCTGGAGCTCTTCCACTTCCAGACCGGCCATGGTCAGGGTGTCGGCCAGTTGCTGGCTGGTCAGGGCTGGGTTGCAGAAGGCGCGAAGCCAGGATTCTGGAAATTGCATGTCGATGTCTCTGCGCGATGAATCAGCGGAACTGGGCAAGGAAACGGACGTCACCGTCAAAGAACAGGCGCAGGTCGTTCACGCCATAGCGCAGCATGGTCAAGCGGTCCGGGCCCATGCCGAAAGCAAACCCGATGTACTTCTCGGGATCCAGGCCCATGTTCTGCACCACGTTTGGGTGTACCTGGCCAGAGCCTGCCACCTCCAGCCAACGGCCGGCCAGCGGCCCGCTCTGGAACTGGATGTCGATCTCGGCGCTGGGCTCGGTGAACGGGAAGAAGCTGGGGCGAAAGCGCAGCACCAGATCGTTCGACTCGAAGAAGGTGCGGCAGAAATCGGTGAAGACGAACTTCAGGTCCTTGAAGCTGACGTTCTCGCCTACCCACCGGCCTTCGCACTGGTGGAACATGGGCGAATGCGTGGCGTCGCTGTCCACGCGGTAGGTGCGGCCGGGCGCAATCACGCGAATTTCCGGCATCGGCTGGCCGGCGTCCAGCGCAGTACGGTGGCGCTTGACGTGCTGCACCGCATGGCGGATCTGCATCGGGCTGGTGTGGGTGCGCAGCAGGTTGGGCGCTTTTTCGCTGCCGCCTTCCACGTAAAAAGTATCGTGCATCGAGCGCGCCGGGTGGTCCTCGGGCGTGTTGAGCGCGGTGAAGTTGAACCAGTCGGACTCGATCTCGGGGCCTTCGGCCACCTCAAAGCCCATGGAGCCAAAAATCGCCTCGATGCGCTCCAGCGTCAGGCTCACCGGGTGCAGACCGCCCTGTCCGCGCTGGCGACCTGGCAAGCTCACGTCCAGCGCCTCGGCCTTGAGCTGGACCTGCAGTTCGGCGTCGGCCAGCGCCTGGCGGCGCTCGGTCAACGCGGCTTCAATCGCCTGCTTGGCCAGATTGATCGCCGCACCGCGGGTCTTCTTCTCGTCCACCGGCAGCGCGGCCATGCCCTTCATCAACTCGGTGATGCGCCCGGCCTTGCCCAAATACTGGGCCTTGGCGTTTTCCAGATCGGCCGGGGTGGTGGCCTGCGCAAACGCTGCGCGGGCGCTGTCGACCAGTGCGTCCAACTCGTTCATGTGTGTACTTGAATCGTTGCCAATGAAAAAAGGGGTTGAAGCCGGTGAGGGAATTCCCTCAAGCCTCAACCCCTTTGAGCGACCGGAGATCACCGCGGTGACGCGGTGTCCCAGTCGTGAATCAAGCGGCCAGCTTGGCTTTGACTTGCTCCACGATGCTGCCAAAGGCAGCCGGGTCGTTCACGGCCAGATCGGCCAGAACCTTGCGGTCGATTTCGATCGAAGCCTTCTTCAGACCGTTGGCGAACTGGCTGTATGTCATGCCGCATGCGCGAGCACCGGCGTTGATACGGGCAATCCACAACTGACGGAAGACGCGCTTCTTGTTGCGGCGATCGCGGTAGGCGTATTGCCCAGCCTTCATCACCGCCTGTTTGGCGATGCGGAAGACGTTACCGCGGCGGCCGCGGAAACCTTTGGCCAGAGCCAGTACTTTTTTGTGTCGGGCGCGAGCCGTGACACCACGTTTGACGCGAGGCATGTGTGTT
>JBBQKZ010000142.1:0-9785 GCA_038327405.1 Burkholderiales bacterium | reverse complement strand
ATCAGCTGGTGACCGTTGTCCAGCGTCACACGAAAGCGCGTGTCGGGCAGCACCTCGTTGACGATGCCCATCATGTCGATCAGTTCTTCTTTGGCCATGGTGTTTCCTTTGCTTGAAGTGTACGGTTCAGTTCGGGCGGGCCGCCAGACGGGTCGTGTCGTGCACCCAGTCGATGCCTTTCGCCAGGCCGTAGTCGGCCGCAGCGGCATGGGTGGGGAAAGCGCTGTCGAATCGCATGACGCGTGCAGTCGACGCGCTGCCGACGCCGCTGGCGATCGACACCTGGGCGGCAAACTGGCCGCAAGGCAGGGGGCGCGGGAACGCCGCAATGCGGTACTTGCCCAGGGTGAGCGGAGAGGGACTTGTTGTCGGAATCGTGGAAATCGTGTGAATCATCAAAAACATCGTGGGGTTTGGGCGCGCGGCGTTCGCCACAGCGTCGGATCACCCGAAACAAAAATCAAAAGACCATTGGCAGCCCCAGCGCCGGGGTGTCTCACCGCCTGATCCGGACACGGGTCGATGCAAAAAGCCAACGACCGGGACCAGCGCACGAACCACGGCAGGGGTTCAGGCAAGGCAGGGAGGGAAAGGCCACGGTGCTGTGAGAAGGCGGGGTGGCGCACCTTGTAGGGGCTGGACCAGCAGCCCCTCTGCCGGGGGCGGTGCGTTTGGGCTTGGGGGCCTGGACGCGGCTGGTCGCTCAAGGCGAACATGCATCATAACACGCGGCGCCCATCTGCAGCCGCCCGTGCCACTTCACGCAGCATCGGCAAGGCCTCGGTGGCCATGTGAAAACCAGGGTCCAGATCTGACCCAGGCTCAACTGGGCCAGCAGCACGGCGGGTACACGCCTGTGCAGTTTTTCGAACTCGATGATCGAGTCGAGGCCGAACAAGTCAGCTCGTCCCGCCAGGATTTGACCCCGTTTCACGAACGCCGGACCCAGCTCTTCAAGGGCCAGATGCACCTGCACGGGTGGTGCAAGGCGGGCAAGGTCGGCGGCATGGTCCCATCTGATGGCCTGGCCGGCCCCCTCGGGGGGCAGCGGCCCACTCGCAGCAGGGGAGCGTGGGGGCCTTACTTGCGGTCAGGCAACTCGATCTTGACTTCGAGCACGTCCAGGTTGTCCTGGCGGTCGAGCTGGACCTTGATGTCGTCCGGGTTGATCTTAATGTACTTGCTGATCACGGCAACCAGTTCACGCTGCAGCGCGGGCAAATAATCGGGCTCGGAGGCACTGCGGCCATTGCGCTCGTGCGCCAGGATGATCTGCAGCCGCTCCTTGGCGACACTGGCGGTTTTTTTCTTCTCACCGAGCAGAAAGGAAAAGATCGACATGCGTCATTTCCCCCCGAACAGGCGTTTGAAAAAGCCTGACTTCTGGGCATCGATGAAGCGCAAGGGCTTGTCGGCACCCAGAAAACGATCAATCACATCGCTGTAAGCCTCGGCCACGTCGGTGCCCTTGAGGTGGATGGCCGGCGTGCCCTGGTTCGATGCTGTCAGCACGTTTTCGCTCTCGGGAATCACGCCGATCAGCTTGATGCGCAGGATGTCCTGGATGTCTTCAAGCGAGAGCATTTGGCCGTCGGCCACGCGCGTGGGGTTGTAGCGCGTGATCAGCAGGTGTTCCTTGATGGGCTCCTTGCCGTCGATGGCGCGCTGGGTCTTGCTGCCCAGCATGCCCAGGATGCGGTCGGAATCGCGCACGCTGGAGACTTCGGGGTTGGTCACGATCAACGCTTCGTCGGCGTAATGCATGGCCATCAGCGCGCCGGTCTCGATGCCGGCGGGCGAGTCGCACACGATGTATTCGAAACCCATGGCGGCGAGGTCGGTCAGCACCTTGTGCACGCCCTCCTGGCTCAGCGCATCCTTGTCGCGCGTCTGGCTGGCGGCCAGCACGAACAGGTTGTCGCACTGCTTGTCCTTGATCAGCGCCTGGTTCAGGTTGGCTTCGCCCTGGATCACATTGATCAGGTCGTACACCACCCGGCGTTCGCAACCCATGATGAGGTCGAGGTTGCGCAGGCCGACGTCGAAGTCAATCACGGCGGTCTTGTGGCCGCGCATGGCGAGGCCGGATGCAAAGCTGGCGCTGGTGGTGGTCTTGCCCACACCGCCCTTGCCGGAGGTGACGACAACGATTTTGGTCATGGTGAAGGTCCTTCTTTTCGAAAAATGGGGTAGTCGATCAGGCGCCGATGGCCTCGATCAAGAGCTTGTCGCCGTCCGGACCGGGCACCAGGCGCACCTGCGCCGTCTTGCCCTGGATCGATTCGGGCAGCGCCACCTCACTGGTGCGGTAGATACCGGCGATGGAGATCAGCTCGGGCGCCATGCTGAGTGCAAAGATGCGTGCATCGGCGTTGCCACGTGCGCCGGCAATGGCCTTGCCACGCAGCGGTGCATACACATGGATGTGGCCGTCGGCAATGACTTCGGCACCCGGGTTGACCATGGCCATCACGACCAGATCGCGACCGCGCGCGTAGACCTGCTGGCCGGATCGCAGCGGTTTGTCGATGACCAGCGCGCCAGGAGCGGGCAGGGGTGCCATCTGCTGAACAGGCTCGGGTGTGGACGCGATCTCGGTGGGGACGACCGCAGGTGCTGCGCGTTGCACCGAAGCGTCGGGCGCGTTCGTCAGACCGGCAGCCAGGGCCAGGCGGGTCTGTTCGATGGTGCCGCCGCGCACAGCGAGCGGCACCAGACGGTAGTGGCGCAACAGCGTTTGCAAGGCGCCGAAATCGGGCAGCGCATTGGCCTCGGCCACGTTGAGTGGATGCAGGTCGATGACGAGCGGGTCGTTGTCGAAAAAATCAGGCATGTCGCCGAAGCGCTGGGTCAGCTCCTGCGCCAGGCGGTCCAGATCGGACGACTTGAGCATGAGCGCCACCAGGGGCAGGTGCGCGCTCTTGATTTCGAAGGTGGTGGGCGCGTTTCCTGCGAGGGCAACAGACATGGGCGAAACAGGCTCACAAAAAGACAGCCGACGCAGGCGACGCGAAGCATCGGGGTCGGTCACGAAGCGGCGCAGTTTAACAGTCGGGCTTGGGCCTCCCTGCAAGCGCGTGTGCCCAGGTGTCAGGGCATGTTTCAAGGCCGGCGTGACAACCTTGTGCATATCTTTTGAACAAACCATCACTTATCCACAGGCTCGGTGCAAAAAGCGCAGTTATCCTTTTTTCAGCGGTTCGGGCCCGGGGTGCTTCACACAGGCTTTGAAGGCCCGCAAGTCCTTGATCAGACAAGAGAAAGGGCGCTTGTCCACAGTGGACAGCGCCCTCTACTACTACTGCTATCTTGTATTTAAGAGATTTATAAGAACAAGAAACAGCGAAATCCATCGGCTTGGGAGCCGATCAGATCGATCCCCCCATGCGGTGATGGTCGCCACCGTGGCGGTGGTTTTTGCCGTGGCCTTTCATGCCGGCGCGCTGGAAACCTTGCATTGGTTGGGCGTCGAACACCTTCTGCTGCTCGACATTGAGTGCGGCATAGAAGCTCCTGATGGCGTCATGGCGCTGCGCCATGCGGGCATCGCGTTCGGTTTTCATCGCTGCCATCTTGTCCAGGCGTTGGGGCGTGGTGAGCTTGGACCAGTCTTCGCGGGGACCCTGACGTGCCGGGCGGGCTTCAGGCGCTGTGCGCGCCACAAAGGCGTTCCAGGCGGGTTCCTGCTGCGCCGTGATCTTGAGTTCGGCTTTCAGGGCTGCCTGGCGCTCGGCCATGCGCTTTTGCATCTTGGCCATGCGCTCGGCGCGTTTGGCGTCGCGCTGGCCTTCACTGGTGCCTTCCTGCGCTTGTTGGGTGGTGGCCGTTGCTGCGGGAGCAGCGGATGTGTTCTGGGCGATGGCGGTGGCCGAGAGGCCGGCAAAAGCAGCTGCCAGGGCAGCGGCCATCAGTGCGCGCTTGGGGATCGATGTCATGTTCACTCCTTGTGACCGTTGAGGAAGAGTCACCACAGCTTGGTCGGTGGGCTGCGGAATGATTTCAGTCTCGTCGGGGGGTGTTTCTGCGCGGTGCGGTGCTTGTGCCGGGCTTGTAAAGTTTTGTGCCGGTTTCCGCTGCGATGGCGGGATGGGCCAGGTCGTCCAGGATCGGACAGTCAGGCCGACCGTCACCCGGGCACAGGTGCATCAGGCCGCCCAGGGTGCGCTGCATGGCCTGCAGGGCTTCGATGCGTTGCGCCAGGTCGTCCATGTGCTTCTGGGTGATGCGCTTCACGCTGGCGCTGCTGCGTTTGCGGTTGTGCCACAGGCTCACCAGCTCGGCGATGGCGTCCAGGCCAAAGCCCATGTCGCGCGATCGCCGGATGAAGCGCAGCGAATGCACGTCGGCGAGGCTGTACTGGCGGTAGTTGCTGTCAGTACGAACCACATCACCCAACAGGCCGAGCGCCTCGTAGTGGCGCAGCATCTTGGGCGAGATGCCACTGAGCTTGGCGGCCTTGCCGATGTTGACCGGCCAGGTGGTGAGTCGGTCGATGTCGACGCCTTTCATGCCGTTGATGCCGTCACTTGGTAACCCTCTTCGCGAATGGCTGCCGCCACCGTTTCGCGGGGCTGCGTGGTGTTCACTTCAACGCGGTTCTGTGACCGGTCGATGCTGACCTGCGCCTGGGGATCAACCAGCTTGATGGCGGTGGTAACGGCTTTCTCGCAGTGGCCGCAGGTCATGCCCTGCACGGTGAAAACTTTGTTCATGGAGATTCCTTGAATGGGTTGAAAAAGCTATTGTCATCCTTGACACGGTGTGAAGGTCAAGCAAAGAAGGTGCTTGACCTTCCCATGGTGGTAAAGCCTATGCTGCACCCATGAACACGATCACCACACCCGTTGGCCCCGCCCAGATTGACCTGGGCATTGGCGGCATGACCTGCGCTTCCTGCGTGCTGCGCGTGGAAAAAGCCCTGAAGAAACAACCCGGCGTGTCGGAGGCCACGGTGAACCTGGCCACCGAATCGGCGCGGGTCTTCATGGTCGACGGTGAAGCGGCGGAATCACTGGCACGCATCAAACGCGCTGTGCGCGACGCAGGTTACGAACCGCGTTCGATGGAGGCCATGGACGCCGTTGCCGAAAAGCGCTGGATGGGTGTGCCGGTCGACTTTCTGCCGGTCTTGATCGGCATCGTGCTGTCCGCCCCGCTGGTGCTGCCCATGGTGGGCGATCTCTTCGGAAAGCACTGGATGCTCTCGGCCTGGATGCAGTTCGTGCTGGCCACGCCGGTGCAGTTCGTGTTGGGTGCACGCTTCTACCGCGCGGGCTGGCACGCGCTCAAGGCCCGCACCGGCAACATGGAACTGCTGGTGTCCATCGGCACCACAGCGGCCTGGGCGCTGTCCACCTGGCTGTGGTGGCGCTCGGAGCCGGGCGAGATGCTGCACCTGTACTTCGAAGCATCGGCGGTGGTGATCACGCTGGTGCTGCTGGGCAAGTGGCTGGAAGCGCGTGCCAAGCGCCAGACCACCAGCGCCATCCGGGCTTTGCAGTCGTTGCGGCCCGAGCGGGCGCATTTGTTGCCTGACGGGATTCGCCGCACCGAGATCACCGATGTGGCGGTGGACGAGCTGCTGCCCGGTGATGTGGTGAGGGTGTTGCCGGGTGAACGGTTCGCGGCCGACGGCACGGTGGTGCAGGGCAACACGCAAGCCGACGAGTCCATGCTCACAGGCGAGGCCATGCCGGTGTCCAAGGACGTGGGTGACGGCGTCACCGGTGGTTCACTCAACGGTGAAGGTGCGGTCGAAGTGAAGGTGCGCGCCATCGGCGCGCAGAGCGTGCTCGCGCAGATCATCGCGCTCGTGCAGGACGCGCAGGCCGGCAAGGCGCCGGTGCAGCGCCTGGTGGACCAGGTGGCGGCGGTGTTCGTTCCGGTGGTGCTCGTGATTGCACTCGTCACGATGCTGGGCTGGCTGTGGACCGGCTCACCCATGGAAGAAGCGCTGATCCATGCGGTGGCGGTGCTGGTGATCGCCTGCCCGTGCGCATTGGGTCTGGCCACGCCGGCGGCCATCATGGCGGGCACGGGGGTGGCTGCGAAGCACGGCATCCTGATCAAGGACGCGCAGGCGCTGGAGATCGCACACAAGGTCGACACGGTCGCATTCGACAAGACCGGCACGCTCACCGAAGGACACCCGCGCCTGCTGGTGATCGAGGTCGCGTCGGGGGTGGATGAGCTGGCGGTTCTGCAGTCGGCAGCGGCTCTGCAGGCACAGAGTGCTCACCCCCTGGCACGTGCGGTGGTCGAGGCGGCCACGGCTCGATCGCTGGTGGTGTTGCCCGATGCGGCGAGTGATGTGCAGGCGGTGTCCGGTCGGGGCAGCCAGGGCATGGTGCAGGGCACCTTGCTGGCGCTGGGCAGCCTGCGCTGGATGACCGAACTGGGCGTGGACCTGGGCCCGTTGACCGACCGCGCCGTGGCCCTTCAGCAACAAGGTTCAACCGTGTCCGCACTGGCCAGCCAGGCGGTGGGCAGCGCGCAGTGGTCGCCGCTGGCCTTGCTGGCGTTTGGTGACGAACCCAAGGCGGGCGCGGCCGCCGCCATTGCCGAGTTGCGCGAGGCCGGCATGCGATTGTTCATGGTGTCGGGTGACAACCAGGGTGCGGCGATGGCCATGGCCGCGCGGCTGGGTCTGCGTGCCGATGCGGGTGAAGTGATTGCCGAGGTGTTGCCGGGTGACAAGGCGGCGGTGGTCAAGCGACTGAAAGAAGGCGGTCACGTGGTTTCAATGATCGGCGACGGGGTGAACGACGCGCCCGCACTCGCAGCCGCCGACGTCGGCATGGCCATGAGCCACAGCCAGGGCGGCAGCTCCGACGTGGCCATGCACGCCGCCGGCATCACGCTGATGCGGGGCGACCCGTTGATGGTGGCCGCCGCGCTGGACATCTCGCGCCGCACGGTGAGCAAGATCCGGCAGAACCTGTTCTGGGCCTTTGCCTACAACGTGGCGGGCATTCCATTGGCGGCGCTCGGGTTTCTGAGCCCGGTGGTGGCGGGCGCGGCCATGGCATTGAGCTCGGTGAGCGTGGTGAGCAACGCCTTGCTGCTCAAGCGATGGAAACCACCGCAGCGCTGAGGGTCCCGTTCAGGGGTTGACGCAGGTCAAAGCAGGCTTGTCGGTTCCGGGCGAAGCTCAAGGTCTCAACCTGAGGCCCGAGGAGACATTCCATGAACCACTCTGCCCTGCGCGTGATCCGCGACGAACACGCCAGCCTGGCCGCCATGCTGAAGTCGATGCTGCAGATGATCAAGCGCGGGCCGGACGCCGATGGAAAGCACGCACCCGAGCAGTACTTTGATGTGCTGCGAGCCATGCTGTTCTACATCGACGAGTTCCCCGAGAAGCTGCACCACCCCAAGGAGTCGGACCTGCTGTTTCCGCGCATTGCGCGCGTGGCGCCGCACGTGATGGCGACCATCGAACGGCTGGAGAGCGACCACATGAGCGGCGAGGTGCGGGTGCGCGAACTCATGCACCTGCTGATGGCCTGGGAGTACCTGGGCGAGACGCGGCGCGCGGCGTTTGAAGCGGAGGCATTGCGCTACGTGCAGTTCTACCTGGATCACATGCGGCTGGAAGAAACCGTGCTGTTGCCCGAGGCCGAGAAGAGCCTGACGGAGGCGGACTGGCATGCACTGAACGTTGCCTTTGCCACCCACCGCGATCCGCTCAACGACAAGGGTGCACGCGATCCGCAGTTTGACCGCCTGTTCACGCGCATCGTGATGCGGGCGCCTTCACCAGTGGGTCTTGGCGAACCCTGAGCGCGTTTCACAGTGCCTGCAGCCATTCGTCAAACACCGCCAGCAAGCGCACCACATCCTCGCCCGTGGTGGCGGGTGACACCAGCATCATGCTGTGGAAGGGTGTGAGCAGCACGCCACGGTTGAGCATGAAGAGGTGGGTCAACGCCTCCAGTTCGCCTTGCGCGTGATCGCGCACGTCCTGTGCGTTGCGGGGTGTGTTCGGCATGAACTGCAGTTCCATGCGAGCGCCCAGGCGCGTGACGGTCCATGGCCTGCCCGCGGCTTCAATGCGTTCGTGCAAGCCTCGCTCCAGCGCGGCGGCCAGGTCCAACATGTGGGTGTAGTTGGTGGCGGTGTGCAGGTGCTCCAGCGACGCGTGCAAGGCAGCCAGCGTGAGTGCGTTGCCGGCCAGCGTGGTGCCGATGCCGCTGTGGCCTTCGGGCGCGGCGTTCTTGGCGCGCACCATGCGCTCGGCCATGTCGTGCGTGAAGCCGTACACCGCACAGGGCAGGCCACCAGCCACGGCCTTGCCCACCACCATGAAGTCCGGCTCCAGCCCATGGGCGCGTGCGTAGCCGCCGAGCGCGGTGGAGATGGTGTGGGTTTCGTCGCACACGAAGAGCGCGCCATGCTCGCGGCAGAGCGCGCGCGCGGCTTCCCAGAAGCCGGGCTTGGGCGGCACCAGGCCGAAGTTGGTGAGCGCGGGTTCGGCCAGCAGGCAGGCCACGTCAGCCTGTTTCAACGCAGCCTCCAGTGCGTCCAGATCGTTGAACGGCACCACCCGCGTGAACGCGGCGTGGTTGTGCACCTGACCGAGCACCGAGGGGCGCGGCAGCGTGGCCCCGGTTGAGGGATCCATGTCCACCAGCGTGTCGTCCACCGCGCCGTGGTAGCAGCCATCAAACACCAGCAGCTGCGCCCGTCCCGTGATGGCGCGCGCCCAGCGCAGCACGAACCGGTTGGCGTCGCTGGCCGACAAAGCCATCTGCCACATGGGCAAACCGAAGATGTTTGAGAGTGCCGCACCCACCGCGTGCGCGTTGGTGGCCGGCAGCATGCAGGTGAGGCCCCGTGCGGCCTGTTCGGCGATGGCGCGGGCCAGCGGCGCCGGACTGTGGCCGAACATGGCGCCCGTGTCGCCCAGGCAGAAGTCGGCGTAACGCACGCCGTCGGCGCAGGTGAGGGTGGCGCCCTGCGCCTGCGCCACAAACAGGGTGGCCGGGCTGGGCCAATCGCGCATCCAGTGCAGTGGCACGCCGAACAGGTAGTGCTGTTGCGCCGCGCTGGCCAGCGCCATGGATCGCGGGTGGTTGGTGATGAAACGCTCGCGCTCGGTGTGCTGGATCGCACGCAGGGTGTCGGGATCGGGATGGTTCATGTCGATCAGCTTAAGCCGGGTGCGGTGTTCCTTGTCGCCCACAGCGCAGTGGTGGGCTCGGCGCGCGTGGAATTGGCACCGACAATGGCCGGGCCATGCAGCGCCTGGACCCCACCACCGACCCCACGCCGTACCTTCGCCTCGCGCTCGCCCTGTCGCTGGGCGCGGCCGTGTCGCTGGGCATCACTCGCTTTGCCTACGGCCTGCTGTTGCCGCCCATGCGCGAGGACCTGGGCTGGAGCTACACGCTGGCCGGCGCCATGAACACCTTCAATGCCGTGGGCTACCTCATCGGTGCGCTGGCCACGCCGTGGTTGATGCGGCGGTTTTCACCCACCGGTTTGCTCATCGCGGGCTCGCTCGGCGCGTCGCTGTTCATGGCGCTCAGCGGGTTTTTCACGGCGGCCGCGCCTCTTCTGGCGCAGCGCGTGTTGGCCGGTGCGGCCAGTGCGCTGGTGTTCATCGCCGGAGGCTTGCTCGCGGCCCGGCTGGGGGCGCGCCAGCCGCAGCGCATGGGCTTTCTGCTCGGCCTGTATTACGGCGGCACCGGCCTGGGCATCGTGATCTCGGCGCTGGCGGTGCCGCCGGTACTGGCGGCCGCCGCGCAGCAGCCGCACGGCTGGGCCTGGGCCTGGTGGGCGCT
>JBBQKZ010000141.1:0-9832 GCA_038327405.1 Burkholderiales bacterium | reverse complement strand
ACCTGCTACGACCAGTTGCAGGGCTACGAATTCGACAAGATATTCCCCGGCTGCCGCATCATCGACATCCACGAATACCTGCTTGAAAAAGGCATCACCTTGCCGGCCGGGCAGGGCGGTTACCTCTACCACGACCCCTGCCACAGTCCCATGAAGCTGCAGGAGCCCATGAAGACCGTGAAGGCGCTGGTGGGTGACAACGTGATGGAGAGCAAACGTTGCTGCGGCGAATCGGGCACGCTGGGCGTCACCCGGCCCGACATCTCCACCCAGATCCGCTTCCGCAAGGAAGAAGAGTTGCTCAAGGGCGAAGCCGCCCTGCGCGCCGCCGGCACTGTGGGCGCCCAGGACAACGTGAAGATCCTCACCTCGTGCCCGAGCTGCCTGCAAGGCCTGACGCGCTACGGCGACGACCTCAACAACGGCCTGCTCGAAGCCGACTACATCGTGGTCGAGATGGCGCGCCAGATTCTCGGCGAGGACTGGCTGCCGACCTACGTGGCGAAAGCCAACGAAGGCGGCATCGAACGCGTGCTGGTCTGACCTCACAACACACAGAGACACATCCCATGGCCGGACTCGACAAGAACACCCCTTCGCCGCAATCCATCACCCTGCACCAGCAGTCGCGCGTGCTGGAAGTCGGGTTTTCCGACGGCCAGGAATTCAAGATTCCCTTTGAGCTGATGCGCGTGTACTCGCCCTCGGCCGAGGTGCAAGGCCACGGCCCGGGTCAGGAAGTGCTTCAGACCGGCAAGCGCGAGGTCGGTATCGTGGCGCTGGAGCCGGTGGGCAACTACGCGGTGCAACCCACCTTCTCCGATGGGCACAGCTCCGGCATCTTTTCCTGGGACTTGCTGTATTTCCTCGGCTCCAAGCAGGCCGATCTGTGGGCCGACTACACCGCACGGCTGGCCGCTGCCGGCATGGAGCGCGACGCGCCCATGATCGAAAAGGGCGGCCACGCCTGCGGCAGCCACTGAAGGCGCACCATGGCGGACACCCACTTCGGTTTCAAGACGGTTGACGAGCGGGAGAAGGCCTCGCGCGTGCGCAGCGTGTTCGACTCGGTCGCCCCCAAGTACGACGTGATGAATGACCTCATGTCGGCCGGCCTGCACCGGCTCTGGAAGCGTTACACGCTCACCGTGGCCAACCCGCAGCCGGGCCAGCAGGTACTGGACATCGCAGGCGGCACCGGCGACCTGTCGCTGGCGTTCGCGAAGAAGGTCGGGCCCACCGGGCGCGTCGTGCACACCGACATCAACGAGGCGATGTTGCGCGAAGGCCGCACACGCCTGCTCGACCGGGGTGTGGTGCTGCCCACCCTGGTGTGCGACGCCGAGAAGCTGCCGTTCGCCAGCGACTCGTTCGATGTCGTGTCCGTGGCCTTCGGCTTGCGCAACATGACGAACAAGAAAAATGCCTTGGCCGAGATGCACCGCACGCTCAAGCCGGGCGGCAAGCTGCTGGTGCTGGAGTTTTCCCGGGTGGCGAAACCGCTCGAAAAAGCTTATGACTGGTACTCGTTCAACGTGCTGCCCAAACTGGGCAAGCTGGTGGCCAACGACGAGGGCAGCTACCGCTACCTTGCCGAGTCCATCCGCATGCACCCGGGCCAGGAGGAGCTGCGGCAGTTGATGCGCTCGGTGGGTTTTGGCCATGTCGATGTGCACAACCTCAGCGCCGGTGTGGTGGCGCTGCACGTGGGTATCAAGTGTTGAGTTTGATGGCGGGTCATTGACAGAAGGAGACAGGGACATGAACAAGTTGTGGTCGGTGGTGCTGGTGTGCGTGATGGCGCTGGGCTCGCAAGATGTGTGGGCCAAGCGCCTGGGTGGTGGGTTGTCGTTCGGCAAGCAGTCGGGCAATGTGACGCAGCGCAGCACCGCGCCCGCGCAGCAGGCCACGCCGGCACCCACTCAAAGCGCGGCTGCCCGTCCCGCCACTGCGAGCCCTGCAGCCGCAGCGGCCCCCAAGCGCCCATGGGGCGCCATGCTCGGCGGGTTGGCCGCAGGGTTGGGGCTGGCTTGGCTGGCGTCTGCACTGGGCTTTGGTGAAGGTTTTGCCCAATTCCTGATGGTTGCCTTGTTGGCGGCTGTGGTCGTGGCCGTGATCGGCATGGTGATGCGCCGCCGTGCGGCTGCCAGCGGCGCCGGCAACCTGGCTTACCAAAGCGCAAGTGGCCCCGCCACGCAGTCGGGCCATTCCCAGTTCGACCCTGCCACGCCTCGCAGCTACTCGCCGCAGAACGTGGGCAACGACGCCTCGGCGCGCCCTTGGGAGCGCAGCGGTCCCGCCTCGCTAGACACGGCACACCCCTCCGCGGCTGGCGGTTCCATGATTGGTGCGGCCTTGATGGGTCGCCAGACCTGGGGAGTCCCCGAGGGTTTCGATGCCGAGGGCTTCCTCAAGGCGTCCAAAGCCAACTTCGTGAGCCTGCAGGACGCCTGGGACCGCTCCGACATTCCGAGCCTGCGCGCCATGATGACCGACGGCATGCTCGAGCAGATCCGCAGCCAGCTGGCCGAGCGCGAAGCCACCAGCGGTGCCAGCGTCAACAAGACCGAGGTGGTGATGCTCGAAGCCCAGTTGCTCGGCATTGAAGAGCTGGACGACGGGTACATGGCCAGTGTGGAATTCTCCGGAATGATCCGTGAAGACGCATCCTCCGGTCCCAACCCGTTTCGTGAGGTCTGGAACATCACACGGCCCAAGGCGGGCTCGGGCGGCTGGTTGGTGGCCGGCGTGCAGGCGCTGCAGTAAGCGCTGCCGCCGGGTGCAGGTCCCGGCCCTGCCGGGGCAATGGCCAACGGCGCCGCCGGCCGGGTTTTATCCGTCAAAATCGGGTGGTCATGAAAAATGAACCACCCGTTTCTCCGTCTGGCCCGGGCACTGCCGGCTCTCCACCCCTGAACTTTCTTCAGTCCCTGCTGGGCTCGATCCGCCCGCCCGACTGGGTGGTGGACGAGCTGCAGAACCGTCTGGTGCTCTTGCTCAACCATGTGTTGATGCAGGAGCCTGCTGCGCAAGACCGTTTGAAGCGCCAGAAGGGCAAGCCCGTGCGCATCCAGTGGGGCGATTTCAACCTGACGCTGTCACCCACGGCAGCCGGTTTGCTGGAGCGTAGTGACCCTGGCGCGAAGCCTGAGCTCAGCGTCACACTCACCCAGAATTCGCCGTTGGAGCTGGCTCAAAGTGTGCTCGCCGGGCAGAAGCCCGGCGTGGACATCCAGGGCGATGTGCAGCTGGCGGCCGAGGTGGCCTGGCTGGTGGACAACGTGCGCTGGGACATGGAAGAAGACCTGTCCCGCGTGGTGGGTGATGCCACCGCGCACACCATCACGCGGTTCGCGCGCTCGGCCTCTCAAGCCGTCAAGGCGTTCGTGGCCCGCATGCCCGAGGGATTTCCTCCCCGGTCGCCTTTTGCTTCTGCGCCCGCTTCCGATGCCGGCGTGCCGCCGCGCGACGGCGGACCGAGCGCATGACGCGGCTCTTTCGCGGCGCTTTCATCGTCTGGGTGGTGTTGCGCTACGGGCTGGACGAGCTGGTGCTTTCCAGCTTCCGCGGTCGCGGCATCCGCCTGTTGACACGCATCGTCTCCATCGGCCGCAACCTCGATGCGCCGCGCGGCGAGCGGCTGCGCGAGGCGCTGGAACGCCTGGGCCCGATCTTTGTGAAGTTCGGCCAGGTGCTGTCAACCCGGCGCGATCTGCTGCCGCCCGACATCGCCGACGAACTCGCCCGTCTGCAGGACCGCGTGCCCCCATTTCCCAGCGCCGTGGCCGTGGCCTGTATCGAGCGTGCCTTTGGCAAACCGCTGACCGAGGTGTTCACCCACTTCGAGCAGGTACCGGTGGCCAGCGCGTCCATTGCCCAGGTGCACTTTGCGACCCTGCGCGACGGACGCCACGGCGGGCGCGAAGTGGCGGTGAAGGTGCTGCGGCCCAACATGGCGGCCGTGATCGACAAGGACCTCAGCCTCATGCGCATGATGGCCGGCTGGGTCGAGCGGCTGTCAGCCGACGGCAAACGCCTCAAGCCGCGCGAGGTGGTGGGTGAGTTCGACAAGTACCTGCACGACGAGCTCGATCTGTTGCGTGAAGCCTCGAACGCCGCACAGCTGCGCCGCAACATGCAGGGCCTCGATCTGGTGCTGATCCCCGAGATGCTCTGGGACTACTGCCACACCGAGGTCATGGTGATGGAGCGCATGTACGGGCTGCCGATCAACCGCGTGGACGAGTTGCGCAAGCTCGGTGTGGACATCCCGAAGCTGGCCCGCGACGGCGTGACGCTGTTCTTCACTCAGGTGTTCCGCGACGGCTTTTTTCACGCCGACATGCACCCGGGCAACATCCAGGTGAGCACGGCGCCGGCCACCTTCGGGCGCTACATCTCGCTGGATTTCGGCATCGTGGGCACGCTCACCGAGTTCGACAAGGAGTATCTGGCGCAGAACTTCACCGCCTTTTTCCGGCGCGACTACAAGCGCGTGGCCGAGCTGCACATCGAGTCGGGCTGGGTGCCCTCCAGCACGCGGGTGGATGAGCTCGAATCTGCGATCCGTGCGGTGTGCGAGCCCTACTTCGACCGCCCGCTCAAGGAAATCTCGCTCGGTCTGGTGCTCATGCGCCTGTTCCAGACCTCGCGCCGTTTCCAGGTCGAGATCCAGCCCCAGCTCGTGCTGCTGCAAAAAACCCTGCTCAACATCGAAGGCCTGGGCCGCGACCTCGATCCCGAGCTGGATCTGTGGAACACCGCCAAACCCTTCCTCGAGAAGTGGATGGTCGAGCAGGTCGGGCCTCAGAAACTGCTGCAGCAACTCAAGGCCGAGGCGCCCCAATACGCCAAGCTGTTGCCCGCGCTGCCGCGCCTGCTCAACGACTTTCTGCAGCACAAGCCGCACGAACTGCGGCGCGAACTCGACAGCCTGCTGGCCGAGCAGCGCCGAACCAACCGACTGTTGCAGGCCATCCTGTATGGCGGACTCGGTTTCCTGCTGGGGCTGATCGTGATGCAGGTGCTGGTGCGCGTGCGACTCTGGTGATTCGCAACGGCTGATGCTGCAGGGCCGACACCCGGTGCTGCGTGGGGCACGCCCTCAATTTATAATGACGGGTTTTGTTCCGCTCCCTGCGTGGGAATGCAGCGCGCCCGCCGGGCGGCTGCCCTGGCGGGACATGCACCCCTTCTTCACCAGGTTCCCGCCATGCCCATCTATGCCTACAAGTGCGAGTCCTGCGGTCATGCCAAGGACGTGCTGCAGAAAATGTCCGACGACCCGCTCACCGTGTGTCCGTCCTGTGGACAGGCCAGCTTCAAGAAGCAGCTGACGGCAGCCGGTTTCCAGCTCAAGGGCTCCGGGTGGTATGTCACCGATTTCCGCGAGGGCAGCAAACCCGCCGCCACGCCAGCCACAGACGGGGCGCCAGCCGCCGCCGCGCCGGCCAAGCCGGCCGGTGATGCGGCTGCACCTGCGCCGGCTGCTGCTCCCGCAGCCGCACCAGCCCCTGCAAAGCCCAGCACCCCGACCACCCCGTCGGGCTCCTGAGTCGCTGCGCATGCCTTCTTTGCGCAAATGGTTGTTCTCGGGCCTGCTGGTGCTGGTGCCGCTGATCATCACACTCTGGGTGCTGGAGTGGGTGGTCAGCACGCTTGACCAGACCTTGCGCATCCTGCCCACCAGCTGGCAGCCCGACCAGCTGTTCGGCATGCACATCCCTGGCCTGGGCGTGGTGTTCGCGCTGGTGGTGGTGCTGTCTATTGGCGCCCTGGCATCCAACATCATTGGCAACAAGCTGGTGAGCTGGTGGCACGCCCTGCTGCACCGCATTCCGGTGGTGCGCTCGATCTACTCGGGCGTGAAGCAGGTGTCGGACACGCTCTTCTCCGAAAAGGGCAATGCGTTTCGCAAGGCCTTGCTCATTGAATGGCCGCACGAAGGCATGTGGACCATCGGTTTCCTCACCGGATCGCCCGCCGGTGACGTGTTGCGCCAGTTGCAGGCCCAGCCGGGTCGCTCCGGTGAGCTCGACGAGTTCCACAGCGTTTATGTGCCCACCACCCCCAACCCCACCGGCGGCTACTTCGTGATGGTGCGCAAGAGCGCCTGCGTGGAGCTGCAGATGAGTGTGGACGAAGCGCTGACCTACATCGTGTCCATGGGGGTGATCGTGCCCGGTGGACCCAAGAATCCGCACCTCAAGGTGGGCGCCGACGGCGCCATCCAGAAGACCTCCTGATGTTCCCCCGCGGGCCCGGCCCGCGAACCTGTTGAAAGAAGAAGCGAAATGGCGATGCGTACCCACTACTGCGGTCTGGTGACCGAAGCCCAACTGGGCGAAACCGTGAAGCTGTGCGGCTGGGTGAACCGCCGCCGCGACCACGGTGGCGTGATCTTCATCGACCTGCGCGACCGAGAAGGTTATGTTCAGGTGGTCTGCGACCCCGACCGTGCCGAGATGTTCCAGACCGCCGAAGACGTGCGCAACGAGTTCTGCGTGCAGGTCACCGGTCTTGTGCGTGCCCGTCCTGCCGGCACCACCAACGACAAGCTGAAAAGTGGCCAGATCGAGGTGCTGTGCCATGAACTGAAGGTGCTCAACGCTTCGGTCACGCCACCTTTCCAGCTCGACGACGAGAACCTGAGCGAGACCACGCGCCTCACGCACCGCGTGCTCGACCTGCGCCGCCCTTACATGCAGAACAACCTGATGTTGCGTTACCGCGTGGCCATGGAGGTGCGCAAGTTCCTCGACGCCAACGGCTTCATCGACATCGAGACACCGATGCTCACCAAGAGCACGCCAGAAGGCGCGCGCGACTACCTCGTGCCCAGCCGCGTGCACGACGGCCACTTTTTCGCGCTGCCGCAAAGCCCGCAGCTGTTCAAGCAGTTGCTGATGGTGGCCGGCTTCGATCGCTACTACCAGATCACCAAGTGCTTCCGCGACGAAGACCTGCGCGCCGACCGCCAGCCCGAGTTCACGCAGATCGACATCGAAACCTCGTTCCTGACCGAGGAAGACATCCGCGACATGTTCCAGGGCATGATCAAGACGGTGTTCCAGAACACGCTGGGCGTGGACCTTGGCGAGTTCCCGGTCATGGCCTACAGCGAAGCCATGCACCGCTTCGGCTCCGACAAGCCCGACCTGCGCGTGATGCTCGAGTTCACCGAACTCACCGACGTGATGGGTGACGTGGACTTCAAGGTGTTCTCCGCGCCCGCCACCATGAAGGGTGGCCGCGTGGTCGCCCTGTGCGTGCGTGGCGGCGCCGACATGAGCCGCAGCGAGATCGACGCCTACACCGAGTTCGTCAAGATCTACGGCGCCAAGGGCCTGGCCTGGATCAAGGTCAACGAAGTTGCCAAGGGTCGCGACGGCTTGCAGAGCCCGATCGTGAAGAACCTGCACGACAAGGCCGTGGCCGACATCCTGGAACGCACGAAGGCGCAGAACGGCGACATCATCTTCTTCGGCGCCGACAAGGCCAAGGTGGTGAACGATGCTATCGGCGCGCTGCGCCTGAAGATCGGTCACAGCGAACTGGGCAAGAAAAACGGCTTGTTCGAAAGCCGCTGGGCGCCGATGTGGGTGGTGGACTTCCCGATGTTCGAACACGACGAGGAAGCCGACCGCTGGACCGCCGTGCACCACCCCTTCACCGCACCGAAAGACGGCCACGAGGACTGGATGGTCACCGCGCCCGAGAAGTGCATCGCCAAGGGCTACGACATGGTGCTCAACGGCTGGGAGATCGGCGGTGGTTCGGTGCGTATCCACACCGCAGCGGTGCAGCAGAAGGTGTTTGACGCGCTGAAGATCACGCCCGAAGAGGCCCAGGTCAAGTTCGGCTTCCTGCTCGACGCATTGCAGTACGGCGCGCCGCCCCACGGTGGCCTGGCCTTCGGTCTGGACCGCATCGTCACGCTCATGACCGGTGCCGAGTCGATCCGCGATGTGATCGCTTTCCCCAAGACCCAGCGCGCCCAGTGTCTGTTGACCCAGGCGCCCAGCCTGGTGGACGAGAAGCAATTGCGCGAACTGCACATTCGCCTGCGCAACACGGACCTGGCCAAAACCGCCTGAACCTGCGCCAAGGTCACACCTGAAGGGCGGCGCAGGCCGCCCTTTTCAGTTGGGCTGCAGCAAGTTCCGCACCGCGGAGGTGCGGTAACGAAACGTAGAGCCGGGTACGGGTGAGGGTTTGTTACGATGGCTTTTTGAAAGGAGCCTACCGATGAGCAAGAACGCCCAAGACACGCTGGCCAACAAAGAAAAACTGGTGGCCGATCTGCAGCGCGTCATCGCCGACGCCGAAGAGTTGATGGTGGCCACCGCCAACCAGACCGAAGGCAAGGTGGTGGAGCTGCGCGAACGCATCAACGAAAACCTGCGCCTGGCCCGCCACAAGCTGCTGGACGCGGAAGATGCCATCAAGGAAAAGACCCGCGAGATGGCGCGCGCCACCGACGACTACGTGCACGAGCACCCCTGGCGCGCCGTGGGCACCGCCGCCGGCATCGGCCTGGTGATCGGCCTGCTGATCAGCCGACGTTGAACGCTCGCGGCATGTCTGCGCCCCCGACCCGCCTGTCGGCCTCGATCAAGGGGCTGACAGCCACTGTGCTCGAGTTGCTCCAGCTGCGGCTGGAGTTGCTCAGCGTGGAGGCCCAGGAAGAGGTGCTGCGTGTGGGTGGGCTGTTGGTCTATGGCGCGGTGGCTGTGGCCTTCCTCAGCCTGGGGCTGGGCTTTCTGGCCATGTTGATCACCGTTGCCTTGTGGGACACGCACCGCCTGTTGCCGCTTGCGGTGTTCGCCGGTGTGTTCATCGGTCTCGGTGGTGTAGCGGCCTGGTTGGCGCGCGAACGCTTGCGCAGCGGCACCCGGCTGTTCTCGGCCACCGTCGAAGAGCTCAAGCAGGACCGCGAGGAATTGCGTTCATGAGCACAGCAGAACCCGGCCGCGCCGAGCAACTGGCCCGCAGGCGCCAGTTGCTGGTGCTGCGCTCCGGCGGGTTGCGTGGCCAGGTGGCGGAGCAGATGCAGGTCATGCAACCAGCCTTGGTCTGGGCCGATCGTTTGCAGGGCGCCTGGATCTGGTTGCGCGCCAACCCGCTGGTGGTGGCCGGCAGCGTGCTCGCCGTGGCGGTGTGGCGGCCGCGCCGCTCGCTGGGCCTGGCGCTGCGGCTGTGGTCGGGCTGGAAGCTGTTGCAGCGCGCCCGAACGGTGGGCAGCACCGCGTCCCGCCTGTTCTGACCTCATGCCGCCCAAGATCCCGCAGTCGGTGCTGGTCGTGATCCACACACCGGCCCTGGATGTGCTGTTGATCGAGCGCGCCGACGCGCCGGGTTTCTGGCAATCGGTGACCGGCTCCAAGGACAGGCTGGACGAGCCCTTCGAGCTCACCGCCGCGCGCGAAGTGGCGGAAGAAACCGGGCTTGATGCGCGAGCCCCCGGCCATGTGCTCACCGACTGGGCGCTGGAGAACGTGTACGAGATCTACCCGCAGTGGCGCCACCGCTATGCCGCGGGCGTGACGCACAACACCGAGCACCTGTTCGGCCTGTGCATCCCCCACGCCGTGCCGGTGTTGTTGAGCCCTCGAGAGCACCGCGAACAGGTGTGGTTGCCCTGGGCGCAGGCGGCCGAGCGCTGCTTCTCCCCGTCGAATGCCGAGGCGATTTCATGGCTGCCCAGATTGGCCGCAAGTCTTGATTGATTGACACAAGGCGCGGATGGGGTTGGTGGCATGATTTGCTCCATGAGCATTCTTCGCGTCGCCACCTACAACATCCACAAAGGCGTACAAGGCCTTGGCCCCGG
>JBBQKZ010000140.1:0-9924 GCA_038327405.1 Burkholderiales bacterium | reverse complement strand
CAGGAACGGGGCCCTTTTCGAACCACCCGTGAACTGGCCGAAGTCGTGGCTGGCGCGGTCAAAACCCGCGAGCCGGGCAAGGACCCTGCAACGCGCACATTTCAGGCTTTTCGGATTTTCATCAACGCCGAGCTTGAAGAGCTGCAACAAGCGTTAGAAGCCAGCCTGCACGTCTTGCGCCCCACAGGACACCTCGTGGTGATCAGCTTCCACTCGCTCGAAGACCGCATGGTCAAGCAGTTCATGGCGCGCCATTCGCGCGCCGTGGTGGACCGCCGCGTGCCGTTTGCCGAGCCTGCGCCCATGGCGCTGCGCGGCTTGAAGCGGGTGATGCCCTCTGACGAAGAGGTCAAGGGCAACCCGCGCTCGCGCAGTGCTGTGATGCGCGTGGCCGAGCGCACGGAGGCGCCGGCATGAGCGCAGCGCAGGGCCGCCCCAAGCAAGCTCGCACCCCCTTGGGGGGCAGCGCAGTCCACGAAGTGGCAAGCGTGGGGGCATTGCCATGATCCGGCTCAACCTCGTGCTGCTGCTCGCCGTGATCGCCAGTGCTTTCTACCTGGTGCACACGCAGTACGAGTCGCGCCGGCTCTACGCCGCGCTCGACCGCACGCAGGCGCAAACACGCAAGCTCGACGCCGAGCACGAGCAACTGCAGGTGCAAAAGCGCGCGCAGGCCACCCCCGCGCGTGTGCAGCAGCTGGCGACGCGACAGTTGCAGATGCGACCGGTCACGCCGGGGGTCACGCAGTACGTGACGGTGTTCGAGCCTTCAGTGCCCACGGAGGGCGCCAAATGAGCCGCAGCATCAACTACAGCGCCAGCCCGCTGCTGGCCAGCAAGACGCCGGTGTGGCGCAGCAAGTTCATCGTGGCCGCGCTGGCGGTGGCGTTTGCGGGTCTGGCCGGACGCGCCGCGTATGTGCAGGTGTTCGGCAACGACTTTTTCCAGCGCCAGGGTGAGGTGCGCTTCGCCCGCACGCTGGAGCTGCCGGCCAACCGCGGCCGCGTGCTCGACCGCAACGGACTCATCCTGGCCTCCAGCGTGGTTGCACAAAGCATCTGGGCGATTCCCGAAGACGTGGACCGCGACGACCCCAAGCTGCGCCAGCTCGCGAAACTGCTGGAGATGCCGCTGGCCGATCTGCGCAAGCGCCTCGCGGTGGAGGACAAGACCTTCGTCTGGGTCAAACGTCAGGTCGACGAGCCAGTGGCCAAAGAGATCGCTGCGCTGGGCATCAAGGGCTTCCATCAGCGCCGCGAGTACAAGCGTCAGTACCCCGAGGGTGAATCGGCCGCTCACGTCGTCGGCTTCACCAACGTGGAAGACCGCGGCCAGGAGGGCGTGGAGCTGGCGTTCAACCAGCAGCTCTCGGGCAAGAACGGTTCACGCCGCGTCATCAAGGACCGGCTGGGCCGTGTGGTGGAAGACGTGCGCGACGTGGTGCCGCCGGTGGACGGCCCCGACCTGCAGCTCTCGATCGACAGCAAGGTGCAGTATTTCGCCTACCAGAAGCTGAAAGAGGCGGTGCTGACCCACAAGGCGCGCGCTGGCAGTGTGGTGGTGCTCGACACCCGCACCGGCGAGGTGCTTGCCCTGGCCAACTACCCCAGCTTCAATCCCAACCGGCGTGTGAACCTCAGTGGAGAGCAGTTGCGCAACCGCGTGCTCACCGACAGTTTCGAGCCCGGCTCGACCATGAAGCCCTTCGTCATCAGTCTCGCGCTGGACAAGGGCCTGGTCACGCCCAACACACCCATCAACACCGCGCCGGGACGCATCTCCATCGGGGGCTCCACCATCAGTGATTCGCACCCGAACGACGTGCTCACCGTCTCGCAGGTGATCCAGAAATCGAGCAACGTGGGCACGGTCAAGTTGGCCATGCAGTTGAGCCCGCGCGAGATGTGGGAGACCTATGCCCAGGCCGGCTTCGGACAAAAACCGCAAGTACCCTTTCCCGGTGCTGTGACTGGCCGCCTGCGCCCGTACAAGACCTGGCGTCCGATCGAACAGGCCACCATGAGTTACGGCTACGGTCTCTCGGCCTCGCTGTTCCAGCTGGCACAGGCCTATACCGTCTTCGCGCGCGATGGCGAGCTGATCCCGGTCACGCTGCAGAAGTCGGACGAGCTGGTGAGCGGCGTGCGTGTGTTCAGCGAGAAGAACGCCATTGCCGTGCGCGCCATGCTGCAACTGGCGGCTGGCCCGGGGGGCACCGGCTCGCGGGCACAGACCATGGGCTACTCGGTGGGTGGCAAGTCGGGCACGGCGCGCAAGCAGGAAGGCAAGGGTTACGCCGACAAGAAGTACCGCAGCTTTTTCGTGGGTTTGGCGCCGGTGGAATCACCACGCATCGTGGTGGCCGTGATGGTGGACGAGCCTGGCAACGGCCAGTACTACGGTGGCCTGGTGGCTGCGCCCGTGTTCAGCGAAACGGTGCAGCAGACGCTGCGCATCCTGGGTGTGCAGCCCGACATGAGCGTGAAGCCGCAGATCGTCACCGAAGTGGTCGAGGAATCGTTCTGATGCTGACGCTGGACCAGCCCCGCGACATCGCCGCCTGGTTGCGCGCAAGCGTGACCGGCGCGCTGCACTGCGACAGCCGCCGTTTGCAGCCGGGTGACGGCTTCGTGGCCTGGCCCGGCGCAGCCACCGATGGGCGCCGCTATGTGAACGCCGCGCTGGCGTCGGGTGCCGTGGCCGCGCTGGTCGAACTGGACGGCGTTGATGCGTTTGATCTGGCTGATGCCCGCGTTGTCGCTGTGCCCGGCCTCAAGGCCCAGGCCGGCGCGATTGCCAGCGAGTTCTGCGACCACCCGAGCGCTGCGCTCGATGTGCTCGCCATCACCGGCACCAACGGCAAGACGTCTTGTGCCTGGTGGACCGCACAACTGCTCTCGGTGTGCGCGCGCCCCTGCGCCGTGGTCGGCACGCTGGGCATGGGCCAGCCGGGCTCGGTGCTGTCACCCACGGGCCTCACCACACCCGATCCGGTGATGTTGCAGCAGCAGCTTCGCAGTTGTGTGGATGAAGGCTTGAAAGCCTGCGCCATCGAGGCCTCGTCCATCGGCCTGGTTGAAGGCCGATTGAACGCCACGCAGGTGCGCGTGGCCGTGTTCACCAACTTCACCCAGGACCACCTCGACTTCCACGGCAGCATGGACGCCTACTGGGACGCCAAGGCCGCGCTGTTCGACTGGCCCGGGCTGGCCGCCGCGGTGGTCAACACCGACGATGCGCGCGGCGCTCAACTGGCAGGCCAGTTGGCCGGTCGTGCGCTGGATCTCTGGACCGTGGGCATCGAAGCGCCTGCGCGCCTGAACGCAGAGAACATCGAGTTCACCAACGCGGGCATGGCGTTCGCGGTTGTCGAGCGGGACCCTCAAGGCAAGGCGCTCGACCGCCACAGCCTGCAGGTGCCTCTGGTGGGCCGTTACAACGTGTCCAACCTGCTGTGTGTGCTCGCCTCGGCACGCGCACTGGGCGTATCGCTGCAGCAAGCCGTCAAGGCCTGTGGCGCGCTCACCCCCGTGCCCGGCCGCATGGAGCAGGCCGAAGCGGCCGCCCCCGACCAACCCCTGGTGCTGGTGGACTACGCCCACACGCCCGACGCGCTGGAGAAAGCGCTGCACGCCTTGCAACCCCTGGCGGCCCGGCGTGGCGGTGCCTTGTGGGTGGTGGTGGGCTGTGGCGGCGACCGCGATGCCGGCAAACGCCCGCTCATGGCCGCCGTGGCCGAGCGCGAAGCGACACACGCCGTGCTCACCAGCGACAACCCGCGCAGCGAAGACCCGATCCACATCCTGGGTCAGATGGTCGCCGGCCTTTCAAACGCCGGGACTGTCCTGGTCGAGCCCGACCGGGCCGCTGCCATCGGCACGGCCGTGGAGCGCGCGCAAACCGCCGACGTGGTGCTGATCGCTGGCAAGGGCCATGAGGACTACCAGGACGTGATGGGCGTGAAGACACCGTTCTCCGATCTGGTTCACGCGCGCCAGGCGCTGGCCGACCGCGCAGCGCAGGGAGCCCACGCATGAAGACGCTCGGCCAGTTGCTCCCCCAACTCAGCGGCGCCCGTGTGGTCGGCCAGCCCGACGTGGCGATCACCCGCGTGCACACCGACACGCGCAGCCTGCAACAGGGCGACCTCTTCGTGGCGCTCAAGGGCGAGCGCTTCGACGCACACGACTTCCTGCCGCAGTCGGCGTTGCAGGGCGCAATCGCTGCCATCGCGAGCGCAGGTCTGGCCGAAGCCGGCCTGCCGGGCGTTGAGGTGCCCGACACGCGCCGCGCGCTGGGCGAACTCGCCCGCCTTTGGCGCAGCCAGTTCAACCTGCCGCTGATCGCCGTGACCGGCAGCAATGGCAAGACCACGGTCACACAGATGATCGCGTCCATCCTGCGTGCCGCTGCGGGCGATGCGGCCCACGCCACGCAGGGCAACTTCAACAACGACATCGGCGTGCCACTCACACTGCTGCGCCTCACTGCGGCGCACAAGCTCTCGGTGGTCGAACTCGGCATGAACCACCCCGGTGAGATCGCTGAACTCGCCGCACTCACCCGGCCCACGGTGGCCCTGGTCAACAACGCGCAGCGCGAGCACCAGGAATTCATGGCCACGGTGGAAGCCGTGGCACTGGAAAACGGGCAGGTCATCCAGGCGCTGGGCGACGACGGCGTGGCCGTGTTCCCGTCCGACGACACCTGGACACCACTGTGGCGCGGTCTGGCCGGGGGCCGCCGCGTCATGACCTTCAGCGACACCGACCCCGCCGCCGATGTGTGCGCGCTCAAGACCGACTGGCAGTCCGGCGCCTGGACGCTGTGCTTCACCTCGCCCGCAGGCAAGGGCACAGTGCAATTGAAGATTGCCGGTCGCCACAACGTGCGCAATGCCCTTGCCGCCACCGCCTGTGCTCTGGCCGCTGGCGCGACGCTCGACGCCGTGGTGCGCGGGCTCGACGCCTTCGAGCCAGTGGGCGGGCGCTCGCGCGCGCTGGCCCTGCACCTGGACGGCCGCACCATCACATTGATCGATGACACCTACAACGCCAACCCCGACTCGGTGCGCGCGGCCATCGACGTGCTGGCCGAGCTGCCCGCGCCGCATCTGCTGGTGCTGGGCGACATGGGTGAGGTGGGTGAGCAGGGCCTGGCCTTCCATGAAGAAGTGCTGTGCCACGCGCACGACCGCGGCATTGAAGCGGTGCACGTGGCCGGCGACTGGATGCGCCAGGCCGCGCCCGTGTGGCCCGCCGTCACCCACTGGAACGAAGTGCCCGCCATGGCCGGCGCCGTGTGCGCCGCCGTGAGCGACGACCGCCCGGTGTTCCAGAGCGTGCTGGTCAAGGGCTCGCGCTTCATGCGCACCGAGCGTGTGGTGCAGGCCTTGCTGGCACTCGACCCGACACAAGACAACAACAAGAAGGACAACGCCCATGCTGCCTAGCCTGGCCCTGTGGCTGCAAGGCCTGTCGCCCGATTTCGGTTTTCTGCGGGTGTTCCAGTACCTCACGTTTCGCGCCGTCATGGCCGCGCTCACCGCGCTGCTCATGGGCCTGGCCGCCGGGCCGTACTTCATCCGCCGCCTGGCTGCGCTCAAGATCGGCCAGCCGATCCGCGAGTACGCGATGCAGACCCACATCAGCAAGGGCGGCACACCCACCATGGGCGGTGTGCTGATCCTGTTCTCCATCGCGGTCTCCACCATCCTCTGGTTCGACCTGTCCAACCGCTTCGTGTGGATCGTGCTGCTGGTCACCCTGGGCTTCGGTGCCATCGGCTGGGTGGACGACTGGCGCAAGGTGGTGCACAAGGACCCCGAGGGCATGCGCTCCCGCGAAAAATACCTGTGGCAGTCGATCATCGGCCTGGTCGCCGCGTTCTACCTCGTGTTCAGCGTGTCCGAGACCAGCAACCTGCGGGTGTTGCAGCTGTTCTTCGAATGGGTGTCCTCCGGCTTCACCGTGGACCTGCCGCCGCAAGCTGGCCTGCTCGTGCCCTTCTTCAAAGAGATCAGCTACCCGCTGGGCGTGTTCGGTTTCGTGGTCATGACGTATCTGGTCATCGTCGGATCGAGCAACGCTGTCAACCTCACCGACGGGCTCGATGGCCTGGCCATCATGCCGGTGGTGATGGTGGGCTCGGCCCTGGGCGTGTTCGCCTACGTCACCGGCAACGTGGTGTTCGCGAAATACCTGCTGCTGCCGCACATCCCGGGCGCCGGTGAGCTGCTGATCTTCTGCGCGGCCATGGCCGGTGCGGGCCTGGCCTTTCTGTGGTTCAACACCCACCCGGCACAAGTGTTCATGGGTGACGTCGGTGCGCTGGCGCTTGGCGGCGCGCTGGGCACCATCGCCGTCATCGTTCGGCAAGAGATCGTGCTGGCCATCATGGGCGGCATCTTCGTGGTGGAGGCGCTCTCGGTCATGCTGCAGGTGACCTGGTTCAAGTACACCAAGCGCCGCTATGGCACCGGTCGCCGCCTGTTCCAGATGGCGCCGCTGCACCACCATTTCGAGAAAAAGGGCTGGAAGGAAACGCAGGTCGTTGTACGCTTCTGGATCATCACCATGTTGTTGTGCCTGGTGGGCCTGTCCACGCTGAAGCTGCGCTGACCATGCACGACCAGCACGTCCTCATCCTCGGCCTGGGCGCCTCCGGCCTGGCCATGGCGCGCTGGTGCGCGCGCCAGGGTGCACACGTGACCGTGGCCGACACGCGCGGTCAGCCGCCTCAACTGGCTGCCCTGCGCGCCGAGTACCCGCAGGCCACTTTTGTCAGCGGTGCATTCGACGATGCGTTGATGGCGCGCGGCGCATGGTCGCTGATCGCGCGCAGCCCGGGTCTGGCCCCGGCTTCGCTGCAGGTCGTGTCCAGCTGGGCCCGGGCGCACAACGTGGCCGTGCTCGGCGAACTCGGCCTCTTCGCCCGCGCCCTGAAGGCGCTGGCCGCGCGCGAGCGCCTGCCGTACCGCCCCAAGGTGCTGGCCATCACCGGCACCAACGGCAAGACCACCGTGACCGCGCTCACCACCCTGCTGCTGCAGCGCGCGGGTGTGCCCGTGGCCGTGGCCGGCAACATTGGTCCAGCCTTGCTGGATGTGCTGTCCGCCGCCCTGGATGTCGAGGCCGTGGCCCAGCTGGCCGACGACGAACGTGCGGCCGCCGAGGCCATCGACGAAGCACCGGTGGTGGTTGTGCCCGCGGACATCGCAGCCGAGCCGGTTGACGAAGTCGAACCCGCAGACGAGGAAGTGCCTGCACCCGCTGCCGACATCGATGAAGAAGGTCCGGTCATGCTGGTGCCGCCCCCCATCGAACCGCCCCAGCCGCTGCACCTGCCCCGTGTGTGGGTGCTCGAACTCTCCAGCTTTCAGCTCGACGGCACCGCCGGCACCGACTGGGACGCCGTGCCCACCGCCGCCAGCGTGCTCAACATCACCGAAGACCACCTCGACTGGCACGGCAGCATGGCCGCTTACACGCAGGCCAAGGCGGCGGTGTTCGGCGCGCAGGCGCTGATGCTGCTCAACCGCGACGACCCAAAGGTCATGGCGCTGCAGCCTGGTCTGGTCACGGTGAAGGTGGGCAACCGCAACCGCCAGCAGAGTGCACGTCCCTGGGCCAGCTTCGGGCTGGACGCACCCACGCGCGCCGGAGATTGGGGCATTGAAACGCTCAACGGCATGGCATGGCTGGTGCGTGCACTCGCGCTGGACGAAACGCGCAAACGGGGTCGTGCCTCCGATGAAACCGAAGAAATCTATTTCCAGCGTTTGATGCCCGTGGACGCGCTGCGCATCCGCGGCCGCCACAACGCCGCCAACGCGCTCGCCGCGCTGGCGTTGGCCAGCTCCACCGGCGCTGCGCTCGGCCCCATGTTGCACGGCTTGCGCGAGTACCGCGGTGAGCCGCACCGCGTGGAGCCGGTGGCCATCATCGACGAGGTCGAGTACTTCGACGACAGCAAGGGCACCAACGTGGGCGCCACACTGGCAGCGGTCAATGGCCTGGGTGCGGAGCGCCGGCTGGTGGTGATCCTGGGTGGCGACGGCAAGGGGCAGGACTTTGCGCCGTTGGCCGAGCCGCTGGCGCGTTTTGCGCGTGCGGTGGTCTTCATCGGCCGCGATGCCGCGCGCATCCGCGCCGCGGTGGGCGAAGCCCTGACCGACGAACACATTCCTCAGCTCGACGCTGCCACGCTGCCCGAGGCGGTGGCACTGGCCGCGCAGCAGGCCCGGTCGGGCGACGCGGTACTGATGTCGCCCGCCTGCGCCAGCCTGGACATGTTCGACAACTACGAGCACCGCGCACGCGTTTTCGTGAGCGCCGTCGCCAACCTCGCCACCGAGCGCGGCATGAGCCTGGAGGCGGGTCTGTGAAGAAAAAAGCGGTGCCCACCCTGACCTGGTCGCAGCGCCTGCGCGAAGGCCTGGCCGCGCTCAACCCGCGCCTGCTGGGGCGCGACCTGGCCGGCGTGCTGGCCGGTGGTTCGTCGCGCGATGGTCTGCCGGTGCGCCTGTCCAACCGAACCTACGCGGGCACGCGCAACGTGGCCGTGCGCGAACTCGGCTTTGACCAGCCCCTGCTGTGGGTGGTGGTGGCGCTGCTCGCCTGGGGTCTGGTGATGGTCTATTCGGCGTCGATTGCGTTGCCCGACAACCCGCGCTTTGCCAACTACGCACACACCCACTTCGTGATGCGCCACGCCATTTCCATGGCCATCGGTCTGGTGGCGGGTGTGGTGGCTTTCCAGTTCCCGATGCGCAGCTGGGAGAAGATGGCGCCGTGGATGTTTGCCGTGGCCTTGGTGTTGCTGGTGCTGGTGCTGTTTCCCTTCATCGGCAAGGGCGTCAACGGTGCGCGGCGCTGGATCTCGCTGGGCATCATGAACTTCCAGCCCTCCGAGCTGGCCAAGCTGGCCGTGCTGCTCTATGCGGCCGACTACATGGTGCGCAAGATGGATGTGAAGCAGCGCTTCTTCCAGGCTGTGACGCCCATGGCCGTGGCCGTGGCGGTGGTGGGCATGCTGCTGCTGGCCGAGCCCGACATGGGCGCGTTCATGGTGATCGTGGTGATCGCCATGGGCATCCTGTTCCTGGGTGGCGTGAACGCACGCATGTTCTTTTTGATGGCGCTGGTGGTCGTGGCCGCGTTTGCGCTCATGGTCATGACCAGCGAGTTCCGCCGCGCGCGGGTATTCGCCTACCTCGATCCCTGGAGCGTGGAGCACGCACTCGGCAAGGGGTATCAGCTCTCGCACTCGCTGATCGCCTTCGGCCGAGGCGAGATCTTCGGCGTGGGCCTGGGCGGCAGCGTCGAGAAGCTGCACTGGCTGCCCGAAGCCCACACCGACTTCCTGCTGGCTGTGATCGGCGAGGAGTTCGGTCTGCTCGGCGTGGTGGTGCTCATCGGCTTGTTCCTTTGGCTCACGCGCCGCATCATGCACATCGGCCGCCAGGCCATTGCGCTCGACCAGGTGTTCGCCGGTCTGGTGGCGCAGGGCGTGGGCCTGTGGATGGGCTTTCAGGCCTTCATCAACATCGGCGTGAACCTGGGCGCGCTGCCCACCAAGGGGCTCACCTTGCCGTTGATGAGCTACGGCGGCTCCGCGATCTTGCTCAACCTCGTTGCGATTGCGATCGTGCTGCGCGTCGACTACGAGAACCGCCAGATGATGAAAGGGGGCCGTTCATGACCCCTTGTGCGCTGATCATGGCCGGCGGCACCGGCGGCCACATCTTCCCGGGTCTCGCCGTGGCCGAAGCCCTGCGCGAACGCGGTTGGCGCGCCCAGCCAGCATGGAAAGCCGGCTCGTGCCCCCGCGCGGCTTTGCGCTGGAAACCATCGACTTCGGCGGTGTGCGCGGCAAGGGCGTGGTCACGCTGGCCCTGCTGCCGCTGCGCCTGTTGCGCGCCTT
>JBBQKZ010000139.1:0-9936 GCA_038327405.1 Burkholderiales bacterium | reverse complement strand
CACCGGGCGCGGGCCCCAGCCCTCGTCGGCCACCTTGTAGTGCGCCGCGGTGCCGATAGCGAAGGTGGGGATCATTTCCAGGCTGAACGCGGTGGCGTGGTCGTTGAAGACCAGGAACACCACGTCGGGCTTGTTGTCCTTCATCCACTGGCGCGAGAACTCGTAGCCGGCGAACACCTTCTGCCAGTACGGATCCTCGGTTTTCTTCAGGTCCATGGCCGCGCCGATGGCCGGCACGTGCGATGTGTAGACGGATGCGGTGATGCGGGCCATTACGTGTTCTCCCTTCCCCAGCGCGGATCGCGGCCGCCGGCGATCATCATGTTGCGATAGTCTTCCTCGCTCATGCCGGTCATGGAGCCGGCCATCTGCTGGAACGACAGCCCGTCGGTGGCGCCCAGCTTGGCCAGAAAGTAGATGTTGCCGCCCAGGCTGATGCACCAGTTCAGATCGCGCGCGAGCACGGCCTGTTTCTGCTCTTCGCTCATGGTCCACTCGTCGAGGTAGGCGCGCTCATCTTTCTTGAAACGCTCGCGGTTCTCGGCCTTCATGAGGCTCATGCAAAACTGGTTGAGCCAATAGCCCTTGCGGCTTTGCTCGGCGTCGAAGATGGTCGTGCCGGGCACGTCCAGAGAAGGTTTGTCGAGTGCCATGATCAGTTGTCCTCCGGCCAATAGAGCCGCATGGGGTTGTCCACCAGCAGCTTCTTCTGCGCCTGCGCTGTGGGCGCGATCTGCGGAATGAAGTCGACCAGCAGGCCGTCGTCGGGCATGTGGTCCTTCAGGTTGGGGTGCGGCCAGTCGGTGCCCCAGAGCACGCGGTCGGGGAACTCCTCGATCACCTTGCGCGCGAACGGCACCACGTCCTGGTAAGCCGCCTGCTCGCCGTTCAAGGCCTTGGGGCCTGTGATGCTCAACCGTTCCGGGCAGCTCACCTTGCTCCACACATTGGGGTGCTGGCGCATGAACTTCAAAAACAGCTCGAACTCGGGGCCGTCCACCGGCTTGCTCACATCGGGGCGGCCCATGTGGTCCACCACCACGGTGGTCGGCAACGCGGTGAAGAAGTCCCACAGCTCCGGCAGGTCCACCGCTTCAAAGTAGATCACCACATGCCAGCCCATCTTCTGGATGCGCGCGGCAATCTCCATCAGCTCGTCTTTGGGCGTGAAGTCCACCAGGCGCTTGACGAAGTTGAAGCGCACGCCGCGCACGCCGGCTTTGTGCAGCGCCTGCAGCTCGTCGTCGGTCACGCTGCGCTTGACCGTGGCCACACCACGCGCCTTGCCCTCGCTGTGCACCAGCGCATCGACCAAGGCGCGGTTGTCCGCGCCGTGGCAGGTGGCCTGCACCACCACGTTGCGCGCGAAGCCAAGGTGGTCGCGCAAGGCAAACAGCTGCGCCTTGCTCGCGTCGCATGGCGTGTACTTGCGCTCGGGCGCGTAGGGAAATTCGGCGCCCGGACCGAACACGTGGCAATGCGCGTCCACAGCGCCGGCTGGCAACAGGAAACGCGGTCGGGAAGGACCGTCAAACCAGTCCAGCCAGCCAGCGGTTTTGGTGAAGTCACCCGAAGTCGGTTTGCTCATGAGAGAGTCTTTCAAAAAAGATCGAACGCCAACGAGGCGGTGAGGAGCGCAAGGCGACCGGGCGAATTGGAGGCCGAATGACTGATGAGCCCCGCCGCCTTTCGCTCCTCACCGCCGGGGCAACCGGAGAAGGTGAATCCCAATCAGTCGATGTACCGCAAACCAGCCTTCTCCAAAGGCTCCCGCATCTTGTACATGTCCAGCCCGAGCACCCCGCTGGCCAGCTTGGCGCGCTTCTCGCCCTCGAAGCTCTCGCGGTGCTGCGCAGCCTCCAGCGTGGTCACGGCACGCGCCGAAGGCACACACACCACACCATCGTCGTCAGCCACGATCACATCACCCGGCGTCACCAGCATGCCGGCACACACGATCGGAATGTTCACCGAGCCCAGCGTGGCCTTGATCGTGCCCTTGCTGCTGATCGCCTTGCTCCACACCGGAAAGCCCATGCGCTGCAGCTCTTTCACGTCGCGCACACCGCCGTCGATGATGAGAGCGCGCGCACCGCGTGCCTGGAAAGACGTGGCCAGCAGATCGCCGAAGAAACCGTCGGTGCACTCGGCAGTGACCGTGGCCACCACGATGTCACCCGGCTGAATTTGTTCAGCCGCCACATGCATCATCCAGTTGTCACCCGGTTGCAGCAGCACGGTCACCGCCGTGCCACTCACCTGGCACCCGGGGTAGATCGGGCGCATGAAAGGTTTGAGCAGACCCACGCGGCCCATGGCCTCGTGCACCGTGGCCGAGCCCAGCGCGGCCAGGCCGTCAGCGGCTGCGCGGTCTGCGCGTTTGATGTTGCGGTAAACGACTCCGAGTTCGTACATGTCAGATCCCCTTCGCCTTCAGGCGTGAGTCGAGTCGGGAGAACACCCGGCGCACATTGCCCTCGTAAATCTGGTGCTTGTCGTCCGCACTCAGGATCTTCGACGCCTCGATGTAGCGCTTGGTGTCGTCGTAATAGTTGCCCGTGGTCGGGTCGATGCCGCGCACCGCGCCGATCATCTCGCTGGCGAACAGCACGTTCTTCACCGGGATCACGGTGTTGAGCAGGTCGATGCCGGGCTGGTGGTAGACGCAGGTGTCGAAGAACACGTTGTTCATGACGTGCGTGTCCAGCAGCGGTTTCTTCATCTCTTGCGCGAGACCGCGGAAGCGACCCCAGTGGTAAGGCACTGCGCCGCCGCCGTGCGGGATCAGAAACTTCAGCGTCGGGAAGTCCTTGAACAGATCGCCCTGGATCAGCTGCATGAAAGCGGTGGTGTCGGCGTTGAGGTAGTGCGCGCCGGTGGTGTGGAAGCAGGCGTTGCAGCTGGTGCTCACGTGGATCATGGCCGGCAGGTCGTGTTCCACCATCTTCTCGTAGATGGGGTACCAGTGCTTGTCGGTCAGCGGCGGGCTGGTCCAGTGACCGCCCGAAGTATCGGGGTTGAGGTTGATGCCGACCGCGCCGTATTGCTGCACGCACTTTTCCAGCTCGGGGATGCAGGTGGCCGGGTCCACGCCCGGGCTCTGCGGCAGCATGGCCACCGGCACGAAGTGCTCGGGGAACAGCTCGCTCACGCGGAAACAGAGTTCGTTGCAGATGGCGGCCCAGGTGCTCGACACGTTGAAGTCGCCGATGTGGTGCGCCATGAAACTCGCGCGTGGGCTGAACAGCGTGATGTCGCTGCCGCGTTCCTTCATCAGTTTGAGCTGGTTGGTCTCGATGGACTCGCGCAACTCGTCGTCGCTGATCCTGAGGTCTGCGACTTTGGGCATCACGGCCGGGTCTTTGATGCCGGCGATCTGCGCGTTGCGCCAGTTCTCCAGCGCCTTGGGCGCTGTGGTGTAGTGGCCGTGGCAATCGATGATGAGGCTCATGTTGTCTCCTGAATTTTTTGTTGTGGTCTGAAAAGGCTCACGCGGGCTCCATGCCCTGGCGCCGCTTGGCCTCGGCCGCCTCGGGCGCGGTCATGTGGACGAGCATGGCGCGCACCGCCTCGGCCTGGTCCGTCTTCACGGAAATGCCGGCGGAAAAGGTGGTGATGATCTGGATGGCCGGGGGCAGAGGCCCGGCGATGGTGATGCCAGCCACGCCCAGCAGTTCGCTGAGCTGCTGAAAGCCCAGCTCCACCTCGCCGCGGGCCACCAGCGACGCCACGGGCACACCGGGCGGTGCCAGCACGGTGCGGCCCTGGATCTGACCGCTGATGCCCCAACGCTCAAACAGTTTGGCCAGCGCCACGCCGCTCGGGCCGGTGGAACAGCTGATGCTGCGCGCGGCCAACACGGCGCTGCGCACCGCGTCTTCCGAACCCAGATCGGGCAGCGGCGCGCCCTCACGCACGGCCACGGCCACGCCCGAACGCACCAGGTCCACGCGGCTGCCGGACTGCAGGTGGCCGCCGGCGATCAGCTTGTCGATCGCATCGGACGCGAGGATCACCACGTCGAAATCCTCGCCGGCCTGCACCCGCTTCGCGGCGTCCACACCACCCACCGATTCGATCATCACCGCCACGCCGCCGGACGCTTCGAAGCCGCTCACCAGTTCGGCCAGCACCTGGCGCGTCGCCATGGACGAGATGCCCTTGAGGCGGTTTTTGGGGAGGGGCTGGGTGGCGTGATTCGGCATGGTGTTTGGGCAGGGACGGTGGATTGTGGACCTTGCACTCCAATGAGAAAAGTCACATGACCGGCTAGCAGCTAGAACGAAACCACATAACTATGATCAACACCTGTCTACACCCACCGTTCGATCGTCAGCCGCCATGGACCTCAAGCAACTCGAATACTTTGTGCGCGTGGCCGAGCTCGGCAGCTTCACCCGCGCATCGATGGCGTTGAATGTGGCGCAGCCCGCGCTGTCGCGGCAGGTGCGCCTGCTTGAGGTGGAGCTGCGGCAGAACCTGCTGGTGCGCAACGGCCGGGGCGCCACGCCCACCGAGGCGGGCCGGCTGCTGCTGGCACACGGCCGCGGCATCCTGCACCAGGTGGAGCGTGCGCGCGAAGAGCTGGGCCGCGTGCGCGGTGCACTGGCCGGGCGCGTTGCCATCGGCCTGCCGCCCAGCCTGGCCCGGGTGCTCACGGTGCCGCTCACGCGGGCCTTTCGAGCGCAGTTGCCCGAGGCCAGCCTGTCGATCAGCGAAGGCCTGTCGGTCACCATGCAGGAGTGGCTGACCACCGGGCGGCTGGACATTGCCGTGCTTTACAACACGCAACCCGCCGCCGAAATCGACATCCACCCCTTGCGCGATGAAGAGCTGCTGCTGGTGGAGCCACGTCCGCCGGGCCTGAGCGAAGACCCGCCGAGCGCCATCAATCTGCGCGATGTGGCCGCACTGCCGTTGGTGATTCCGAGTCGGCCCAACGCGATCCGCATGCAGGTGGAAACCGAAATGGCCAACATCGGCTGCCGGCCCAACGTGGCGCTGGAGATCGACGGCGTGTCGGCCATCCTCGATCTGGTGGCCGACGGTGCGGGCGCTGCCCTGCTCTCGCGCAACGCCGTGGCCAGCTCGATCCGGCCCTCGGCCTACCGCATGCGCCCGGTCAACCCGCCACTGAAAACGCGCCTGTGCCTGGCCACCAGCTCACAACGCCCGGCCACGCTCACCCAGCAGCGCACGCTGGAGCTGATCGGCCAGACGATGGATGCGCTGAACGCGCGCTGACACCCTCAGGGGCGCGGCTTGCCAGGCGCCTGGAGGCGGTCTGCCAGGGCCTGCCAGTCGGGCTTGTCGGGCAGATCGGCAAACGCGCCGGCCTGCGCCCGGTCGGCCATCGCATCGTGCCGGGCCGCAATGGCGCTGGCCATCAGGGGCTCCAGGCCGGCCTCACGCACGGTCTGGGCCGCCTCGCGCATTTCTTCGGCGCGACGCCGCCCGTGTTGCGCCACGCGGCTGAAGAAGTAGCTGCCCTGCTGCTGCCAGTCGATGCCCGGAAAGGTCTCCTGCAGCGTGGCGATCATCGAGTCTTCCACACCGTAATGGCGCGCGGTCGCGTAGCTCTCGATCACCAGCGCCTCCAGGCCCTTGATCATCACGCTGCGGCACATCTTGGTGGCCGAGGCCACGCCGATGCGTTCGCTGGCGACCTTCACCTCCATGCCCCAGGCCCGCAGCTGATCGGCCAGCTCAGCGGCATGCGGTCCACCCAGGAGCATGGGCACGCGCAGGCCGTGGGGTGGCACCGAGGTCATCACGCCCGCCTCGACATAACGACCGTCCGCCGAGTCGACCAGTGCGGCCGCTTCCTGTTTGGTTCCGGGCGAGGCGGAGTTCAGGTCGAGAAAGAACGCGCCGGGCTGGATGTCGGCCGTGGCCTCGAAGGCCACCGCCAGCGTGCTGGAGGCGGTGACGGCCGAGATCACCAACGTGGCCTGTGCACACAGTTCGCTGGAGCTGGCACAGACATGCACCCCTTGGCTCGCCGCAGCCTGGAGCAGGCTGGCGCGCCGCACCGGGTCGGCGAACTTCAGGTCCCACACCCCGACCCATTCAACCCCAGCTTGTTTCAGCCCCGCCGCGAAGATGCGGCCCACCTCGCCGTAGCCCACGATGCCCACGCGTTGAAAGGTCATGCCTTCACTCCCTGCTGCGATGTTTCACTGTTTCGGGATGCCCGCCCGTTCGATCACGGCGCCCCAGCGGCGGATGTCGGCGGCCAGCAGCACAGCCGTCTGCTCCGGGGTGGAAGAGCGTGCGTCGATGTTGAGCCCGCGCAGTTTTTCGCGCACGGCCGGGTCGGCCAGCGCGGTGGCGATGTCCCGCTGAAGGCGGTCCACCACCGGGCGAGGGGTTTTCGACGGCACGGCCAACGCGTTCCACGACGACGCCACGAAGTCCTTCACGCCCGCTTCCACCGCGGTGGGAACATCGGGCAGCACGATCGAGCGCTTCTCCCCGGTCACGGCCAGCGCGCGCACACCCCCGCCCTGAATCTGCGTGAGCATGGGCGCGAGGATCTCGACCGCCACGTCCACCTGCTGGCCCCGGATCGCACCGATCAGCGCGGGCGTTCCGTTGAAGGGCACGACCTGGGCGTCGATGCCGGCGGTGCTCTTGAAAAGCTCGGCCGCCAGGTTCTGCGTGCTGCCGATGTTGATGCTGCCCACGTTGAGCTTGCCCGGGTTCGCCTTGGCAAACGCCACCAGTTCACCCAGCGTCTTGTGGGGCGAGGTAGCGGGCACCACCACGGCGATATCGAAATAGCCCAGCGTGGACACCGGGGTGAAGTCCTTCACCGTATCGAAGGGCAGGCTCTTGAAGAGACCGGCGGTGACCGCAGTGCCGTTGGACAAGAGGAACAGGGTGTGGCCATCGGGCTCTGCGCGTGCCACAGACTCCGCTGCCACCACACCGCCAGCCCCAGGCCGGTTCTCGATCACCACAGACTGGCCCAACAACTCGGCGAGCTTCTGCGCCACGATGCGCGCGGTGAGATCACCCACGCCACCGGCCGCGAACGGCACGACGATGCGCACGTTCTTCGAGGGGAACGCCGCTTGCGCATGAACAGGCCCGACCGCGAACGCCGCGAGGAACAGGGCAACACCCAGCAGGGCGCGGCGGGCGGTGAAGTTCTTGTGGTTCATGGCTCTCCTTGGTTGGTGTGACGGGCGCGACTGAGGCGAGGAGCTCAAATCCGCAGGACGAACAGCACGATGCCCGGGAACGCCACCAGGATGGCGGTGCGGATCAGGTCGCTGGCAACAAAGGGCAGGATGGCGCGGTAGGTCTGGGTGATGGGCGTGTCCTTGGCCATCGAGTTGATGACGAAGAGATTCATGCCCACCGGTGGCGTGATCAACCCGACCTCCACCACGATCAGCACCAATATGCCGAACCAGATCGCAAACTCCTCCGGTGTGAGGCCGAAGTCAAGCACCGTGACGATGGGGAAGAACACGGGAATGGTGAGCAGGATCATGGACAACGAGTCCATGAAGCAGCCCAGGATCACGTAAAGAACCAGGATGGCGACCAGAACCAGCCAGGGGTTGAAGCCCGAGGCCGCCACCATCTGCGCGGTCTCCTGTGGCAGCTGTGACAGCGCCAGGAAGGTGTTGTACACACCCGCGCCCAGCACGATCATGAAGATCATGCCGGTGGCCACTGCCGTGCCCAGGATCGCGCCCAGCAGCGTCTTGCGGTTCAGGCCACCGCCCATCCAGGCTGCCAGACCGGTGCCGAAAGCGCCGATGGCCGCACCTTCGGTGGGTGTGAACAGGCCGCTGTAAATGCCGCCGACCACGGCCACGAAGATGAGCATCACCGGCCACACCTTGGCGGTGGCGGCCCAGCGCTCCTTCATGGGCATGGGCGGCATGGAGCCCACGTCCTGCGGCTTCACGCGGGCATAGATGGCGATGACGATCATGTAGCCGAGCGCGGCCAGGATGCCGGGCACGAAAGCCGCGAGGAACAGCTTGGCGATGTTCTGTTCGGTCAGGATGGCGTAGATCACCAGCACCACCGAAGGCGGGATCAGGATGCCCAGCGTGCCGCCAGCGGCCAGCGTGGCGGTGGAAATGCCACCTGCATAACCGGCGCGCTTGAGCTCGGGCAGGGCCACCTGGCCCATGGTGGCGGCGGTGGCCAGCGAAGAGCCACAAATGGCGCCGAAGCCGGCGCAAGCGCCCACGGCCGCCATGGCCACGCCGCCCTTGCGGTGACCGATCCAGGCTTCAGCGGCCTTGAACAGCGCCTGCGACAACCCACCGAGCGCCGCAAACTGGCCCATGAGCAGGAACAGTGGAATGACGGAAAGCGAGTAGTTCGAGAAGGTGCTGTAGGTCACCTGCTTGAGTTGGTTGAAGATAGGCACGTAGCTGCCGTAAATGGCCCAGGCCCCGCCCAGGCCGCACAGCAGCATGGCCAGGCCGATGGGCACCCGGATGAAGATCAGCAGCAGCAGGACCGGGAACGACCAGGCCGCAAGTTCGATACCGGTCATGCGGTGCTCCCGGTCAGCAGGGTGAAGAGTGGATGTGTCATGAAAGGATTCATCTCAATGGCCGGCGTTCTCATCGACCGTCCAGCCCGAAGGTTCCCTCGCCAGGCCGATCTGGGTGAGTGTCTTGGCGGTGTAACAAAGGCAACCGATCACCGCACCGAACAGGCAGACCGCATAAGCCCACCACATCGGCATGGCCAGGATGAACGTGGTCTCCATGTATTCGCGTTTCTCCAGCATGCCTTCCCAGAGTTTCCAGGTCAGCACCAGCCACACAGCCAGCATGAGCAGGTCGCTGACGGCCACCACGGCGCGCTGCGCCCAGGCCGGCATGTGCATGTAAAGCAGGTCCACTGTGGCGTGCCCGCCTTTGAGGTAACACCAGGGCAGGAAAAAGAACACCGCAATGCCGGTGCCGATCTCCACCAGCTCGAAGTCGCCCGGCACGGGGCCCAGCCCGATGTCGATGAGCGCCCGGCCCGAGACGCTGATGACGATCATGAGCGTGAGTGCCGTGAGGACCAGCCCTCCGGCGATGGCCAGCCAGTTGGCAAGGCGGTAAATGAAACCAATCATGCGGTGCACTTTCAGGAACAGGAGCAGGAAACCAATCCGGGATTGTCCGCCATCACCAACACGGCCCGAGCGGGCCTTGTCCAATAAAAAGGCCGTCCCCGCAAGAGGACGGCCTGCCACCCTGGGCCTGGGTTATCTGGAGTGCTTTGCAATCAGGGCGCGGGCTTCAGCAACCAGCTTGGCGCCGTCGATGTTCTTGCCCTTCATCTCGTTGATCCAGTCGGTCTCCACCGTGGCTGCCGTGCGCCTCCAGCGCTGCGTTTCGGCGAGATCCAGCGCGACGATGTTGTTGCCGGCTTTCTCTGCAATGGCGCGGCCGGCCTTGTCGCCGTCGTCCATGGCGCGGCCGAACATGGCCGCCGTCTCGATGCCCGAGTTCTTGTCGATCACGGCCTTGAGGTCGGGCGGCAGCTTGTCGTAGGAGGCCTTGTTCATCGAGAACGCAAAGGTCTGCGTGTACAGGCCTTCCTTGCCGGCAAAGGTGGTGTGGTTCTTCACCAGCTCGCTCACCTTCAGCGCAGGCGTGACCTCCCACGGGATCGTGGTGCCGTCGATCACGCCCTTGGACAAGGCCTCGGTCACGGCCGGCACGGGCATGCCCACGGGCGTGGCGCCCAGTTTGGTCAACATGTTGTTGATGACGCGCGAACCCCCGCGCACCTTCATGCCGCGCAAGCTCTCCAGGCCGGTCACCGGCGCCTTGGTGTGAAACAAGCCGGGGCCGTGGGTGTGAACGGCGATCAGCTTCACGTCCTTGAATTCGTCGGCCGCGAACTTCTCCACATACTCCTGAATGGCGCGCGAAGACTGCTCCGCTGAACCGCTCATGAACG
>JBBQKZ010000138.1:0-9949 GCA_038327405.1 Burkholderiales bacterium | reverse complement strand
CAGGATGCCCAGCCAGTTGCTGTAGGCCGCCACCTTGTCGTCCGCGTCCACCACGGCGACCGAGTCTTCCAGATCCATGATGGTCGACAGCGCCGATTCCAGCACCACGTCGCTGATGCCGGCCGCATCGTCCTTGCCGATGGGCGTGTTGCGGTCGATGCGGATGTCGAGGTGATTGCCGTTGTGGCGCAGCAGCACCGACGACGGCGCTGCGGCCTGGCCTTGGTAGCCCACGAACTGGGTTGGATCGGCCAGAGCGGTGGTCTGGCCGTTCTTCAAGGTCACCTGCAGCTGTCCACCGATGACAGCGTAGAGAGCTGCGTCCGTGTGCGACGCGCCTGCCAGCGGCACCGCCTGGTCCAGCACCTTGCGGGCGTAGGCAATGACCTTGGCGCCGCGTGCGGGGTTGTAGCCCCTGGTTTTCTCGAAACCCTCGGTCTCCGGAATCACGTCGGTGCCGTAGAGCGCGTCGTAGAGCGACCCCCACCGGGCGTTGGCCGCGTTCAGCGCGTACCGGGCGTTGAGCACAGGCACCACCAGCTGCGGACCGGCCTGCAGTGCCAGCTCGTCGTCGACGTTGGTGGCGGTGGCCCGCACTTCAGCCGGTACCGGCACGAGGTAGCCGATGTCTTCCAGGAACTTGCGGTAGGCCGGCATGTCGTTGATCGGGCCGGGGTGCGCCGTGTGCCAGGCGTCCAGCTCCAGCTGCAGGCGGTCGCGCTCGGCCAGCAGCGCGGCGTTCTTGGGCGCGAGCTCAGTCACGATCGCATCAAAGCCTTTCCAGAACGCGTCGGGCGCGACGCCGGTGCCGGGCAGCACCTGCTGGTTGATGAAGTCGGCAAGAACGGTGGCGACTTGCAAGCCGTGGATCTGGGTGCGTTGTGTCATGGGAGGCTCTGTAGAAAAAGGAAATCAGTCAAAAAAGGCGAGCACATCGCTGAGCTGGCTGCCGGTGCGGTGGGGTTGGGTGCCGAGTTCTTCAAACGGGAGATTTTGGCGGTTCACCCACAGCGTGCGGTAGCCGTACCAGGTGGCGGCCAGGGCGTCCCAGGCGTTGCTGCTCACAAACACGATCTGTCCGCAGGCCAGGCCAGTGGCTTGCTCGCCCAGCGCATAGGCCTCGGGGTGGGTCTTGTATTTGCGGATGGGGTCGACGCTGATCACGTGATCGAGCAAGCCCTCAAGCCCCGCGCTGCGCACCGCGATGCCCAGCATGTCGGCGTCGCCATTGCTCAGGATGCCGGTGACCGCGCCGCGTTCGCGCAGCGCCTGCAGCACAGCGCGGTTCTCCGGGAATGCAGAGAGGTGGCGGTACTGGTTCATGAGCCGCGCGGCGCGTTCCTCAAAGGCGGCCCAGTCGCTGCGCGCCTCGGGCACGATGGTTTTGATGGCGTAGGCCAGCGCGTTTTGCGTGAGCGTCCAGAATGGCCGGTAATGCGCGCCGTGGTCGCTGGTGGTCACCAGCCGCGTGTATTCAATCTGCTTGTCGCGCCACAGCGTGGCCAGCCGCGCGCCCTGCCCGGGGAAGAGCTGCTCGGCGAGCAGGCCCACGCTGTATACGTCGAAGAGCGTGCCGTAGGCGTCGAAGAGGACTGCGCGGGGTTTTTGCATCCATGCACTGTATTGCAAACTTTGCCGGGCATTAATGACTGATTTTGGCGAGGATCAGTGACTTTTGGGTGCGCAATAAGGGACTGAGCGAGTTCCTCATTACTTCAACCACAAGGCGAATCGTCTGCTCCAGGTCAACGGGGGAATGATGGCCGCTAGCTTGTGGAGATGCGCGTTGCCCTCGGCAATCGTCGGCCGGGGACCGGGTGCCGTCTTGCTCGCCTCCAGCATTGAGTAGTGCGCCAGATGTGTCGTTGCCTTCAGCCCCATGGCTGGCCGGCAGTTGGCCGCTGCCACTGCGGTGGACAGGGTTGCAGCCAGCACCAACTCTGCTGCGGTCAGCCCTTGGCGTCGCGCAAACGCCCAATAGACGGGCTCGAAAGTGCCGCGCGCCTGCTGCATCGTCAGGCGCCGCTCATCACAGGTGCCGGCTTCAAGACTCTCGATCGTTTCGTCGCCGGAATCGCCCCGTGCAGCCATTGCCGCAATCAAGTTGAAGCATTCGGGAAGACGAGCGTTCACTTCCTCACTCAAGACGACGGTTCCAGGCTTGACGTCCACACGACCGTCCACCTCCAACCTGTACAAGATGGTGCCTGCCATCCATGCTGAACAGGCGAGATAGGTGGCCGCATGCACATTGCCGCCATCGATAAGAGGTCTTCTGACAATCAGATCCAGAGAATCTGCAGCTTGTCTGATGTGCGGCTCATCCCAATCGCTCATGATGGGTTCCTTTCTGGTGTTCTTGAGTTTCTTTAGGTGTTGGGCTTTGAAGTCACTCATTTGCAGCGATGCGGACTCTGCGGCTTGAGTTCTTCCTTCGTCTTCACATTGCGAATCACCAACGTGGCGCCGCGATGTACGGAGCAGAAACCCGAGAGCACGGTGTAAATGCTTCGCCCATCGGCGATCGTGACCATGCCGGTGTTGATCGGCTTGCCTTGCGCATCCGTGGCCTCGAATCCAAAGTAACCCTCGGGCGTGGAGCAAGCGGTTGCGAGCAACATCGCAAAGGTGATGAATGAAAGTTTCAAGTTTCTTGGGAAGATGGATATGTTCATTTGTTTGTGTATTGGGTTGTTATTGAGAAATAGTCGGCCGAAATTGGATCGGCCAGGGAGAGATTGGATGTCATTTTGAGTCATCGCGTGTCCCTTGCTCAATCACAATATGCCAGCCTCGTTCTTGAGCGTCTTTTTTAAATCTGGCAAGCATGTTCTGAAAATGCGCGACGTTAATTGAAAGGTTGGATCCGTCCCAACATGGATTTGCTGGTGGCAAAAGATAAAATTTAGGTTCTAGCGTCCACTCACCGGTGAATGTGATCGAGCGGATCTCGTCTTCGATCCAGGTAATCGACCATGGAGTAGATCTGCCGATCATGAGAGCTTTCCCTAAAGAGGTGAATGGGCTTAACTGGGTCGGTCGTCAAACAGAAACATACCGCCCGGCGAGGTCTAGAGCTGAGCATTGAGTAGTGCCAGTTGTGCGATGAATCCGGCGTATGCAGGGGTCACCCCTTCTGTGTTCACTAAGTCTTGGTTCGATAACCCAGAAATTCATCGAGCAAGCGCAGATTTTTCTCGACAGCCTCTGTACTTGATTCAACGCTGAATCGTTTTGCATTCTCATAGTCCCAGAAATTTTCTGGGGTGAAGTAGTGCGGACCAATGGCTAAGGCGATACCACCGATGGCGATACCTCTATCGCTTCCAATACTATAAATAAACACATGCTTTCTATCTAAGAGACAGTGCTCTTCATGCCAATCGAGCCCATCTTTTTTATCAACTCTAAAACAATAGAGATGCCTACTTCCATTGACTTCGTAGAATGAGGAAATTGTTCTCCTCAAAAGATTTCTGCCATCAATATCATTCTTGATCATCATGATTTAGTGCTCCGATATACCTGTTCTAGAGAGTCCGACTTTCTGCACTTTGCAAAAATTCGTCAAGCAAACGAAAATTTTTTCTTACCGCGTCTTCGTTCGCTTCAATTAAAAATCGTTGTGCTGGCTCATAACCCCAGAAATCTTCAGGTGAAAAGTAGTGTGGGCCAATTGCGAGCTGCACTCCGCTAATCGCAGTAGATCTATCTTCGCCAATACCATAGCATGCCACATGTTTTCTACCGATGAGAAAATGGGCATTGAAAAACCCAAGCTCTTCGGATTCCCAAAATAGAGTTGCCGGCACACCTTGTTCTTGATAGTGCTTGAGGATGATATGCCGCAATCTATTTCGTCCATCGATGTCATTTTTTAACAGCACGATAAAACCCCCCTGTATCTTCAATTATTTGATAACCCAAGCTTAGCAAATGATCTCTTTCCCGGGCTGTGAATGAGCCTAACCTAGCCATGGATGGATCACTCGTGAAGAGAAACGACTTCCCTCGTGAGGCTTGCTGATCGAGAAAAGCCATGTTGATACTCCACATCTTGTCGGCACCGATCTGCCCTTCAACAATCGCCCAATCTGGCATTTCGAAGAAGGTGGCACCTCGACTTCTCGCCACCTGTTCGTATGACGCCGGATTTCCAGGGATGTATCTGCCGAGCACCACCTCCGTTCCGTTCGGGTTGACCGTGGAATTCCTTGCTGCTGCCTCGAGCATCTGCCTGAGAATCCCCGGGTCACCTCCGTCGCGATACATGTTGTTTCTCAGGACTGCACTCAGCATCTCCGCAGACGGTTCCACCATCTTTCGAAATACGCCGCCGACGACCGGCATCAAGCCGACCGCCGCCCAAAGTTTGCTCGCGTCTTCTCCTGTCAGGCTGCTCTTGCCCGTCAGTAGCTGCGCAAGCGCTTCGCCGTTGCCGTAAAACGGAGCGAGTTCCAGCACTACTTGTCTGAGCTGCCGAGCTTGCTCGGGTGTGAGCGCACTGTGCTGAGCGATTTCGCTTAGGTTCCCTGCCCGTTCCAGCGCAACCATCTGCAGGTCAATTCGGCGGAAGTCTTCTTGGGTGCAAGCTGTGCCGCACTCGTTCGTCAGCCGAGCGTTCTCCTGGCTCACGGTGCGGCGCACGCTCGCAAACGGGCTGTGGCTCACGTAGTTGTGGGCGGTCTGGTTCAACGAGGTGGCAGCGCCCGCCGTGCCGCCAACTGCCGAACCCATGACCGCTCCGACTACTTGCGTAACGCCCTGGCGTACCGGCTCTGGCAGGTTCAAGTGGGCGATCTGCTCGCCCAGCATCGGAATGAGCGCAGCGCCCGTTGCCGCCCCCACGGCTCCGGCCGCACCGCTAGTCAGCAGGCCGATGCCCGCATGGAGTGCTACCCGGTGTTCACCGCCTTCGTCCCACTTGCGGGCTTCTTCCTCCTTGCCCTCGCGACGCAGGTCCACAGCTTTGCCGTCGGCGTAGCTGGCTGCGACCGGCACGGCCTGCTGCCCAAACGCCTTGGTGATGGTGACCTGAGCCTCGACTTCCTCGCGCACGCGGTCCTTGTCGAAGATCGGTGCGAGACCGGTCTCGGCATCACCGGTGCGAGCGGCCGTGTTGCCCGCGATGCCCGAGATCGCCGAGGCGGTGACAGAAGAGGCCGAGCCCTTGTCCGATCCGACGCCCATGCCGCTGGCACTCAACTGGCTGCCCACACCAACGCTCACACCGCTGCTGCTGGCCTTGAAGCTGGCGGTGTTGTGGATGTCGCTGGTGGTGAGGCCACCAGCGCTGTCGAAGGTGTTGAGACCCTGGTCAATGGCCGCCTGTGTGCTCGTGATGGCGCCGCCTTCGAGATCGGTAGCAACCCTCACTTGCACCTCAAACCCGCCGTCACCGGCGCGGATGGCGCTTTGTTCGCCCACCGAGGCCAGGTTGCTGTTGATCCTGGTCCTGCCCGCGCTGATGTTGGCCCCCGGCGCCGGGCCGAAGGTCACCGAGCCACCGGTCTGTTTGCTCTGCTCGTGGAAGACGCTGGTGTCTTGCAGGCTCTCGATGAGCAAGTCACCGCCAACGCGCGCCTGGACGCTGGACGCGGCCACCACGGAGCCGCGCAGGGTGGTGTTGCCGCCCGAGTCGATGCGCACCTGCTCGCCCGCTTCGATGCGGGTGTTGCTGTGCACGGTCTCCTCACCCGAGCCATGGCCCTTGCCCGCGCTGGCGGCCACCGTGACGCCGGTTTGTGCGCCCAGGCTGAAGCCCACGCTGGCGCTGCTGTTCTTGCTGCGGCTGCTCTCCTGCGTGGTGCTGGTGGCTGCCAGCAGGTCCACGTCACCCTCGGCGGTCAGGGTGGCCACTTGCCCGGCCTTCACCTGGCTGCCCTGGATGAGGATGTTCGAGCGCTCGCCTGCGCCGCTGGCGTTCAGGTGGACGTCGCCGCCAGCAACGACAGTGGAGCCCTGAGCGTTGATGCGCTGGCTCTCAGTGGTGCTTTTGCTCTGGCTGGCACCGATGCTGATGCTCACGGAGACACCTGCGCTGGAGGCGATACCCGACGTCGAGGAGCTCAGGCCTTGCATCGCGTTGTAGCCCTGCAGCGCCGCAGTGGCCGCGCCCAGCGCCTGCATGCGCGAGTCCTGCGTGTTGCCCACCGCCTCGGCCATCTGCGTCACGCCCTGCGCAGCTTCCACCAAAGCCCCGCCCACACCGATGGAGATACCGCTCTGCTTGAACTTCTGCTCGCTGGTGCTGTGCTCGGTGGTTCTCGCTTCGGTGATCTGGATGTTCCTGGCCTGCACGGTGATGTCGCCCCCGCCGGCTTGACCGGCGGCTGCCGATCCAGGGGCCAGCACATCGGAGCCGGGCTGGGTGTACGTGCGCCCGGCGGTGATGGTCACATCGCCGCCAATGGCGCCCACGGTCGAGGCCGCTGCACCGGTGCTGCGAGTTTGCTGCTCGTTGCTTTGCCGCTGGCTGCCCAGCGTGATGCCACCGCCCGAGCTGAAGAGGCCGCTGCGTTTCTTCTCGACGAAGTTGCTGTGGCCCGAGCGGGTCTGCGCGGCGGTGATGTTCACGTCGCGTCCGGCCGTGATGTCGATGGTGTCATCGGCCACGGCGCTCGATCCCGTGAGGCTGATGTCCTGCCCGCCGTGGATCACGACTTGAGTGCCGCCCAGGGAGCTGCCCACGGCATCGGTGCGGCTGTTGTGGGTGCGGGTCTCGGTGCTCGATGAGCCGAGCAGGCCGCTGCTTTTGGCGTACACACCGTGGTCGATCTGGTAGCTCGCCTCACCGGCGTTCAGGGTGATGTCGCGCGCGGCGTTCACCGCCAGTGCACCCTGGGCCTGCACGCTGGCGGCGCGGGTGGTGATGTCCTGGCCGGCCTGCAGGCTGATCGATGTGCCCTGGATCTGTGTGCCGACTTCTGTGCCTTGCTGCACGCGCGCGAAGTTGCGGGTGTCGCGTGTGGCATCCAGACTGCTGCCTGTGTTGACCGTACCCATGTTCAGGTCGCGCCCGGCCTGCACCTGAACGTTGCCTTGCGCGCCGCTGGCCTGCAGCACAGCCGCCGTCAGGTTCACATCGCGCCCGGCGCTGGCGAGCAGCACGCCGGCTGCGTTCGACACGTACAGGCCGGCCACGCGGTTGAGTTGCTCGCTGCTGTAGCGGCCCACGCCTGCAGCGCCCGAGCCCTGTGCGGTGGTGGTTTGCACATTCAAGTCGCGCCCGGCCTGCACGATCAGCGTATCGGTGGCGGTGACCGTGCCACCGATGTTGTTCACATCCTCGCGGGCGTTGATCGCCGTGGTCTGGCCGCTGACGAGGCCGGTATTCACCACGTTCTGCGCGTTGATCTGCACCAGATCGCGCCCGGCGATAGTCCCCGAGTTCAACAGGTCGCCGCTGAGGTTCAACTGCACATCGCGGCCTGAAATCAGTGCACCACCGGCAGACAGATCACCCGCACGCGGCAGCAGGTACACGCGCGGCACCAGGGCTTGCGTGGTGCTGCCGTCGGGCAGGGTCACGGTCCGGGTCTCCAGCCAGACGATGTCGCTGGTGAGCGCGGCCACTTGATCCGCCGAGAGCGTGATGCCCGGGCGCAACTGGTGGGCCTGGGCGAAGGTGGCGCCTGCCTTCATGAGGGCCTGGTACTGCTGCTCGTCGGTGGTGAAGTCGCCCAGAAAGCGCTGGCCGGTGAGCGCGCTCACCTGCTCGCGGATCAGGCGCTGCTCGATGAAGCCGTCGCCCAGGCGCTTCTGGGTGGTGGCCGGGTCCACGGCCAGGGCATTCAAGAGGTAGTCCGAGCTGAGCCACTGGCGGTAGCTGGCAAAGCGCGGGTCGGTCTCGAAGAAGGCCGCTGCATCGGGGTCGGGGCTCAGGTTGAAGAGCGCGTTGCCCAGTGTGGGCGAGAGCGGGGTGCTGGCGCCGGAGGTGGGCACGGCGTTGCTGTTGGGCTCATACCGCAGCGCGGGCAGTTTGACGTTGTTGGCGATGGACTCAGCGTAGGGAGTCTGGATCCAGCCGTACTCGGGGTCGCACCCGAACAGACCACAATCGCGACCCGTCACGCCCCAGCTGCTGAAGGTGCCGCTGCGGCTGGTGGGCGCACTCACCTCGGTGGCCAAGTTGGTCACGCTGCGCCCGCCGACGGTCAGCGCACCACCGGACACGATCTCGCTGTCCTGGTTCAGCGCGCTGGTGGCCACGTTCAGGCTCATGGTGCCAGCGCTCACGATGCGCGCGGGTTCGCTGTGCGTCATCACTGCGCGCTGCGTGGTCTGGGCGTAGCTGCTGTAGGCGTCAAAGCGCAGGAACTGACCCTCCACGGCGGTCTTGAATGGGGTCACCCGTGCAGTGAGCTCCACCCAGGGTGCGGCTTGTGCTTCCCAGGCCGCCACGGCCTGCGGGTCGGGTGGGCTGATGAGGTTGCCCTCGCCGTCGAAGCTGCTGCCCGGCCTCTGGCCCGGTGCGTCCCAAGTGGGCGCGGAGAGGCCGAAGTGCGCCCAGATGGGGGACTGGCGGCTGTAGGTGAAGGTGTCTCCCACGGATTCCGAGTAGCCCGAGTCGCCGAAGTCCCACCAGATCAGATGAGCCGGCACAAAGGGCAGCGCACCCAGGTAGTAGTTCTTGAACGCCGGGTCGGCCCAAGCGCTGGACTTGGGCACCAACCATTCGCGCTGATACGCGTCGTACTCGTCCTGCGAGAAACCGTCCAGCGGCTTGACCACGCTCCAGGCCACATCGGTGGCGTCCACCGCGCCCCCGGGCGTGAAGTACACCGTGTGGTTCGTGGTGGCATCGGTCACCACCGTGTGGGTCATGTGGTCGTTGGCATTGACCAGCACCGGCGTGGTGATGCTCAAGTTGCCCAGCGCCTCGATGCTGGCCGAGCGGTTCTCCAGCCGGTTGGTGGCCACCAGGGTCATGTCGCCAGCGCTCAGCAGCAGCGCGCCTTCGCGGTTGATCAGCGTGTCCGCGGTGGCGGCGAGCGTGTTGCGCGCGGCCACCACCGCACCCGTGTCGTTGGTCAACGTTTGCGCGTTGATATCGATGCCGTCGCCGTAGATTCGCCCCGCGCCTTCGTTGACCAGTTCGCCGGTGGTGATGCGTGTGGTCTGCGCGTCGAGCAGGCCGTGCTGGGTGATGCCTGCGTTGCGTGCGGTCTTGAGGTCCAGCGTTTGAGCGGCGATGAGCGAGCCGCTGTTGTGCAGCCAGCCGTTGGCGTCCAGCACCAAGACGCCGCTGTTGGCGCTCAGGCTGCCAGCGTTCCTCACGCCCACGCCGGCCTCGGTGCCGATCAGGCGGATCTGCCCGGCGTACATGCCACCCAGCGCGGCCACGTCCAGCGCGAAGGCCGGGGCGGGTCCCACACCGGATGCCACCGCCAGCGGTGTGATGCCGGCGCTGTCGGCCGACACGTCGTTCACACCAGCCACCGCCGTGAGCGCGTTGGCCCAGATGCCTGCGTTGACTTCGATGGCCCGCGCCAGGATGGCCAGGTGGTCGCTCTGCGAGGCGTCCAGCCCCAGGCCCTCGATCTTCACCTGCCCGCCCTGCACCCGAAACCCCTCCAGCACCCCGGCGTTCATCAACGGCGTGCCTGTGGTGAGCGTGGCGCGGCTGGCGTTGATGAAGCCACCACCATTGACCTGGATCCCCGCCGGGTTGGCAATCACCACTTCGGCGCGCTGCCCGCTCACCTCCACCCACCCATTCAGGTAGCTGGGCTGGCTGCTGTTGATCTCGTTCAGGATCACGCGAGCCGGGCCTCTGGCCAGCCACGGGTTGCCCTGCACCCAGCCGCCGAGCTGGGTCTGCACATTCGTTCGGCTGTTGTTGAGGATGGCGCCCTGGGTGCTCACGTCGAACTGGCGGTAGACGTTGCGCGAGACACCGGCGGCACTGGGCGTCTGGATGTTGACCAGGGGCACGCCGTTGGGGGCG
>JBBQKZ010000137.1:0-10028 GCA_038327405.1 Burkholderiales bacterium | reverse complement strand
GTGTGGGACGAACTGGCGCTGCGTGCGGCGGTGGCGCGCAGCGGCCTGCAATACAGCTCGGTGGTGGTGCCCGGCGCCGAGAACGGCCCGGGACAGATCGGTGCGCAGGGAACGCCGCGTGTAGGTATCGTCACCCGGTTGAAGCTGGAGTCGGTCGAGTCCCTCGTCAACTTCCCCATGGCGGCTGTGGTGCAGGTGCCCGGTCTCGGCGTCCACACGCGCTTCGAGCGCCCGCCGCTGGTGGCCACGCTGCGCATGAAGCATGGCCAGCCGGTGTGCGTGATCACCGCGCACCTCAAGAGCAAGCGGCCCAAGTACCTCGAAGACGCCAGCGGCAAGACCATCGAAGACACCGACGACCCGGCCGTGCAGGCACTGGGGTCTCTGCGCTCGCTCATCATGCGGGCCGCTGAAGCGCTGGCCCTGCGCCTGAAGGTGGTGGAGCAGCTGCACCACACACGCCTGCCGCTGGTGCTCATGGGCGACCTCAACGACGGCCCGCACAGCGTGACCACACAGCTCATTGCCGCCACCTCGCAGGTGGCTTATGACAAAGGCGCACGCGACAACGCGTTGTTCAGTGCCTGGGACGTGCAGGGCGAGGCAGCGCTGCGCCGCGACGTGGCCTATTCACACATCCACCAGGGCTACCCCGAGGTGCTCGACCAGGTGCTGGTGAGCGAAGAGTTCGTGGCCACCAGCCGCAGCGCCATCGGCGACGTGCGGCGGGTGGAGGTGTTCAACGACCACTTGTTTGAAGGCCGCGACCGCAGTCGCAGCGATCACGGTTTCGTGCGCGCGCTGCTGCGGTTGCGCCTGCCCGACGGGGTGTGAGCCTCAGACCTTGACGAAGGCGGTCACCAGCGGTTCGTCGCCCACCTGCCGGCTCCAGTGGCCGTGCACGGCCGCATCAAATGTGGCACCGACGGGCAAGGTGTCGGCCGAATAAAAGTGCTCGCCCGCGCTGAAGATGCGCGAACTGCCATCCTGCAATCCGATCTCCATCTGCCCGTGCAAAACAAACAGCCACTGCGGCGCTCCGGTGCAATGGAACTGGCTGCGGAACCCCACCGGGCTTTGACGCAGCTGCAAACCTGTCGCGGGCAGCACCGGCGACAGGCGTGCCGCAGGCGTTCCTTCGCTGAGGTCGATGGCTTCCTCGCGGAAGCGCGCGCGGCCATCGGTGTCGGTGAACAGCACGACCTTGTTGAACGGGATCATGGGGAGCTCCTGAAAACGGTGACCGGTTGTACCAGACCGCAATGCTCCAGAAAGCAAAGCGCCCGGGGTCCTGCGAAGGACACCGGGCGCTGGTGCCGCCCGCCTCATGGGCTGGCGGCGGTGCTGATCCCTACGATCAGTTGGACTTCACGTTGTGGGAGTTCACCAGCTCGGCGCGCACGTCGTCACGGCTCTTGGCCTGGAAGATGGCCTCAGTCGGGTATTGGCCGGGGAACACATCCTTGAAACGGGCGCCGGTCTGGCCGTCGGCAATCATTTCACCGTTGCGAATGGCTTCGGCCAATTCGGCTTTCACTTCGGCGCGGGTCTTGCCCTGGGCAACCACGGCAGCAGCAGGCGCTGCGGTGCGGCTGGCTGCGTATTGTGCCGGGAAGACTTCGTTGAAGCGGGCGCCGGTCTGGCCGTCGGCGATCAGGTCACCGTTGGCTTGCGCTTGGGCCAGTTCGGCTTTCACGTCGGCGCGGGTCTTGGCGACCACGGTGGCCTGGGGATACAGGTGCGGGCTGACCTGGTTGAAGCGCAGACCGGTTTCGCCGTCGGCAATCAGGTCGCCGTTGCGCTGGGCTTCGACGAGCTCGGCACGAACCTGTTCGCGGGTCTTCGCGATAGATGGGTCAGCGGCGAAGGCGTGGCCTGCAACGAGGGTTGAGAGGGCGATGGCAACAACAGACAGACGGGTTTTCATGACAGTTTCCTTGAGGAGGGTTGAACATGCCGGTCGGTCCGTTGTGCGGACTGACCGGCTTCGATGCCTCTGCGGAGGGTTTGCATGCATCGATGGATTGAACTGTAAAGTTTCTTTTATTGAAGAAAAATAGCATCTAGCAACCTTCTATGTTTCTATTTCAGCAATAATGGACGCTTTCATTCCCGGGGAAACCCTTGAAAGAACCCTCTCATGGACCGTCTGGCCTCAATGCGTGTTTTCCAGAAAGTGATCGACGAAGGTGGGTTTGCGGCCGCCGGACGCGCCATGGAGATGTCGCCCGCCGTGGTCACCCGGCTGGTGGCCGATCTTGAAGACCACCTGGGCACCCGACTGCTGCACCGCACGACCCGGCGCGTCTCGCTCACCGATGCCGGCGAGAGTTATCTGGAGCGGGTGCGCCCAATCCTGCAGGACCTCGACGAAGCCCACGCCCTGGTGAGTTCACAGACCAGCGAACTCGCAGGCGTGTTGCGCCTGTTGGCGCCCCCCGTGTTGGCCACCCACGTGCTGGCACCGCTGGTGAGTGGCTTTCGGCAGGCCTATCCGAAGATCCTGCTCGACATCGACGTCGAGTCGCATCGGGAACCGCCGATCGAGGACTACGACATCACGCTGATGGGAACAAAAACGTCGTTCGACGCCAACGTGATCGCGCGCAAGGTGATATCGAGCGTCACCGTGCTGCTGGCCTCGCCCGAGTACTTGCGGCGCAAGGGCACACCGACCCGGCCCGAGGAACTGGCCCGCCACGACTGCCTGCGCTTCAAGCCCGCGGCCGGGCGCAGCCGAGGGTGGCGCCTGCTGCATGAAACCGACGAGACACGCTTTGTGGACATCGAGGTGCAACCCGTGCTGTGGGCCAACCACACCGACACCTTGATGCACGCCGCGCTGGACGGCGCGGGCATCACCGCCACCACCATCGAACTGGCGGCGCCGCTGATCCAGAACGGCGATCTGGTGCGCGTGCTCAACCCCTGGATCACCGATCGCCTCACCATGTACGCGGCGCTGCCCAGCCGCAAGTTCATGCCCCGGCGCACCGAGGTTTTTCTGGACTACCTCATCACACAGACACGTACCCGTGTTGAAAGCGCCATGGCCACGTGCAGCATCTTTTGACCAGCGGGCCCGAGATCCCGCCGTACCATGAGCGAATGAACCATCCGTCTGCCAACTCCAGCGTCCATTTCGGCCACCGTGGCCGCGTCGTCATCGTCACCGGCGGTGCCCAGGGCATCGGCGAAGCCTGCGTGCGCCGTTTCGCGCGTGAAGACGCGAAGGTGGTGATCGCCGACGTGGCCAACGCACCGGGCAGCGCGCTCGCCCGCGAACTCGGCGCCACCTACATGCACTGCGACGTGGGCGACAAGCTCGACGTGGATGCCGTGGTGGCCAAGACCGTGGCCGCCTTCGGGCGCATCGACGTGCTGGTCAACAACGCCGGCATCTTCAAGGCGGCCGACTTCCTGAACGTCACCGAAGACGACTTCGACGAGGTGCTGCGCGTCAACCTCAAAGGCTCATTCCTCATGGGGCAGGCGGTGGCCCGCGTGATGGCGGATCAGCGCGATGGTGCCATCGTCAACATGAGCTCGGTCAACGGCGTGCTCGCCATTCCCGGCATCGCCAGCTACAACGTGAGCAAGGGCGGCATCAACCAGCTCACGCGCGTGATGGCCTTGGCCCTGGCCGACCACGGCATCCGGGTGAACGCCGTGGCGCCAGGCACCATCGCCACCGAGCTGGCCGCCCAGGCCGTGCTCACCAGCGAAGAGGCGCGCCAGAAGATCCTCAGCCGCACGCCCATGAAACGGCTGGGTGAGCCCGACGAGATCGCCGATGTGGTGGCCTGGCTGGCCAGCGACGCGGCGAGCTACGTCACCGGCGAGATCGTCACGGTGGACGGTGGACGCATGACGCTGAACTACACCGTGCCATTGTGAGCACACCAACGTTTTGACACAGCACGGGAACTCTGCCCGCGCCCACCACCTCCATCGAAGCTGTCAGCGCAGCGCTCAAGCCGCTCCCGCTCATCACCGTCCGCACGATGCGGCTGTTTTTTCACGAAGCCGACACCTTGCTGAAACAACTCTCTGCCGGCACGCTGGCCACACTGCTGGTCTGCGGCGCCACGTTCGCCCAATCACCGGCCCCACCCCCGCCACCGCCGGTGATCGTGGCGCCCAGCACGCAAACCAACGACAACATGGCTCTGACGGTGCCCGGCAACGGCTCGGCGCGCCAGGCGGTGGTGATCTTTGCGGCGGTCGCTGGCGAAGTGGCCGAGGTTGGCTTCCTCCCGGGTCAAGCGGTGCGCGCCGGACAGGTGTTGGTGCGCCTGGTGGACCGCAGCGAGCGGCTGGCCGCCGACCTGGCCTCGGCCCGCGTGGATGCGGCCAAGGCGCTGGCCGCGCGCTACGAGGGCACGCGAGGCACCGGTGCCGTGCCTGAAAGCGTGGTGGACGAAGCGCGCGCCGCCCTGCGGGCAGCCGGGATCGAGCTGGCCCAGGCGCGAGAAGCTGTGGCCGACCGCGTCGTGCGGGCGCCGTTTGCCGGCGTGGTGGGCCTGGCCGCGGTGGAGCGCGGCGACCGCGTGACCCCGGAAACCGCGTTGACCACCCTGGACGATCGCCGGGTGCTGTTCATCGACTTCGAGGTCCCCGAGGCTTACCTTGCCCGCGTGAAGCCGGGCCAGGTTGTCACGGCCGCCAACCCGGCCTATCCGGGGCGCGAGTTCAAGGGTACGGTGGCGCAGATCGACAGCCGCATTGACCCGGTCTCGCGCAATGTGCGCATGCGCGCCGCCGTGCCCAACACCGACGACGTGCTGCGCTCGGGCATGTCATTTCAGGTCGCGCTCGGCCTGTCTGGCCCACCGCGCGTGAGCGTGCCCGAGCTGGCCTTGCAATGGGACCGCGACGGTTCGTTCGTGTGGGTGGTGCGCGAAGGCCGTTCGGTGCGGATGCCGGCGCGCCCGGTGCGCCGCGCTGAAGGACGCGTGCTGCTCGACGGCGAGCTCAAACCCGGTGAATCGGTGGTGATCGAGGGCGTGCAGCGTCTGCGCGCCGGCATCGCGGTGCGGGTGGTGGGCGACAGCGGCGCAGCACGCACCCAGCCATGACCGACGACCGCGCCAACGACCTGCCCGCGCTGGCCATCCGCCGGCCCTGGCTGGTGATCGTCATCAACCTGCTCATCGTCATCGCCGGCGTTGGCGCATGGCTGGGCGTGGAGGTGCGCGAGCTGCCCAACATCGACCGCCCCATCGTGGCGGTGCGCGCCGACTGGCCGGGTGCAGCACCGGAAACGCTGGATGCCGAAGTCACCCGCGTGCTCGAAGGTGCGGCCGCTCGTGTGCCCGGTGTTTACCTCGTGCGCTCGGCCAGCGAAGAAGGCAACCTGCGCGTCATCATCGAGTTCAACCCGGGCGTGGACCTTGTGACCGCAGCCAACGATGTGCGCGACGCGATCGCGCGGGTCGAGAGAACACTCCCCGAAGGCGTGGAAGGGCTCACCGTGGTCAAGGCCGACGCCGACGCCGAACCGGTGATGCAGCTCTCGGTGTCCAGCAAGACACTGGCGGTGGACGAGCTCTCGCGGGCGGTGGAAGAGCGGATCGAGCCCGAGCTGATCTCGGTCGAAGGCGTGGCCGACATCACGCTCTTTGGCAACCGCCAGCGTGTCATGCGCGTGCGCATCGATCCGCTCAAGCTCGCGGCCTACAACGTGTCGGTGAACGACATCGCCACGGTGCTGCAGAGCGCACGGGTCGACGTACCGGCCGGCAGCCTGGAGTCGGCCAACCAGGAGGTGCTGGTGCGCGCCAACGCCTCGGTGGCCACCCCCGAGCAGATGCGCGCCCTGCGCGTGCGCCCCGACCTGGCCCTGGGCACGGTGGCCGACGTGTACTACAGCCCGGCCGATGCCAGCGCCTACGTCCGGCTCAATGGATCGCCGGTGGTGAGCCTGGGCATCGTGCGCCAGGCGCAGTCCAATTCCGTGGCCATCTCCGAAGGCGTTCGCACCGTGGTCGAGCGCATCAACCAGGCGGGCGGCGACCTGCAGGTCACGGTGGTGTCGGACGACGCCACCTTCATCAGCGGCGCCATCAGCGAGGTGCTGGTCAGCCTGCTGATGGCGGTGGTGATCGTGGTGGCGGTGGTGGGCATTTTCCTGGGCCAGTGGCGCGCCACCATGGTGCCGGTGGTGGCCATTCCCATTGCCCTCATCGGCACGCTCGCGGCCATCTGGATGCTGGGCTTTTCCATCAACCTCCTCACGCTGCTGGCGCTGCTGCTGGCCACCGGCCTGGTGGTGGACGACGCCATCGTGGTGCTGGAGAACATCCAGTGCCGGCGCGCCCAGGGCCTGGGCCCGCGAGCGGCGGCCGTGCTCGGCACACGCGAGGTGTTCTTTGCGGTGGTGGCCACCACGGCCACACTGGTCGCGGTGTTCCTGCCGATCTCCTTTCTGCCGTCGGCGGCGGGCCGCCTCTTTGCCGAATTCGGGTTTGTCATGGCCATCGCGGTGGCGATCTCCTCGTTCGTGGCCCTGTCGCTGGGCCCGATGATTGCCTCGCGCCTGCCAGACGAACGCGAGCCCGGCCCGCTATGGCGCCGGCTCTCGGGTTGGGGCACGCGTGCAGTGACCACCTACGAACGCTGGCTGGCCAGCGCACTGCGCCGGGCCTGGTGGGTGGCTGGCGTGTGCGTCTTGCTCGCGGGTGCCGCGGTGTGGGCCTACACCCAGCTCACACAGGAACTCACGCCGGTGGAAGACCGCGGCGTGCTCTCCATCAGCCTGGACGGACCCGACGGAGTGGGCCTGGCCTATATGGACCGCCAGCTCGAAACGGCTCTGGCCGCCGTCACGCCGCTGCAGGACGAAGGGCTGGTGAACAACATCTTCACCATCACCGGGCGCTATGACCCGAACCGCGCACAGATCATTGCGCCGTTGGCCGATTGGGGCGCGCGCGAACTCAGCCAGGCGCAACTGGCTGCCCGGGTGCAGCGCGTGCTGAACGACCTGCCAGGCGCAAGGGTGCGCATCCGCGGCGGCAACAGCCTGGGCGTGGGTGGTGGTGACGGCAGCGTGCAGATGGCGGTGACCGGTGACGACTACAACCGCATCGCAGACGCGGCCTACGGCTTTGCCGCTGCCATCGAACGCGACCTGCCGGGCCTGAGCGACGTGCGCGTGAACTACACCGCCTCACAACCCCAGATCACGCTGCGGGTGGACCGCGAACGGGCCACACAGCTCGGCGTGTCGGTTGACGGGTTGGATGTGGTGCTGCGCTCGCTGGTGGACGGCACCGAGGTTACTGACCTCACGGTGGACGACCGCAACGTGCCGGTGATCCTGGAATCGACCGCACGCGGCGCCACCGACCCGCAGACACTGCTGGGTTACAGCGTTCGCGCCACCACGCCCGAGGGCGAGCGGCTGGTGCCGCTGTCGCAGTTCGTGCGCTTCGAGGAGACGGCCATTCCGTCCGAGCTCGAACGCCTGGGCCAGCGCCGCGCGGTGCAGCTCAGCGCCATCGCGGCCGACGGCGTGCCGCTGCAGCAAGCGGTGAACGACCTGCGCACGCTCGCACAGACCGAGCTGCCCGAGGGCATGGGCCTGCTGTTTCGCGGCGACGCCGCCACGCTGGAGCAGACCGGTCGCGACGTGGCCATCACCTTTGCCATTGCGCTGCTGGTGGTGTTCCTGGTGCTGGTGGCGCAGTTCGAAGGCCTCACCAGCGCGGCGGTGGTGATCATCACCGTGCCGTTTGGTCTGGCCGCTGCGGTCTTTGCCATGGCCTTGAGCGGCACCTCGATCAACATCTACAGCCAGATCGGCCTGCTGCTGCTGGTGGGGGTGATGGCGAAGAACAGCATCCTGATGGTGGAGTTCGCCGACCAGTTGCGAGACGCCGGGCGCAGCGTGCTGGAAGCCGCGCAAGAGGCCGCGTCCACGCGCCTGCGCCCCATCATGATGACCATGGCCTCCACCGTGCTGGGCGCGCTGCCGCTGGTACTGGGCAGCGGGCCCGGCGCGGAATCGCGCGCGTCCATCGGCTGGGTCATCTTCGGCGGCTTGTCACTGGCTGCGGTCTTCACGCTGTTCCTCACACCTGTGGTGTACCTGGGCCTGGCGCGTTTTGCTGCACCGCGCGCCAGCCACGGCGAGCGGCTGGCGGCCGAGATGAAGCAGGCCGCAGCGCAACAGTCGGGGGAGTTCTCATGAGCACGCTGGTTCACCGCTTTGGCGCCATCGCGCTCGCTGCCACCCTCGCCGGTTGCGGCACCACGACGCTGATCGACGCGCCGCCGGTGGCCCCCACGCTGGGGATCACCGCCGACGAATCCTTCTCCACCCCGCTGCCGGGTGCTACCGCGCCCACCGAGGCTGACTTGCGCTGGTGGAACCGTTTCAACGACCCCGCGCTGGCCCGCTGGGTCGAGCGCGCCCTGGCCAACAGCCCCGACACCGCGATCGCGCGCGAGCGTGTCGTGCAAGCGCAAGCGCTGCTGCGTGGTGCCAGCGCCCGCCGCAGCCCGCTCATTGGTGCCGAAGCCGGTGTGGAAGCCCGCAGCCGCCGCGCCAGCGGTGAACGCGCGCTGAACCCCAGTGCCGCGCTGACGCTGGACTGGGACCTGGACCTCTGGGGCGGCCTGCGCCAGGCCGAACAATCGGCCGCAGCCTCGCTGCTGCAGACCCAGGACCTGGCGCAGGCGGCGCGCCTGTCCACCGCCGGGCTCACCGCCCGCGCCTACGTGGCCTGGCAAGAGGCGCTGCTCGACGAACAGCTGCTCGCCGACGGCCTGCGCCTGCAAGGTGAGGTGTTGCGCCTGGTGGGCGTGCGGGTGAACGCAGGCCTGGCGCCCAGGCTCGACCTGGACCGCGCGCAAACCGAGGCCGCCAGGCTGCAAGCCGACGCCGCCGATGCCCGAGTGCGGGAGCGCCAGGCAGCCACTGCGCTGCAGGTGCTCGCGGGTGAGCGCCCGCAGCCCATGGCAACGTCGGTCGCGCAACTGCCTGTGTTGCAAGGCGGCCCCGCCGTGGCGCGCCCCATCGACCTGCTGCGCCAGCGCCCCGACCTGCGCGCGGCCGAGCGAGGCCTGGCGGTGGCCGCGGCCGATGTGGGTGTGGCCCGTGCCGATCTCTACCCCCGCCTGCGCCTGCCAGGCGCCATCACGCTCACCTCGGCCGGGCTGGGTGGTGGTGTGCTCGACATCGTGAGCGCCACACTGGCCGCGGTGCTGGACGTGGCGCTGTTCGACGGTGGGGAACGCCGCGCCAATGTGGACGCCGCCCGTTCGCGCCTGACCGAGGCCGGCGAGGTGTATCGCCAGACGCTGCTGCAGGCCCTGCAACAGGCCGAAGCCGCGCTGGTGGCCACCGAAGGAACAGCCACGCGTACCCGCGCGCTGCAGCAAGGCAACACCGCAGCCCAGTCGGCCGTGGAGCAGGCACGCACGCTCTACACGAATGGACTGACCGGCTTTCTGGACGTGATCGAAGCCCAGCGCAGCGCACTGGACACACGCCGCAACCTGCTGCGAGCGCAGGCCGACGCGGCACGACAGTCGATAGCCGGTTTTGAGGCCATGGGGCTGATCGATCCAGCCCAGGACCCGCTCAGGCCGGCCGCGGCCGCACCACCACCGCTTCGCGGATCGGCAGGTGGATGAGCGCCGCGCCCACCGCCAGCACGATGTCGATGTACCAGACCCAGTCGTAGTTGCCGGTGGCCTCGAACACCTGGCCACCCAGCCAGGCGCCGAGGAAACCACCCACCTGGTGCGACAGCATCACCAGGCCGAACAGCATGGCCATGTTGCCGGTGCCGAAGAACTTGGCCACCAGCCCCACCGTGGGTGGCACGGTGGAGAGGAACGTCAGCCCCATGACCGCTGCAAACGTCAGCATCACCGCTTCGGTCTTGGGCGCAAGCAGGAAGACGAGCACGGCCACCGCGCGCGTGGCGTACACCAGCGAGAGCAGCGACTTCATGCGCCAGCGCCCCACGGCCCAGCCCATGGCCAGGCTGCCGATGATGTTGAACAGGCCGATGATG
>JBBQKZ010000136.1:0-10055 GCA_038327405.1 Burkholderiales bacterium | reverse complement strand
GTTCATCGTGGCCACCGACAACGGCATGATGCACATGCTGCGCCAGCAGAACCCGGGCAAGGTGTTCATCGAGGCACCCACCGCCGGCAACAGCGCCACCTGCAAGAGCTGCGCGCACTGCCCCTGGATGGCCATGAACGGGCTGGCTGGTGTGGCGCAGATTCTGGAGAAGGGTCTGAACGAAATCCACGTCGATCCGGCGCTGATCCCCCGGGCCCGGTTGCCGATTGATCGCATGCTGGCGTTCACCGGCGCGCAGCGCTTGGGCAATGACCCGGGCGCTCTAGTGCCCAACATCGGCGCTGCGTGATATGTCCGTTCGGGCTGAGCTTGTCGAAGCCCTCGCCCACACCTGCGTGAGCCCTTCGACAAGCTCAGGATGATCGGGCCCTTCGACAGGCTCAGGGCGAACGGGGCGGAGTTCAGCGAGCGGGTGGCACCAAAATCGTTGGTTTCGCCACTGGCAACAACTCCGGGTAATCGCGGCTGAAGTGCAACCCGCGGCTCTCGTGCCGCAGCATGGCCGACATCACGATCAGATCGGCCACCTGCACCAGGTTGCGCAGCTCCAGAAGGTCGCGCGTGACGTGGAACTGCGAATAGAACTCGTGGATCTCGGCCTGCAGCAATGAAATGCGGTGGGCGGCGCGCTCCAGCCGTTTGTTGGTGCGCACGATCCCCACGTAGTCCCACATGAATCGGCGCAGCTCGTCCCAGTTGTGCGAGATCACCACCTGCTCGTCGGCGTCGCGCACGCGGCTGTCATCCCACAGCGGCATGGCCGGTGTGTCGACCACAGCCACCGAACGGATCGCGTTGACCGCTCCTTGCGCAAACACCATGCACTCCACCAGCGAATTGCTGGCCAGGCGGTTGGCGCCGTGCAGGCCGGTGCAGGTGGTTTCGCCCACGGCGTACAGGCCGGCGATGTCGGTGCGGCCACCCAGATCGGTCACCAGACCGCCGCAGGTGTAGTGCGCGGCCGGCACCACGGGAATCGGCTCTTTCGTGATGTCGATGCCCAACTCGGCGCAGCGCGCCAGGATGTTGGGAAAGTGCTCTTGCAGGAACTCGGAAGGCTGGTGGGAGATATCGAGATACACACAGTCCAGGCCGTGTTTTTTCATCTCGAAGTCGATCGCGCGCGCCACCACGTCGCGCGGCGCCAGATCGGCGCGCGGGTCGTGGTCGGGCATGAAGCGGTGACTGCCCAGGTGCGCCGGCAGCTTGAGCAGGCCGCCTTCGCCGCGCACGGCTTCCGTGATCAGGTAGCTCTTGGCGTGCGGGTGGTAGAGGCAGGTCGGGTGGAACTGGATGAATTCCATGTTGCCCACCTGGCAACCCGCGCGCCAGCCCGCGGCGATGCCGTCGCCGGTGGCGGTGTCGGGGTTGGTGGTGTAGAGGTAGACCTTGCCCGCGCCGCCAGTGGCGAGCACGGTGTGGCTGGCGCTGAAGGTCACGACCTCGTCGCGCACGTTGTCGAGCACGTAGGCGCCGAAACAGCGCTCGGCCACCTGGCGGGCCGGGTCGTGGCCGGGCAGTTTGCGGTCGGTGACCAGGTCGACCAGCATGTGGTGCTCGAAGACTTTGATGGCGGGCGTGTTGCGCACGCGCTCGATGAGCGTGGCCTGCACCGCCGCGCCGGTGGCGTCGGCTGCGTGCACGATGCGCCGGTGGCTGTGGCCACCTTCTCGCGTGAGGTGCAGTTCGCCGTGCTCCAGCGAGAAGGGCACACCCAGCTCCTGCAGCCAGGCGATGGCCGCCGGCGCGTTCTCCACCGTGAACTGCGTGGCTTCCAGGTCGCACAGACCGGCGCCAGCCACCAGGGTGTCGTCCACGTGCGAAGCCAGGCTGTCGCCCTCGGCCAGCACCGCCGCAATGCCGCCCTGCGCCCAGTTGCTGGAGCCATCGAGCAAGGCGCGTTTGGTGACTACCGCCACGCGGTGGGTGGTGGACAGGTGCAATGCCGCGGTCAGCCCGGCCAGGCCGCTGCCGATGATGAGGACGTCAAAGCGGTGAAGGTCGGTCATGTGTGGAAAGAACTAGCTTGGCGTGTAGGCCAGGCGGACATAGATGGGGGCAAAGGCCTCGGCCTGGGTGAGCTCGATCAGGGTTTCCTTGGCGAGTTCAAGCATCGCGATGAAGGTGACCACGAGCACGGGCGAGCCCTTTTCGGGATCGAACAGCTCACCGAATTCGACAAACTTTCGACCCTGCAGGCGACGCAGCACGATGCTCATGTGCTCGCGCACCGACAACTCTTCGCGGCTGATCTTGTGGTGCTGCACGAGCTTGGCGCGCTTGAGGATGTCGCGCCAGGCGGTTTGCAGGTCGATGGGGCTCACGTCGGGGAAGCGTGGCGCCAAGGCCTGCTCAACGTACACCTGTGCGCGCAGAAAATCGCGGCCGTACTGCGGTGCGTCTGCCAGGCGCTGGGCGGCCAGTTTCATCTGCTCGTATTCGAGCAGGCGGCGCACCAGCTCGGCGCGCGGGTCTTCGGCCTCTTCGCCCTCGGCCGTCTTCTTGGGCGGCAGCAGCATGCGCGACTTGATCTCGATCAGCATGGCCGCCATCAGCAGGTATTCAGCCGCCAGCTCCAGATTGCTGTTGCGGATCTCGTCCACGTAGGTGAGGTACTGGCGGGTCACCGCCGCCATCGGGATGTCGAGGATGTTGAAATTTTGCTTGCGGATCAGGTAGAGCAGCAGGTCCAGCGGGCCTTCAAAGGCTTCGAGAAAGATTTGCAGCGCATCGGGCGGGATGTACAAGTCGCGCGGCATGGCGAACAGCGGCTCGCCGTACAAGCGCGCCAGTGCCACGTGGTCCACCACGGTGGGCAGCACTGCGTCGAGGCCTTGCGGAGCCTCGTCGAGTGTGTGGACTTCGTTGCCCATCGCAGGAGCCGGGGATCAGCTGAGGTCCGAGCCGGTCTGGTACACGTAGGGCTGCTGCGGCACGCGGGCGGTTTCGGCTTCGGCCTGGAAACCGCGGTCGATGGCCTTGTCCCAAAGGAGCGAGCGGCCCTGACGCTGCGACTGCTCCAGTCCCGGCTTGTCGGCCTTGAGTTGTTCGATGAACAACGTGGCGTCGGACTTGTAGTCGGGGCGGCGGAAGAAGGACATGGTGTTCGGAGCCTGGTGCAGGGGAAAGGCGTGAGTTTACCGGGCGGCGTCGCGGCACAGGCGGACCGGGGTCACTCGCAGGTGTTCAGGCGCGCCGCGAAACCGGATCGTTCGATCAATGAGCGCGGCTGCGGGTGCAAACCCACCATGCCCAGGTGCCCGCCACGCTTGTGCACCGCCTTGTGCAGTTGCTCCAGCGCGTCCAGTCCGGTGCTGTCCAGCGAAATCATGTGGCTGGCGTCCAGCATCACGTTGATCGGTGTGGGGGAGCGCTCCACGTCGGTCACGATCGGGTCGATCTTGGCCACGGCGCCAAAGAAGAGCGAACCGTAAAGCTTGTAGGTGACTTGGTGTTCGGTGCGGGCCACCGGTTCAGCCCGGAAAATCTCGCTCTGGCGCCGCACGAACAGCACCACCGCGAGCACCAGCCCGAGTTCGACCGCCACCGTGAGGTCAAAGACGATGGTGACGAAGAATGTGGACAGCATCATCAACCGGTAGTGGTTGCTGAAGTGCTTGAGCCGCGCGAACTCGCGCCATTCGCCCATGTTCCAGGCCACGAACAGCAGCACGCCGGCGAGCACCGACAAGGGGATGTGATACGCCAGTGGCGCAGCCAGCAACACGACCGCGGCCAGCGTGAGCGCATGCACCATGCCCGCTACCGGCGACGCGGCGCCCGAGCGGATGTTGGTCACGGTGCGCGCGATGGTGCCGGTGGCCGGCATGCCGCCGAAGAACGGCACGACCGCGTTGGCAATGCCCTGGGCCATGAGCTCCTGGTTCGGGTCGTGTTTGGGCGCATCTCCGAGCTGGTCGGCCACGCGGGCGCACAGCAGCGATTCGATGGCACCCAGCAGCGCGATGGTGAGCGTGGGCGTGACCAGCAGGCGCACGGTTTCCCACGAGAAGTCGGGCAGGTCGAACACCGGCAAGCCCTGTGGAATGCCGCCGAAGCGGGTGCCCACGGTCTCCACCGGCAGGCTGAGCGCCCAGGCCAGCAGCGAGAGTGTGACCAAGGCGATCACCGGGCCAGGAATGCGTGAGGTGGCCCTGAGGGCGCTCACCGTTTCGATGGATTCGAGCTGGCGGCGAAACTGCGAATCCACCGCCCACAGGCGGGGCCACACCACCAGGCCCAACACACACAGTGCACCGAGCCCGAGCGCAAACGGATTGAGGCTGTGGATGTGGCTGCCAATCGCTTCGATCTGGCCGAAAAAATTGGCGGGCATCTTCTCGATGTCCAGCCCCAGCAGGTCGCGCACTTGCGAGAGTGCGATCAGAACCGCAATGCCGTTGGTGAAGCCGATCACCACCGTGACCGGCACGTACCGCACGAGCGTGCCCAGCCGGAACAGACCGAGCAGGAACAGCAGCACGCCGGCGCTGGCGGTGGAGATCAGCAGGTTGGCCACGCCGTATCGCTCGACGATGCCGTAGACGATGACGATGAATGCACCCGCCGGACCACCGATCTGCATCGACGTGCCGCCCAGCGCCGAGATCAGGAAGCCCGCGATGATGGCCGTCCACAGACCGGCTTCGGGCTGCAGGCCACTGGCGATGGCAAACGCCATGGCCAGCGGGAGTGCCACGATGCCGACGGTGGCACCGGCCCCTACGTCACGCGCCAGCTTGTCCCGGTTGTAACCCTGGATGTCCTGCAACAGCCGCGGGCGGAACGGGGCGAGGGGCGGCAGTCCTTGAAACATGGGGCATGTTACCTTTGGCTACGGTTCGTGAAGCTGACAGCGAAGGCCTCCAACACTGCGGGTTTACACTGAATTTTTCACCCTGAAGAAGGTGGTTCGCATGCGTGGTTGGAGTGGCGTTGTCCGCCGGGGATCGTGGGCCGGTTTGTTGGCTGTGGTGTTGCTGCTGGCAGCGTGCGATGTGAAGAACATCAGCGAACTCGAAGAAGGTATATCGACCGAAGCCGATGTGCGCGAGCGCTTCGGTGCGCCCGAGGCGGTGTGGGAGGGCGAGGACGGTGCGCAGATCTACGAGTACAACCGCCAGCCCGCCGGCCACGTGAACTACATGATCACCATCGGCCCCGACGGGCGCATGGCTGCGCTACGCCAGGTTCTCACCGAGCGCAACTTCGCGCAAGTGAAACCCGGCATGCCGATGGAGGAGGTGCGCCGCATGCTGGGCAAGCCGATGAAGGTCACCACCTACGACCTCAAGCGCGAGACGCACTACGACTGGCGCTACCTGGACGGCGTCAACCAGAGCGATTCGAAGGTGTTCACGGCGGTGTTCGACACCGACTTGCGCGTGGTCAGGACGATGTCCGCGCCCGATCCGGATCTGGAAAGGAATCGATAGCTTGGCCCGTTCGCCCTGAGCCTGTCGAAGGGCTCTTGCGCTGGAGGTGGGTGAGGGCTTCGACAAGCTCAGCCCGAACGGCGGGCTTCAGCGCACGCGCATGCCTGGTTTCGCACCCGGCCATGGGTTGAGGATGTGGATGCCCGGCTCGGCCGTTTCGTCCGCATGGCTGGCCGCCAGCACCATGCCTTCGCTCACGCCGAACTTCATCTTGCGCGGCGCCAGATTGGCCACCATCACGGTGAACTTGCCCACCAGGTCTTCTGGCGCGTAGGCGCTGGCGATGCCGCTGAACACGTTGCGGGTTTTGCCTTCGCCCACGTCCAGGGTGAGGCGCAGCAGCTTGGTCGAACCCTCCACCGCCTCGCAGTTGACGATCTGCGCGATGCGCAGGTCGATCTTGCTGAAGTCGTCGATGGTGATGGTGTCAGCGATCGGCTCGCCGCCGGGCACGGTGGCGGGTACGGCCGGCGCTGGTGGTGGCTCGAAGAGTGCTTCCAGCTGTTTCACATCCACGCGCTGCATCAGGTGCTGGTAAGCGTTGATGGTGTGGCCAGCGCCGAGCAGGGTTGACGCGTCGCTGAACTGCAGCGGCTCGACCTGCAGAAAGGCTTCCACGTTCACAGCCAGCGCGGGCAGCACGGGCTTCAGGTAGAGCGTGAGCAAGCGGAAGGCTTCGATACAGGCGGTGCACACGTCGTGCAGGCGGCCGTCCATGCCTTCTTTCTTGGCGAGTTCCCAGGGTTTGTTCTGGTCCACGTAGGCGTTCACGCGGTCGGCCAGCAGCATCACCTCGCGCAGCGCCTTGCCGTATTCGCGCTCGGCGTAGAGCGCCGCGATCGACGGCGCGGCGGTCTGCAGGTGGTCGATCAGGTTGTCGCCATCGGCCGAAACTTCGCCGAGCTTGCCCTCGAAGCGTTTGGCGATGAAGCCCGCCGCGCGCGAGGCGATGTTGATGTACTTGCCGATCAGGTCGCTGTTGACCCGGGCGAGGAAGTCGTCCGGATTGAAATCGATGTCTTCGTTGCGCGCCGACAGCTTGGCGGCCAGGTAGTAGCGCAGCCACTCCGGGTTCATGCCGAGCTGAAGGTACTTCATGGGATCGAGCCCGGTGCCGCGGCTCTTGCTCATTTTCTCGCCGTTGTTGACCGTGAGGAAGCCGTGCACGAAGACCGCGTTGGGCACCTTGCGGCTGCTGAACTTCAGCATGGCGGGCCAGAACAGCGTGTGGAAAGTGATGATGTCCTTGCCGATGAAGTGGAACTGCTCGGTGGTCGGGTCGGCCATGAAGGCATCGAAATCCAGACCTTTCTTGCCGAACCAGTTCTTGAGCGACGCCAGGTAGCCAACCGGCGCGTCCAGCCACACATAAAAATACTTGCCCGGCGCGTCCGGGATCTCGATGCCGAAGTAGGGCGCGTCGCGGCTGATGTCCCAGTCGCCCATTTTGGGCTTGCCGTCCTCGCCGGGTTCGATCCATTCGCTGATCTTGTTCAGCACTTCGGGCTGCACCGCGCCGCTTTGGGTCCACTGGTCCAGGAAGGTCAGGCAGCGCGGGTCGGAGAGCTTGAAGAAGAAATGTTCCGAGTTCTTCAGCACCGGCTTGGCGCCCGAGAGCGCGGAGTACGGGTTGATCAGTTCGGTGGGGCTGTAGACCTTGCCGCAGACCTCGCAGTTGTCGCCGTACTGGTCCTTGGCGTGGCAGTTGGGGCACTCGCCCTTGATGAAGCGGTCGGGCAGGAACATGTTCTTCTCGGGGTCGAAGAACTGCTCGATGGTGCGGGTCTCGATCAGGCCGTTGGCCTTGAGGTCGCGGTAGATCTGCTGTGCGAGTTCGTGGTTCTCGGGCGCGTCGGTGCTGTGCCAGTTGTCGAACGCGATGTGGAAACCGTCGAGGTAGGGCTTGCGCCCTGCGGCGATATCGGCCACGAACTGCTGCGGCGTTTTACCCGCCTTGTCCGCCGCGATCATGATCGGCGCGCCGTGCGCGTCGTCGGCACAAACGAAGTGCACCTCATGGCCCTGCATGCGCTGGAACCGCACCCAGATGTCGGCCTGGATGTATTCCATGATGTGGCCGATGTGGAAGTGCCCGTTGGCGTAGGGCAGGGCGGTGGTGACGAACAGGCGTCGCTGGCTCATGGGATGGGCTTTCTTCTGGGGAACCCGCGATTTTAGGGCGTCGGCTTGCGTATGTCCTCATGGCGATTGTGTGAATGACCCCGGTCAGGGTGGGGCGTTAGACTTCAGCCCGACCCGATACCCCCACCCCCCTCTGAAGCGAGTTTTCCCATGTCCGTTGATTCCCAGGCGCTGCTGAGCGCGCTGCAAGCCGTCATCGATCCGAACACCGGACGCGACTTCGTCACCAGCAAGGCGCTGAAGAACCTGCAAACCACCGACGGCGATGTGTCCTTCGATGTGGAGCTGGGCTACCCTGCCAAGAGCCAGATGCCGGTGTTTCGCAAGGCGCTGATTGCTGCAGCCAAGTCGGTGCCGGGCGTGGACAACGTGTCGGTCAACATGACGATGAAGATCACGGCCCACGCCGTGCAGCGCGGCGTGCAGGTCATGCCCAACGTGAAGAACATCATTGCCGTGGCCTCGGGCAAGGGTGGCGTGGGCAAGAGCACCACGGCGGTCAACTTGGCGCTGGCGCTGTCGGCCGAAGGTGCGAAGGTCGGCATTCTGGACGCCGACATCTATGGTCCGAGCCAGCCCATGATGATGGGCGTGGAAGGCCGGCCTGAAAGCGCTGACGGCCAGACCATGGAACCGCTGGAGAACTACGGCGTGCAGGTGATCTCGATCGGCTTCCTGATCGACCGCGACGAAGCCATGATCTGGCGCGGCCCCATGGCCACGCAGGCCCTGGAGCAGCTGCTGCGCCAGACCAACTGGAAAGACCTCGACTATCTGATCGTCGACATGCCCCCGGGTACCGGCGACATCCAGCTCACCTTGAGCCAGCGCGTGCCGCTCACCGGCGCGGTGATCGTCACCACGCCGCAGGACATCGCCCTGCTCGACGCGCGCAAGGGCATCAAGATGTTCGAGAAGGTGGGTGTGCCCATCCTGGGCATCGTGGAAAACATGGCGGTGCACGTGTGCGAGAAGTGCGGTCATGTGGAGCACATCTTCGGCGCTGACGGGGGCAAGAACATGGCCGCCGAGTACGGCATGGACTACCTGGGCGCGCTGCCGCTGAACATGAGCATCCGCGTGCAGGCCGACAGCGGCATGCCCAGCGTGGTGGCCGACCCCGATGGCGAGATCGCCGGCCTCTACAAATCGGTGGCGCGCCAGCTGGCCATCAAGATCGCGGCCAAGGCCAAGGACTTCTCGAACAAGTTCCCGAGCATCAAGATTTCCAAGGAAACCTGAATCGACGCGCCGTCTGCGCCATCCAGAGAGCCGGCTCGTCGCCGGCTTTTTTGCGTCTGGATTTCAAGATAGTGCCAATGCAGTATGGCTGGGATGACGGGTTTGGGCTGTGATCAGCGCCATACCCCCAGGAGCAAAGAGTGCCAGCCACGTCCTACCAGATCCGCCGCATGACCCGCAACCACCTGGCCACGGCGATCGGCTGGGCGTCCCGGGAGGGCTGGAACCCCGGGTTGCACGACCTGGATCCCTTCTACGGGATCGATCCGCAGGGGTACTTCATGGGGTGGCTGGGCGAGGGGCCGGTGGCCTCCATCTCCTGCGTTCGCTACAGCAGCAGCTACGCGTTTCTGGGTTTCTACATCGTCGATCCGCTGCTGCGCGGACACGGTCTGGGCATCGCGATCTGGGGCGCCTCGCTGGAGCATGCCAAAGGCTGTGTGGTGGGGCTGGACGGCGTGGTGGCCCAGCAGGACAACTACCACCGTTCCGGCTTTGAACTGGCCTGGCACAACGTGCGCTACAAGGGTTGGGGCCGAGAGGCGCTGTTGGCCAACCATGGGCATCTGGTGCCGCTGGCGGTCGTGCCGTTCGATGCGCTGGCCGCGTACGACCGCGCTTTCCACCCCGCGCCGCGTGCGGCGTTCTTGCAGGCGTGGACCCAGCTGCCGCAAAGCCACGCGCTGGGTTGGTGGCAAGACGGTGATTTGCGGGGTTATGGCGTCATCAGGGCCTGTGTGGAGGGCTTCAAGCTGGCGCCGCTGTGTGCCGATACGCCGGCCATCGCAGATGCCCTTTTCGATGCGCTGTGCGCGCGGGTGCCCCGGGCCGAACCGGTCTTCATGGACGTGCCCGAGAGCAATGCCCTGGCCACCCGGCTGGCCCTGCGGCAGGGCATGGAAGCCACCTTTCCCACCGCCCGCATGTACCGCGGCCCGGCACCGCAGCTGGCGGTTTCACGCCTGTACGGACTGACGGCACTGGAAGTGGGTTGAGCAGCCGCTCACGCCTCAACGGGCGGGCGCCTCGCGCTCACGCAGCCGGAAACGCTGAATCTTGCCGGTGGCTGTTTTGGGCAGTTCAGGCAGGAACTCGATGAACCTGGGGTACTTGTAGGGCGCGAGCTTTTCTTTCACGAAGGCCTGCAGCTCGGCCTCGGTGGCTTGCACTCCGCTCTTGAGCACCACGAAGGCCTTGGTCTTGGTCAGGCCATCG
>JBBQKZ010000135.1:0-10083 GCA_038327405.1 Burkholderiales bacterium | reverse complement strand
GGGCTCGGTGCAGCGCGTCTCCGACATCATCGGTGAGATCACGGCAGCGGCGGGCGAGCAGAGCGACGGCATTGGTCAGGTGAATGTGGCCGTGACGCAGCTCGACCAGATGACGCAGCAGAACGCGGCGCTGGTGGAGGAGAGCGCCGCCGCAGCCGAGAGCCTGAAGGACCAGGCCGCGCGCCTCACCGAAGTGATCAAGATTTTCCGCATCGATTCATCGCAGGCCCACAGCGCACCGGCTGCGGTGGCGGTGGCCAAGCCGGCGAGCCCCTTCGAGGCAGTGGCCCTCAAGCCCGCCAGCCTCAGGTCCGTGGGCCTGAAGCCGGTCAACACCAAGCCGCTTGCATCCAGGCCGGTGACGACCAGCGACGCAAGCCCCAAACCAGTGAACCCTGCTCCCGCCATGCGCCCTGCGCCCGTGGCATCCCGTTCCCCGGTCGCTGCCGGCGCCGAAGGTGACTGGGAAAGTTTCTGATCGCCTGACCCAGCCACACCACGAAAGCCTTTGTGTCCTATTCCCGATCCATCCACGACGACAACCCTGTCAACAGCCAGGCCATCCTGGGCGACAAGGTCATGCTGGCCGCCATTGCCCTGAGTGCTGCGGCAGCGGTGCTCATCGGCTTTCAGTACTACGAGCCCACGCTGGGCATCGTCGGTGCGCTGGTGCTGATGGGCATTGGGACGGCCGCGTTCCTGTTGGCGCGTGGCACCCTGGGCTCCAGTCTCGTGCTGGCCTTTTCGCAGGTGGCGCTGGTGGCCTTGCAGATCCAGCTGGCACACGGTGAGCTGGAGTTTCACTTCGGCGTGTTCGTCACGCTGGCGTTGTTGCTGGTCTACCTGGACTGGCGGCCGATCGTTTTCGCCGCCGGCCTGTTTGCGGTGCACCACGTGCTGTTCGACCGACTCCAGGCCATGGGCCTGGGTTTCTACTGCACCACCGAGGCCAATTTCTGGCGCGTCATGCTGCATGCCGCGTATGTGGTGATCCAGACAGGACTGGAGGTGGTGCTGGCGGTGGCCATGGGCCGCACCGCGCGCGAAGGCGCCGAGCTGGTGCGCATGGTGAAGGCGGTGGACCAGAGCGATGGCATCGCCCTGGACGTCGAACATCTGGCGGCCACCACCCCTGGTGGCCTGGCCTTGCAGTCGGCATTGCAGCGCATGCAGGTGGTGGTGGCGTCGGTTCAGTCCACGGCGACCCACATCGAGTCCGCCAGTCGTGAGATCGCCAGCGGCAACAGCGACCTGTCTGCTCGCACCGAGCAGGCTGCCAGCAGCCTTCAGACCACGGTGGCCAGCATGGAACAGCTCAACGGTTCGATGCGCCAGAGTGCCGACTCGGCACGCCAGGCCAGCCAGATGGCCGTGACCAACGCCGACGTGGCTGGGCGCGGCGGCCAAATCGTGGGTCAGGTGGTGGCCACCATGAACGAGATCAACCAGAGCAGCCAGAAGATCGGCGACATCATCGGTGTCATCGACGGCATTGCGTTCCAGACCAACATCCTGGCACTCAACGCCGCGGTGGAAGCGGCGCGGGCCGGCGAACAGGGACGGGGCTTTGCCGTGGTGGCCGCCGAGGTGCGCAGCCTGGCGCAGCGCAGTGCGCAGGCTGCCAAGGAAATCAAGGGCCTGATCGGCGCCAGCGTGGACACGGTCGAGGCCGGCACGCGGCTGGTGGCCGAAGCCGGCAGCACCATCGACGAGGTGGTGATCAACGCGCGGCGTGTGGCCGACATCATTGGCGAGATCACCGCCGCCAGTGGGGAGCAGGCCAGTGGTGTGGGCCAGGTCAACGTGGCCGTGACCCAGCTCGACCAGATGACGCAGCAGAACGCTGCGCTGGTCGAAGAGAGCTCGGCCGCGGCCGAGAGCCTCCAGGAACAGGCCACTCGCCTGACCGACGTCATCAAGGTCTTTCGCACGGAAGGTGTGCGCTGACCGCACCTTGCCGCTCCATTCACTCTTTCAAGACGACAGATCATGCAAGCACTGATGCGCCAGTTTTCCATCCGCACCCGAATGATGGGCGCCATCGGCGTCGTTCTGGTCCTGCTGACCATGATCGGCGGCGCCGGCCTGTGGGGCATGAACCGGCTGCACGACTTGAGCGTGGAATTTGTCGATCACGCCTTTGAAGAGACGTTGACCTTGTCGCGCCTGCAGGTGGCGCTGGGCGACATGGGCCGCTATGAGAAAGACATGATCATCGGCTACGAGAAGCCCGAAGAAGTGGCCAAGGCCAAGACCCAGTGGCAGGGCGCTCGCGACGCTGCCCTGGCACAGATGGACCACATGCTGGTGGGCGAGGAAGACGGCGACAACGTCGTGGTCCGCGAGATGAAGGAACAGCTCACGGCCTACGCCAACGCGGTGGAGCCGGTCACGCGCCAGCTGGCCGACAACGGCTACGACACCGCCACGGTGGCCAACCGCATGCTGGCTCGCGCGCACGAGCAGTACGCCGGCATCCTGGCCAACCTCAAGCGGGTGGAAGAGGTGCTCAAGGTCGAGGCCGCCACCTTGCAACAGGAAGAGAAAGACATCAACGCCCAGACCCTGCTCATCTTCGGTGTGGCTGTGGCGCTGGCCGCCCTGGTCGTGGTGCCCACGACGCTGGCCAACATGCAGAGCATCTGCCAGCCGCTGGACGAAGCACAGCGTCTGGCCACAGCCATCACCCAGGGTGATTTGACCCATGCGGTGCACGTCACGGGCAAGGACGAACTCGGATCCCTCATGCTGGCCCTGGGCGGCATGCAGGCGTCGCTTTCGCGCATCGTGGGCGAGGTGCGCAACAGCACCGACAGCATCGGCACGGCCAGCGAAGAAATCGCCAGCGGCAACCAGGACTTGAGCGCGCGCACCGAGCAGGCCGCCAGCAATCTGCAGCAGACCGCAGCCAGCATTGACCAGATCAACAGCACCGTGCGCCAGAGCGCCGACTCGGCGCGCCAGGCCACGCAGATGGCGGTGGTCAACGCCGAGGTGGCGGTGCGCGGCGGCCAGGTGGTGAGCCAGGTGGTCACCACCATGAACGAGATCAACCACAGCAGCCAGAAGATCGGCGACATCATCGGTGTCATCGACGGCATTGCGTTCCAGACCAACATCCTGGCTCTCAACGCCGCGGTGGAAGCGGCGCGGGCCGGCGAACAGGGACGGGGCTTTGCCGTGGTGGCCGCCGAGGTGCGCAGCCTGGCACAGCGCAGCGCTCAGGCTGCCAAGGAAATCAAGGTCCTGATCGAAGCCAGCGTGGGCAAGGTGGAAATCGGCTCCCGGCTGGTGGCCCAGGCCGGCAGCACCATCGGCGAGATCGTGGCCAACGCGGAGAAGGTGTCGGTCTTCATCAACGACATCACCACCGCCGCCCAGGAACAGTCGCAAGGCATCGGCCAGGTGAATGCGGCCGTGAGCCAGCTCGACCAGATGACGCAGCAGAACGCTGCGCTGGTCGAAGAGAGCGCGGCGGCCGCCGAGAGCCTGAAGGACCAGGCCAGCCGCCTGGCCGAGGTGGTGCGGGTGTTCCGCCTGCCGGGCGCGCACGCCTTGAGCTGATCGATCTTTGGAAAACCTGCACAGCCGAATGAACTTCAACCAACGCCTCATCACCGCCTTCATCGCCCCGGCCGTCTTGTTCGTCGCAGGTCTTGGCGCCAGCATCTGGTCGCTGTCGCAGACCCAGTCGCAGTTCGACCGCTACATCAACACCGAACAGGCCACGGCCAGTGGCCTGCAGGACATGTATGCACAGGGTCTGCAGATGGGCCAGGCGCTGCGCAACATCCTGCTCGATCCAGCCAACCCCCAGGCCTACAAGAACCTGGAGAGCGCGCGCGCCGCGTTCGATACCGCTTACCAGGCCACCCAGGCCGCAGCGGCCGGCACCCCCACTGCGGCCACGCTCGCGCCGCTGGCCGGGCTGCGTGCGGCTCAGGCCGAGGCGCAGGACAAGGTGCTTGCCCTGGTCAAGACCAGCGTGCCCGATGCGGTGCAGATGCTCAACGCGGAAGAAACGCCGGCCTGGCGCAAGCTGCGCGGCGAACTGCTGGCGCTGGGCAAGTCTTCCCAGGAACTCTCGTCCCGGACACACCAAGCCGTCAACGCAGGCGCCGATCGCGCGCGCACCGTGGCCGTTGCGCTGGCGTTGCTGGCGTTGGCCGTGGCGGTTGTGCTGGGTGTCATGCTGCGTCGCACGCTCAAACGTGAAATCGGCGGCGATCCCGCTGCCGCGCGCACCGCGCTGCGCCGCATCGCCGACGGCGATCTGAGCGGTGCCACGCCCCCGGTCAACGACCCCGACAGCCTGATGGCCGCGCTGGCGGCGATGCAGACCTCCATGCGCACGCTGGTGGGGCAGGTGCAGAACTCCAGCGTCGGCATCGAAGCCGCTTCACAAGAGATTGCCTCGGGCAACCAGGACCTGAGCGCGCGCACCGAGCAGGCCGCGAGCAACCTGGAAGAGACCGCAGCCAGCATGGAGCAGCTCACCAGCACCGTGCGCCAGAGTGCGGACGCGGCGCGCCAGGCCAACCAGCTGGCCGCGAGTGCCGCCGAGATCGCCGTGCGCGGCGGCCAGGTGGTGGGCCAGGTGGTCACCACCATGGACGAGATCAACCACAGCAGCAAGAAGATCAGCGACATCATCGGTGTCATCGACGGCATTGCCTTCCAGACCAACATCCTGGCGCTGAACGCGGCGGTGGAAGCCGCGCGCGCTGGCGAACAAGGCCGTGGCTTTGCGGTGGTGGCCGGCGAGGTGAGGAACCTGGCGCAGCGCAGCGCCGAAGCCGCCAAGGAAATCAAGAACCTGATCGGTGCCAGCGTGGACCGCGTGGAAGCCGGCTCCAGACTGGTGGCCGACGCGGGCCAGACCATGAGCGAGATCGTGGGTTCGGTGCAGCGCGTCTCCGACATCATTGGCGAGATCACGGCAGCGGCGGGCGAGCAGAGCGACGGCATCGGCCAGGTCAACGTGGCGGTGACGCAGCTCGACCAGATGACGCAGCAGAACGCTGCGCTGGTGGAGGAGAGCGCTGCCGCAGCCGAGAGCCTGAAGGACCAGGCCAGCCGCCTGGCCGATGTGGTGCGGACATTCCGCCTGTCGGGCTCTGCACACGGCTGAGGCACCGCACGCCGTCGGCCATGGCCAAGCCGTGGCGCACGGACGTGCCGCTCTGCCTATACTGGCACGGGTAGAGCTCCGGTCTTCGCGGGGCTTGCCGCCTGGAGACCGCCGCCATGAACGCCCGCCTGCCCCACGCCTTGCCCCCACTCGATCCAGAAGCCTTGCAGGCCCACATCGGCGCTGCCTGGACCCAGACCATCATTCCCGAGCTGGTGCGTTACATCGAGGTGCCCGCCAAGTCCCCCGCGTTCGACCCCGAATGGGCCAGCCACGGCCTGCTGGACCGTGTGCTGCGCGGTACGGCCGACTGGGTGCAGGCGCAGAAGGTCGAAGGCCTCACGTTCGAAGTGATCCAGCTTGATGACGCCCGTGGCGTGCCGCGCACGCCGGTGCTGTTCTTCGAAGTGCCCGCCAGTGCGGGCAAGGACGGCACGCCGGCGCCGTCGTCCGGCCAGACCGTGCTGATGTACGGCCACCTCGACAAACAACCCGAGTTCACCGGCTGGCGCAGCGACCTTGGTCCGTGGACGCCGAAGATCGACAACGGCAAGCTCTACGGCCGCGGCGGCGCCGACGATGGTTATGCGGTTTACGCCAGCATCGCAGCGCTGCAGGCGCTCAAGGCCCAGGGCGCGGCGCACCCGCGCATCGTCGGCCTGATCGAAACCTGTGAAGAAAGCGGCTCGGGCGACCTGCTGCCGTATGTGGACGCGCTGCGCCCGCGCCTGGGCGACGTGGGCCTGGTGATCTGCCTGGACAGTGGCGCCGGCAACTACGACCAGCTCTGGCTCACCACCAGCCTGCGGGGCATGGCCAGCGGCGTGCTCAAGGTCGAGATCCTCACCGAAGGCATCCATTCGGGCGACGCTTCGGGGCTGGTGCCGTCGAGCTTTCGCATCATGCGCCAGGTGCTGGACCGCCTGGAAGACAGCGCCACCGGCCGCCTGCTGCCCGCCAGCTTTCATTGCGAGGTGCCGGCCGAGCGTGTCGAGCAGGCGCGTGTCACGGCCGCGATTCTGGGCGATGAAATCTACAAACGGTTCCCCTGGGCGCACCACGACTGCGGCGGCTCCACCGTGTTCGCGCTGCCCACCACCACCGACCCGGTCGACGCGCTGCTCAACCGCACCTGGCGGCCCACGTTGTCCGTCACCGGCGCCGATGGCTTCCCCGAGATGCGCAACGCCGGCAACGTGCTGCGGCCCTACACCGCGTTCAAGCTGAGCCTGCGCCTGCCCCCGCTGGTGGACGCGCCGGCGGCCGTGCAGGAGCTCAAGGCGCTGCTGGAAGACAACGCGCCTTACCAGGCCAAGGTCACATTCGACGGTGGAGGCGCGGCCAGCGGCTGGAACGCGCCAGCCACCACACCGTGGTTCGAAAGCGCCTTGCAGGACGCTTCACAGGCCCACTTCGGCGCCGACTGCGGCACCATCGGGCAGGGCGGCACCATCCCGCTCATGAACATGCTCAGCAAGGGATTTCCCACCGCGCAGATGATGGTGTGCGGTGTGCTCGGCCCCAAGAGCAACGCCCACGGCCCCAACGAGTTCCTGCACCTGGACTACGCCCAACGCCTGACCGCCACCGTGGCGCAGGTGATCGCCCGCATGCCTTGAGCACGGCCCTCGCCATCCCTTTTCCTGCGCCGCCATGACCGACACGACCCAGGCTCCCTTCACCCTGCGCGACGGCCTCAACCTGGCCCTGTACGACTGGCCGTTGCCCATGCGCCGACGCCCGCGCGGCGTGGTGCTCATCGTGCATGGCCTGGGTGAACACGCATGGCGCTACGACGCGGTGGCGCGGCGCCTCAACGACTGGGGTTTTGTCGTGCGCGCGTTCGACCAGCGTGGCCACGGCGACTCCGGCGGTGCGCAGGGCACCTTGCCCGACGATGACGCACTGCTCGACGACCTGGCCGAGGTGCTCGACGACACGCGGCGCCACATCGCCGAACCCTGGGCCTGTCCGCTGATCCTCATGGGGCACAGCATGGGCGGTTTGGTGACGGCCACCTTCGTGCAGCGCGGCATGGGCAAGATCGACGGCCTGGTGCTCTCGTCGCCCGCCTTGCAGGCCGGGCTGGGCATGGTGCAGCGCCGCTTGATCGATCTGATGTACCGCTACGCGCCCAACAAGACGCTCTCCAACGGCCTTGACCCGAGCAAGATCTCGCACAACCCGGCCACGGTCGCGGCGTACGAGAAAGACCGCCGGGTGCATGACCGCATTTCGGCGCGGCTGGCGCGTTTCATCGACAGCAACGGCCCTCTCGTGCTGGCCGCCGCACCCAGCTGGAGCGTGCCGACCTTGCTCATGTACGCCGGTGACGATCATCTGGTCAGGCCGGAGGGCAGTCGCGCGTTCGCCGCCGTTGCGCCGCGCAACACCGTGCACGTGCAGGCCTTCGAAGGCCTGTACCACGAGATCTTCAACGAGGCCGACCCGTCGGCCGTGTTCGGCACGCTCAAGGCCTGGCTGGACGTTCAGGCCCCCAAGCCGAGGGCCGCCTGAGCGCCTTCAGGTCGGGTTGTGGGCCTGCCGAGCGCGCCAGGCGAGCCAGACCAGGGCCAGCGCTGTGAGCGTCAGCGGCAGCAGAGAGCCCAGGTTCAACCATTGCCAGCCTTGCGTGGTCACCAGCGCACCCGAGGCGAACGAGGTGAGTGCCATGGTGGCGAACACGCAGAAGTTGATGGCCGCCTGTGCACGGTCTTTTTCCTCCGGACGGTACGACTGCAGCGAGAGTGTGGTGCTGGCGGTGAACAGGAAGTTCCAGCCCACACCGAGCAGGAACAGCGCGATCAGGAACTGGTGCAGCTCCACGCCCGACAGTGCAATGGCCACGCAGGCCACGTTGAGCGCGACCCCTGTGCCCATGATGGTGAGCACACCAAAACGTTTGATGAGGTGCCCGGTGAAGAAGCCCGGCGCGAACATGCCGATCACATGCCATTCGAGCACCAGGGCCGCGTCCTCGAACGGGAAACCGCAGACCTGCATGGCCAGCGGCGTGGCCGCCATCAGCAGGTTCATCACACCGTAGCCCAGCGCAGCGCCCGCGGTGGCCACGATGAACACCGGCTGGCGCATGATCACGCTCAACGGGCGGCCCGGGTTGGCGTTCGCAGCCTTGGGGGGCACCGGCGGGAAGCGCACGAACGCCATCACCCCGAGCGACAGCAAGGCCACCACGGCCAGTGAAACATAGGCCCCCACAAAAGGCACCTCGAACAGCGTGCGCGTGCGGCTGGCCAGGTTGGGCCCGAGCACCGCGCCCACCAGCCCGCCGGCGAGCACCAGCGAGATGGCCTTTTCGCGGAACGCCGGCGCGCTGAGTTCGGCCGCCGCGAAGCGGTAGAGCTGGCCGTTGGCACTGTAGTAGCCCGCGATCACGGTGGCGGTCACCAGCAGCCAGAAGTTGCGGTCCATCACCGCCCAAGCGCACAGCAGGGCCGAGGCCAGGGCCACCAGCAAGCCGATCTGGAACGACACCTTGCGCCCGAACGCACTCTGCGTGCGAGCCACCAGCGGCGTGGACAGAGCGCCGCCCACCACGTAGCCCATCACCGGCAGCGTGGCCATCCAGCCCAGCGGCGCCAGCGACAGACCCACCAGGCCGTTGATGGCGATGAAGACCACGTTGTTGGTGAGAAACAGGCCTTGCGCGGCGGCCAGCAGCCAGAGGTTTTTGTTCATGGGCGGTTGTTTATACATGCGCCTCCCAGGCGCCCCGGTGCCGCCAAGGCTTGTCCCTTGCGACAAGGTCAGCGCCCCGGTGTCATGAAAATGACACATCAGCTATCGATTGAGGAGCATCTGCACCAACCATATCAGGCATTCTGCAAGTTCCATTGATCGCTTGCGCTCAAGTCTGGCGCCGGGGATCCGAAAAACATCTGAAGGCCCCGCCGGGGCACATGGCTTGTTGTCAGGACGTTTCATGAATTGGCTTTCCCACATTTCGGTGCGCGCGAAACTGGCGCTTTTGTTGGGGTTGTGCGCCTTGGGCATCGTGGTGGTTGCTGCGGCAGCCTTGTTTGGTCTTCAGCGCGCGGTGGCCGCAGGTCAGCAACTGGTGCTGATGGAAGTCAGTGCCGTGCGCACGCTTGGGGAGCTGCGTGCTGATGTCGGCAATATGCGCCGCTACGAGAAAGACATGTTTCTCAATCTGGCCGACGACGCGGCGTTGGAGCGGTACCACAAGACCTGGAGAGAACAGGTGGCAGGAGGCTTGCAGCGCATGACCGTGCTTGAGCCGTTGCTGCGCCCCGCAGAACTGGCGGCATTGGAGCGGATGCAAGCTGGCGTCAACCGCTATCGCGATGCTGTCGAGCTCATTCACGTGGGCATCATGCGTGGCGAAATCAACGACCCATGGCGGGCCAATCAGGCCATGGAACCCGCCAAGGCCGATGTGCGTGCAGCTGATGGTGCCTTTGGTGAAATCAGTGATGCGGTAAGCGCGCGGGCCGATGCCATGGTGGGCCAGCTGGCAGAACTGCAGCAGCGCGCCGTGGTGCTCACCGCCACCGTCGCTTTGGCGGTGCTGACCCTTGCGATGGCACTGGGCTATGCGATCGGTGTGCGCATCACGCGTCCGCTGGACGCGGCAGAGCGTGCTATTGATCGTGTGGCCGCTGGTGACCTGTCGGTCGCAGTGCAGGTGCGGGGCACGGACGAAACGGCCCGGGTTCTGGCCGGTGTGCAGCGCATGCAGCACGCCCTCACCGACATGGTGCGTGACATCCGCGGCGGCGTAGCGGCGATGGGACATGCGAGCGGCGAGATTGCCTCGGGCAACCAGGACTTGAGCGCGCGCACCGAGCAGGCGGCGAGCAACCTGGAAGAGACCGCGGCCAGCATGGAACAGCTCACCAGCACCGTGCGCCAGAGTGCGGACGCCGCGCGCCAGGCGAATCAATTGGCCGCGAGTGCCGCCGAGATCGCCG
>JBBQKZ010000134.1:0-10279 GCA_038327405.1 Burkholderiales bacterium | reverse complement strand
GGTTTACCGCTGCTTCCTTGTTCCCCACCGCCGCTGGCAACACCATGTCCACCAACCAATTCGACAAGAAATCCGAAGCCTGGTCAGCCCTATTCTCGGAGCCGATGAGCGAGTTGGTCAAGCGGTACACGGCCAGCGTCTTCTTCGACAAACGCCTCTGGCAGGCCGACATCACCGGCAGCCTCGCCCACGCCGAGATGCTGGCGGCACAAGACATCATCGGCGCTGCCGACCTGGCGTCCATCCAGCAGGGCATGGCGCAAATCACGTCCGAGATCGAAGCTGGCGACTTCGACTGGAAGCTCGATCTGGAAGACGTGCACCTCAACATCGAAGCCCGCCTGACCCAACTGGTGGGTGATGCCGGCAAGCGCCTGCACACCGGGCGCAGCCGCAACGACCAGGTCGCCACCGACGTGCGCCTGTGGCTGCGCAGCGAGATCGACCTCATCATCCCGCTGCTGGGCGAGCTGCAAGGTGCGCTGGTGGACGTGGCCGAGAAAAACGTGGACGTGATCCTGCCGGGCTTCACGCACCTCCAGGTGGCGCAGCCGGTGAGCTTCGCGCACCACCTGCTGGCCTATGTGGAAATGTTCTCGCGCGACGCCGAGCGCTTGGTCGACGTGCGCCGCCGCACCAACCGCCTGCCACTGGGTTCGGCCGCGCTGGCCGGCACCACCTACCCGCTGGACCGCGAGCGCGTGGCGCGCAGCCTGGGCATGGTGGACGAGCGCGGCGAGCCGCAGGTGTGCCAGAACAGCCTGGACGGCGTGAGCGACCGCGACTTCGCCATTGAATTCACCGCTGCGGCTTCGCTGTGCATGGTGCACATCAGCCGCTTCAGCGAAGAGCTGATTTTGTGGATGAGCCAGAACTTCGGCTTCGTGAAGATCGCCGACCGCTTCACCACCGGCTCGTCGATCATGCCGCAGAAGAAAAACCCCGACGTGCCCGAACTCGCGCGCGGCAAAACCGGCCGCGTGGTTGGCCACCTCATGGGTCTGATCACGCTCATGAAAGGCCAGCCGCTGGCCTACAACAAGGACAACCAGGAAGACAAGGAGCCGCTGTTCGACACGGTGGACACCTTGAAGGACACGCTGCGCATCTTTGTGGAGATGGTGGGCGGCCAGCTCAATCCGGCCACAGGCGTGAAAGAAGGCGGCATCACGGTCAACGCCGTGGCCATGGAAGAAGCGGCCAGACGAGGCTACGCCACCGCCACCGACCTGGCCGACTACCTGGTGAAAAAGGGCCTGCCGTTTCGCGACGCCCACGAGACCGTGGCCCACGCCGTGAAGGCGGCCGTGTCGCACAACTGCGACCTCTCCGAACTGCCGCTGGCCGTGCTGCAGGGTTTCAACGCCTCGATTGAAAAGGACGTGTACGAGTGCCTGAGCCTGCGCGGCTCGCTGAACGCCCGCAACACGCTGGGCGGCACGGCACCGGCGCAGGTGCTCCACCAGATCGCACGCCACCGCGCCCGACTGGCCTGAGCGCCGGCGTCAGTTGCAGTCGGGCTGCGGCACCTCGGTGCAGCGCTCGAACGCCTCCGGCTTGAGGCCACCACCGACCAGGCGGTACTGGTCAAAGCACGCTGCACTGGCGGCAAAGGCATGCCAGCGCGCCTCGCAGGCTGTCGTGCCGGGCGGCAAGGGTGTGCTGGCGGGCACGGCCCGGTGGGCGTAGCGTTGCGGTACATCGGCCAAGGCACCGTAGTACACGCGGCCGCCATCGTCGGTCCACCGGTAGAGCTCGGCAGACCAGGCAACACCTGACGCAGCCAGCGCCAGTACCACCAAGGGGGTTTTGAACTTCATGCGGCCTTTGACTGTGCCAGCACTCACGCGGTTCCGCCGTTTGTCCGCGACCTACACTGTGTCGCCATGACCACACCGCAACCGGCACTCATCAACGCCTTGCTGAAGCTCGCCCGCCGTGGGCACCCAGTGGTGGATCTGGTGGAAACACACGGCGCCTGGGTATTGCTGGCAGGTGCACACGCCTGGAAGATCAAGAAACCGGTGCGCCTGTCCTTCATGGACTTCGGCACGCTCGCCCTGCGCCGCGCGGCCTGCCAGGCCGAGGTACGGCTCAACCGGCGCTTCGAAACCAGCGACCCGGCCACCCATCTGTACCTGAACGCCGTGCCCATCGTGGGCACGACCGACCAGCCCCGCTGGGGCACGCCGGGCGAAGACGAGGACAGCGCCGTCGAGTGGGCGGTGCACATGCGCCGTTTCAATGAAGACCAGCGTCTGGACCACCTCTGCGCGCGCGGCGCCTTGACGCCCGAACACCTGGGCTCGCTGGCGCGGCACATGGCCTCGTTTCAAACCCGGGCTGCGGTGGCTTGGCCCGATGGCCCTTGGGGACGAGCCATCGATGTGCTGGCCTTTGCGCGCGACAACCTCGGCACCCTGCGTAGCGGTTTGACTGGCGCTGGCGATCCCTCACAGATCGACCAGTTGAGCCAGTGGACCGAATCACGCTTTGCAGCACTCGAACCGCTGCTCGACCAGCGCCTGGCCAGCGGTCGCGTGCGCGAAGGCCACGGCGACCTGCACCTGGCCAACCTGGTGTTGATTGGCGAAGAGGTGGTGCCCTTCGACGGCATCGAGTTCAACGACGCGCTGCGCTGGATTGACGTGGCCAGCGACATGGCTTTCATCTGGATGGACCTGCTCGACCACGGCCAGCCGGGCCTGGCCAACGGCCTGATGAGCGCCTGGCTGGACGCCAGCGGCGACACCACCGCGCCCGACGTGCTGCCGTTCTTTGCGGTGTACCGTGCATTGGTTCGGGCCAAGGTGGCGGTGATCCGCAGCACGCAGGCGGGTGCCGACCAAGACGCTTGCGTGGACGAGGCACGCGCCTACACCGCGCTGGCGCTGCGCATCGCGCAACCACCCGCACCACAACTCGTCATCACCCACGGCCTCTCGGGCAGCGGCAAGACCTGGGCCTCCAGCCGCTGGTTGCTGGCCGAACCCAGCGGCCGCGCCATCCGCCTGCGTTCCGATGTGGAGCGCAAGCGCCTGCACGGCCTGAGTGCTACGCAGGCCAGCGGCTCGGGCCTGAACACCGGCCTGTACAGCCCGCAAGCGCACACCGACACCTATGCCCACCTGCTGGAGCGTGCAGGGCATCTGCTGCAAGATGGCTGGTCGGTGCTGGTGGACGCAGCTTTTCTGCGCCGCCACGAACGCGACGCTTTCGCCGAGATGGCCCAGACCGCTGGATGCCCGTTCCATGTCCTCGCGGCCGAAGCGCCACTGACCGTGCTGAGGGAACGCATCACTGCGCGCCAGGCGCGCGGCGCCGACGCGTCCGAGGCCACGCTGGCGGTGCTGGAACAGCAGTTGGGCTGGCTGGAGCCGCTGGACGAGCTCGAGCGGGCGCGGTGCCTGCCAGCCGCTGTCTGAGCTGCGACACCAAAAATTTCAATCCGGGCTGTCCTGCTTTCACAAGCCAAGTCGCGGGTGCCCCGCTACCATGACACCAGCAACTGCCCCAACAACACTGGAGACTCCATGACCGTCATCACCACCGTCGAAGACCTGCGCGTGCTCGCCCAAAAGCGGGTACCGCGCATGTTCTACGACTACGCCGACAGCGGCTCCTGGACCGAAGGCACCTACCGCGCCAACACCGAAGACTTCCAGAAAATCAAGCTGCGCCAGCGCGTGGCGGTGAACATGGAGAACCGCAGCACCCGCACCACCATGGTGGGGCAGGAGGTGGCGATGCCGGTGGCGATTGCGCCCACCGGCCTGACCGGCATGCAGCACGCCGACGGCGAGATCCTGGCGGCGCGAGCCGCCAAAAAGATGGGCATTCCATTCACGCTCTCCACCATGAGCATCTGTTCCATCGAAGACGTGGCGCAGCACGCGGGTGAAGGATTCTGGTTTCAGTTGTATGTGATGAAAGACCGCGCGTTCATCGAGCGCCTGATCGACCGCGCCAAGGCCGCCAACTGCGCTGCGCTGGTGCTCACGCTGGACCTGCAAATCCTCGGTCAGCGCCACAAGGATTTGAAGAACGGCCTGTCAGCCCCGCCCAAGCTGACCATTGCCAACATGATCAACATCGCCACCAAGCCGCGTTGGGCGCTGGGGATGCTGGGCACGAAACGCAAGCAGTTCGGCAACATCGTCGGCCATGTGAGCGGTGTGGCCGACATGAGCAGCCTTTCTGCCTGGACGGCCACGCAGTTCGACCCTGCGCTCAATTGGGGCGACGTGGAGTGGATCAAGAAGCGCTGGGGCGGCAAGCTCATCCTCAAAGGCATTCAGGACGTGGAGGATGCGAAGCTGGCCGTGGCCTCGGGCGCCGACGCGCTGATCGTGAGCAACCACGGCGGGCGCCAGCTCGACGGAGCCCAGAGCAGCATCGAAGCCTTGCCGACCATCGTGGATGCCGTCGGCAGCCAGATCGAGGTGCACATGGATGGCGGCATCCGCAGCGGGCAAGACGTGCTCAAGGCCAGAGCGCTGGGCGCACGCGGTGTCTACATCGGCCGACCTTTCCTGTATGGGCTGGGCGCCATGGGCGAAGAAGGCGTGACCAAGTGCCTGCAGATCATCCACCGCGAACTCGACCTCACCATGGCCTTCTGCGGCCACACCAATATCGAGACCGTGGACAAGGCGATCTTGTTGCCGGGCACCTTTCCAACGGCTCTGTCATGAAGACACCCGAGCCAGCGCTCAAGCCCCGCACCTCGAAGTTGTGGCTGGGCATCAGCGTGGTGCTGGCGCTGGTGCTGCTGGTGGGCGCGGCCACCACGGCCAGCATGTACGAACAGCTCAAGGCGCAGATCGTGCACTTGCAGGAGCGCCTGGCGGTCACGCCGCAGGTGCGCTACGTGTCGGTGCTGCTCGACGCGCAGGAACTGCCGGCCCTGCTGGTGACCATGGACCCGCAGGCCGGTGTGTTGCAGGTGCAGCGGCTCAACGAGGTGAAGGAAGGGCGTGAGGACAGCATGCAGCTGTGGGCGCTCTCAGCCGACAAGCCCCCGCGCTCGCTGGGCGTGATCGAGAGCAAGTTCAAAACGCTGCAGCTGCCGGCGAAAGAGGGCTCGCTGGCGGACGTGACGAAGCTGGCGATCAGTGTGGAAAACAGGGGTGGCGTGCCCGAACAGGTCGGCCCGCGCCTGCCGTACCTGTTTCAGGGCTGGCTGATTCAGAAGGCGATCTGAGCCGGACTCACTTCAGCTCGTATTCGAAAGTACTGACCACGCGCAACCGCTTCATGCGCGAGCTGCCGTCGTCGAAGTCGTTGCCGTCGTCGCCGGTGATGCGGATCACGCCCTGGTTGGCGTTTTTCAGCGGGCCGAGTTCGGCACCCGCTTCGGCTGCGAACTTGTCGGCTTGCTCGCGTGCGTTGCGCGTGGCTTCGGCGAGCAGCGGGGCTTTCACATCGTTGAAACCGCGCAACTGGTAGCGCGGGCCGCTGCGGCCACCTTCATTCTCACCACCCAACTGCACACCGGCCTGAATCAACGGGTCCACCGCACGGGCCGCGGCTTCCACCTCGGTCACCCGCGGCGACTTCACCAGCACTTGACCCGTGCCGTTGAAGCGAAACGGCTGGTTGCCCTGCGCGTACTCGCGGGTGAACAGGTCTTGCACCTGCAGCGGCTTGGCTTCCACCTCGGCCTCTGTGAAACCGCGTTCTTTCAAAAAGGCGGACACCTTGTCGCGGTCATTCGCGAGCGCCTGCTGCACACCGCTGAAATCGTTGCCTGCACGGCGGAACGACAGCGTCCACACAGCGAAGTCGCTCTCGACGTCTTTTTCGGCCAGCCCCTTGACCGTGACCGAGCGGTCCGACATGCGAAAGCGCTCAAGACCCTGGCTCACGGCGAAGCCGGCGATGGCAATGCCGGCGGCAATGAGCAGAGCAGTGATGAAACGTGCGATGGTGTTCATGAAAAGTCCTCCACAAGGCGTGTGCAGGCCGGTGGCCCGCAGCTCGCACCATGGTAATCCCGCTATGCTCGACCGCGTGGATGCCTCAACCGAACCGACCCTGCCCCGGCGCATTGCCCACCTGGACATGGACGCGTTTTTTGCGTCGGTGGAGTTGCTGCGTTACCCGCAGCTCAAGGGCCTGCCGGTGGTGATCGGCGGCGGGCGGCGGCGCGAAGATGACCTGCTGCAGCGCCTGCGCGAAACCTACCCGGACCGCGAATGGGCCACCGACAGCCTGGATCACATACCGGTCGATTTTTTCCCACGCCTGGCCGGCTACACCGGGCGAGGCGTGGCCACCACCGCAACTTACGCAGCGCGTCAGTTCGGCGTGGGCTCGGCCATGGGGCTGATGAAGGCCGCCAAGCTGTGCCCGCAGGCCATCCTGTTGCCGGTGGACTTTGAAGAGGTGCGCCGCATTTCGCGCCTGTTCAAAAGCACCATCCGCGAGATCGCGCCGGTGGTGGAAGACCGGGGTGTGGACGAGGTGTACATCGACTTCACCTACGTGCCGGGCGGTCAGCGCGAGGGTGGACGGGTGCTGGCGCGCTTGATCCAGAAGAGCATCTTCCAGGCCACCGGGCTCACCTGTTCCATTGGCGTGGCGCCCAACAAGCTCATCGCCAAGATGGCCAGCGAGTTCAACAAGCCCAACGGCATCAGCATCGTGCAGACCGACGACCTGCAAACGCTGATCTGGCCCCTGCCCTGCCGCAAGATCAACGGCGTGGGCCCCAAGGCCGACGAGAAGCTGCAGGGCCACGGCATCCACACCATCGGCGAACTGGCGCGGCACGAGCGCGGCTGGCTCATCGACCACTTCGGCAAGAGTTACGGCGCCTGGCTGCACGAGGTGTCATGGGGTCGCGATGATCGACCGGTGCAGACCGAGAGCGAACCGGTGAGCATGAGCCGCGAGACCACCTTCGAGCGCGATCTGCACGCTGTGCGCGACCGCGCCGAGCTCGGCGCGATCTTCACACGCCTGTGCGAACAGGTGGCCGCCGACCTGGGCAACAAGGGCTACCTGGGCAAGACCATCGGCATCAAGCTGCGCTACGACAACTTCCAGAGCGTCACGCGCGACGTGACGCTGGGCAGCTTCACCGCCGACGCAGCCACCATCCGCCGCCAGGCGGGGCTGTGCCTCAAACGGGTGGACCTCTCCCGGCGCATCCGCCTGCTGGGCGTGCGCGTGGGCAAACTCGTCAAGCCCGGGACAGACGGCAGCGTGCCGCAGGTCTACAGTGAATCCGCTCCACCCCCACCACGAGACAAGGCCCGCCATGACCGCAACGACCTGCTTTTCCCTGAGCTTGACGGATGACGTCGCCCACCTGGTGCTGAGCCGCCCGGCCGAGCTCAACACCATGAACCCGGCCTTCTGGCGCGAGCTCGACGAGGTGCTGACCCAGCTGCACAACGCAGGCACGGCACGCGCCCTGGTCATCAGCAGCACCGGCAAACACTTCAGCGCGGGCATGTCGCTTGAAACGTTCGCGGGCGCCATCAGCATGGACGACCAGAGCGCAGAAGGCCGCGCCGCGATCTTCGACCTGCTCACCGACATGCAGGCCACCTTCACCAAGCTGGAGAACCTGCGCATGCCGGTGATCTGCGCCATCCAGGGCGGGTGCATCGGCGGCGCGGTCGACATGGTCACCGCCGCCTGCATCCGATATGCGTCAGCCGACGCCTTCTTCTGCATCCAGGAAATCAACATCGGCATGGTGGCCGACGTGGGCACGCTGCAGCGCCTGCCCAAGCTGATCCCGCTGGCGGTGGTGAAGGAGCTGGCTTACACCGGGCGCCGCCTGAGCGCGAGCAAGGCACTGGCCCACGGCCTGGTCAACGAGGTGTTCGACACGTACGAAGCCACGGTGGCCGCCGCGCTGCAGTGCGCCAAAGAGATTGCGTCCAAACCGCCGGTGGCCATCTGGGGCACCAAACAGGCGGTGAACTACGCGCGTGACCACTCGGTGGAGGACAGCCTGCGCCAGATGGGCTGGCTGCAGGGCGCGGTGTGGAGCAACGCGCATGTGCGCGAGGCGATCACGGCGATGAAAGAGAAGCGCGCAGGCGACTTCACGCCGCTCTCTGCGCTGCAGTCGTTCAAGGCGTTGGGCTGAACGACTGCCATGAAAACTTTCCACAACCCCCACCACGCCGCCCATGCCGGTCAGCAAGAGATGTTTCGGGGCCGCATGGTGCCCTGCCACGAGGTGCCGGCTCGGCTCGATTTTGTGTTGGCCGAACTGCAGCGCCGCCCGATCGGTGCGCTGCAAACGCCCGAGGTGGACGACGCCGCGCTGGACGCCGCCATCGGCCGCGTGCACAGCGCCCGGTACCTGGATTTTCTGCGCGGCGCGTGGGCCGAGTGGGTGGCCATGGACCCGGCCAATGCACAGCGCGATGCCCTGCCCTCGGTGTGGCCGCTGCCCAACCGCCACGGTTTTCGCAATGATGTGTTGCCCACCAACTTTGCGGCGCGCCTGGGCCTGTTCAGCTTCGATTCAGGCTCACCGCTCACGGCAGGCACCTGGGCCGCTGCGCGCGGCGGCGCAGCCTGTGCGCTGGCCGCTGCCGCTGACGTCGCCAGCGGTGCGCGCAGTGCCTTCGCACTCTCGCGCCCGCCCGGCCACCACGCGGGGCCCGACTTTCTGGGGGGCTACTGTTTCCTGAACAACGCGGCGATTGCGGCGCAGGCGCTGCGCGACGCTGGCCACGCCCAGGTGGCGGTGCTGGACGTGGACTACCACCACGGCAACGGCACACAAACCATCTTTTACGAGCGAGCCGATGTGTTCACGGTCTCGCTGCACGGCGATCCGGCGACCGAGTACCCCTTTTTCCTGGGCCACGCTGACGAGCGGGGCGCGGGCCCGGGCGAAGGCTTCAACCTGAACCTGCCGCTGCCGCGCGGCACCGGCTTCGCGACATGGCGGGACACGCTGACAACCGCCCTGCGGGCGGTCGAGCGTGTTGGTGCCACCGCACTGGTGGTGCCGATGGGGCTCGATACCTTCGAAGGCGATCCGATCTCGGGTTTCACCTTGCAGAGTGCTGACTACTTCGCCGTGGGCGAAGCGCTGGCCGGTGCCGGATTGCCCACGGTGTTCACCTTTGAAGGTGGCTACGCGGTGGATGCCGTGGGCACCAACGCGGTGAACCTGCTCGATGGTTTTCTTCGCGCCGCCAGTTGATTCAAAACGGCCTTTTGTCCGGCGCCATGCCGACGGGTTGAATCCAGAACGGCCGGGAGTGCGTATCCAGAGGGTCAGACAACAGTTGCCCCAACCGGGGTCTCCTTCAACATCCTCCGCCTCTCGACCATGCCGCTCTCGACCTTTCGCTCCACGTTCGCCGCAGCGCGCCTGCTGCCCCTGGCCGCCGCAGCCGCTCTGCTGACCACCATCCCCGCCCACGCCGACACCGGCAAGCTGCTGCTCACCGGCGGCGTGAGCACGGTCGAAGGCGCGGCCGGCGGCGGCATTTCGCCCTGGGCCGTGATCGGCAGCCAGGCCACCGAAGGCGAAGTGGGCGTGTCCGCCTACGCCAGCCGCGCCGTCACGCGGGACTACGGCCTCAACGCCTATGGCGTGGCCGTGGGCATCCACGACCGGGTGGAAATCTCGGTGGGCCGGCAGGACTTCAACACCGGCGTGACCGGCACGGGCCTGAGTCTGCCGGGCCTGCACCTGAAGCAGGACATCGTCGGTGCCAAGCTGCGCGTGGCCGGCGACGCCGTGCTCGACAGCGACAGCCTCATGCCGCAGATCGCCGTGGGCGTGCAGTTCAAGCACCTCCAGTCCTCCGGCCTGGACAGCACGCTGAGCGCGCTGGGCGCCAAACGCAGCGGCGCCGACGTCTACGTGAGCGCCACCAAACTGTTTCTTGCCCAGGGCATCTTGGTCAACGGCACGTTGCGCGCCACGAAAGCCAACCAGGGCGGCCTGCTCGGCTTTGGTGCCACGCTGGGCGGCGCCGACAACGGCTACGAAATTCAACCCGAGATCTCGGTGGCGTACCTGATCAACAGCAAGCTGGCCGTGGGCGTTGAGTACCGCGCCATGCCCAACAAGCTGCAACGCGCCGGCCAGGCCGCCGGGCTGAGTGACGGCCTGCGTGCCGACGACTGGAAAGACATCTTCATCGCGTGGGCGCCGAGCAAGAACGTCTCGATCACCGCCGCCTACGTGGACCTCGGGCGCATCGTGCCCGCCACCACCGGTGGCCGCAAGCAGACCGGCGTGTACGTCTCGGCCCAGATCGCTTTCTGAACCTTCCACCTTTGAGTCTCA
>JBBQKZ010000133.1:0-10762 GCA_038327405.1 Burkholderiales bacterium | reverse complement strand
GGAAGCTCTTCTGACCCATCTTGCGCAAGAGGTTGCGCATGTTCATGGTCACGTCGCCAAAGTCGATCTTCACCGGGCACGGGCTCAGGCACTTGTGGCAGACCGTGCAGTGGTCGGCCACGTCCTCGAACTCTTCCCAGTGCTTGATGCTGATGCCCCGGCGCGTCTGCTCTTCGTAGAGGAAGGCTTCCACCAGCAGCGACGTGGCCAGGATCTTGTTTCGTGGGGAATACAACAGGTTGGCGCGCGGCACGTGGGTGGCGCAGACCGGTTTGCATTTGCCGCAGCGCAGGCAGTCCTTGACCGAATCGGCGATGGCACCGATGTCGCTCTGCTGCATGATGAGCGACTCGTGGCCCATGAGGCCGAAACTCGGCGTGTAGGCGTGCGAAAGATCGGCGCTGCGGGCGCCCTCGGCCGGTGCACGCAGCAGCTTGCCCTTGTTGAAGCGGCCTTCCGGATCGACTTTCGCCTTGTAGTCGGCAAAGGGCTGCAACTCGGCGTCGGTCAGGTATTCCAGCTTGGTGATGCCGATACCATGCTCGCCCGAAATCACCCCGTCAAGAGTGCGCGCCAGCACCATGATGCGGGCGACGGCTTCGTGCGCCGTCTGCAGCATCTCGTAGTCGTCGCTGTTGACCGGCAGGTTGGTGTGCACATTGCCGTCGCCGGCGTGCATGTGCAACGCGGCCCACACGCGGCCTTTGAGCACGCGCTTGTGAATGGCTGTGCACTCTTCCAGCACGGCGCCGAAAGCAGCACCGGTGAAGATCTGCTGCAGCGGTGCGCGGAGCTGGATTTTCCAGCTGGCGCGCAGGCGGTGGTCTTGCAGCTGCGGGAACAAGCTGTCCACGTCACGGAGCCAGCCGGCCCACAGCGCGCGCACCTCGCGCACCAGCACCAGGGCTTGTTGCACGCGGTCTTCCAGCAACTCGGCACTGGGAATGTCGTTGGCGTCGTCGGTCTTGCCCAGCGGCAGCTGACCCTTGGCAAAGAATGCCTCCAGCGCGTCGGCCAGTTTGATCTTGTTGCGCAGCGAGAGCTCGATGTTGATGCGCTCGATGCCCTCGGTGTACTCACCCATGCGCGGCAGCGGAATCACCACGTCTTCGTTGATCTTGAAGGCGTTGGTGTGTTTGCTGATGGCTGCGGTGCGCTTGCGGTCGAGCCAGAACTTCTTGCGCGCCTCGGCGCTGATGGCCACGAAACCTTCGCCGCTGCGCGAGTTGGCCAGGCGGATCACCTCGCTGGTGGCGCGAGCCACAGCATCGGCGTCGTCGCCCACGATGTCGCCCACCAGCACCATCTTGGGCAAGGTGCCGCGCTTGCTCTTGGTGGCGTAGCCCACGGCCTTCAGATACCGGTCGTCCAGGTGCTCCAGGCCGGCCAGGATGGCGCCACCGGGGCGCTTCATCTCGGCAAACATGAAGTCCTTGATCTCCACGATCGAGGGCACGCAGTCGCGGGGGTTGCCAAAAAACTCCAGGCACACGGTGCGCACGTGTTCCGGCATGCGGTGCACCACCCAGCGCGCGCTGGTGATCAGGCCATCGCAGCCTTCCTTCTGAATGCCGGGCAGGCCACTCAAGAACTTGTCGGTCACGTCCTTGCCCAGGCCTTCCTTGCGGAAGGTCTTGCCGGGGATCACAAGCTGCTCGGTGCGCACCGGCGTCTTGCCGTCGGCCTCGAAATACTTCAGCTCGAAACTGGCCACATCGGCGTCGTGAATCTTGCCCAGGTTGTGGTCCATCCGCGTGACTTCGAGCCACTGGGCTTGGGGCGTGACCATGCGCCAGCTCAGCAGGTTGTCCAGCGCGGTGCCCCAGAGCACGGCCTTCTTGCCGCCGGCGTTCATGGCGATGTTGCCGCCGATGCAAGAAGCTTCGGCGGATGTCGGATCGACCGCAAACACATGGCCCGCGCGCTCGGCCGCATCGGCCACGCGCTGTGTGACCACGCCGGCTTCGGTCCAGATGGTGGGCAGGGGTTTTTCGTGGCCCGGCGCCTTCACCCATTCCACCTCGGTCATGGCTTCCAGCTTTTCGGTGTTGATCACCGCGCTCTTCCAGGTCAGCGGAATGGCGCCGCCGGTGTAACCGGTGCCGCCCCCGCGCGGAATGATGGTCAGGCCCAGCTCATAGCAGCCTTTGACCAGCAAGGCCATCTCGGTTTCGGTATCGGGTGTGAGCACCACGAAGGGGTATTCCACGCGCCAGTCGGTCGCGTCGGTGACGTGCGAGACGCGCGACAGACCGTCAAACTTGATGTTGTCGTGGGCGGTGAGCCTGCGCAGCGCCTTGGTGGCGCGCTGGCGCAGCACAGCCATGTCTTCAAAAGAGCGCGAAAACGCATCCACCGCACCTTTGGCGGCCTGCAACAGCTCGGCCACCAGTTCGTCGCGTCCGGCGTCGTCCTGCGGGGTGCGCCGTTTCTGCACTTCAGCCAGGCGGTGGTGCAAGGCATCCACCAGCTGTTTGCGGCGTTTCGGGGTGTCCAGCAGGTCGTCCTGCAGGTAGGGATTGCGCTGCACGACCCAAATATCGCCCAGCACCTCGTACAGCATGCGGGCCGAGCGGCCGGTGCGGCGTTCGCCACGCAGTTCGTTCAACAGCACCCAGGCCCGTTCGCCGAGCAAACGCTGCACGATTTCGCGGTCGGAGAAGGAGGTGTAGTTGTACGGAATCTCGCGCAGGCGCGGTGCTTCGTCGGTGGCCACGGCGAAGAGCGAGAGCGGTGTGGGAGCGTTCATGGATGTGGCAGACGCCAACGTGACAATGGGTAGCCCAAGATGGTACCGCAGGGCCCATTCACCCACCCCTCCTATGGAAACCCCTGTTGTCACGGCCGGGAAACGCCGTTGCAATCGTTTCGTCACAAAAGACGCATACCCTACGGCGTTCCCGTCGTCCGATATTCAGGAGCAACCATGCAGAAACGCTTTCTTCCCCTCGCAGGCGCCCTGGCGCTCGCCGCCTTGATCAGCGGCCCGGCGCACGCCCAGACCGAAATCCAGTGGTGGCACTCCATGGGCGGCGCCCTGGGTGAGTGGGTCAACGACCTCGCCAAGGACTACAACAGCAGCCAGACGCAGTACAAGATCGTGCCAACCTTCAAGGGCAGCTACGACGAATCGATGACCGCTGCGATTGCGGCGTTCCGCTCGGGCAATGCGCCCCACATCCTGCAGGTGTTTGAAGTGGGCACCGCCACCATGATGGCCAGCAAAGGCGCGATCGTGCCGGTGGGCAAGATCATGAGCGATGCCGGCGTGACCTTCGACCCGGCAGCCTACGTGCCCGCTGTGGCGGGTTACTACACGGCCCCCAACGGCCAGATGCTGAGCTTCCCGTTCAACAGCTCGACCCCCGTCTTCCACTACAACAAGGACGCGTTCAAGGCCGCCGGCATGGACCCTGAGGCCCCGCCCAAGACCTGGCCCGAGGTGGCGCTGGCAGCTGGCAAGCTCAAGGCCGCTGGACACAAATGCCCATTCACCACCAGCTGGGTGAGCTGGACGCAGCTGGAAAGCTTTGCGGCTTGGCACAACATCGAGTTCGCCACCAAGGGCAACGGCATGCGTGGCATCGACGCCCGCCTGAACTTCAACAGCCCGCTGCACGTGCGCCACATTGAGAACCTGGCCAACATGTCCAAGACTGGCTTGTTCGTCTACAAAGGCCGCGGCAATGCGGCGGACGCCACCTTCGTCTCGGGCGAATGCGCCATGACCACCGGGTCCTCGGCGCTGTACGGCAACATCAAGCGCAACAGCAAGTTCGCCAGCGGCATCAGCACCCTGCCCTACTACCCGGACGTGCCCGGTGCGCCGCAGAACACCGTCATCGGAGGCGCCAGCCTGTGGGTGATGTCGGGCAAGAAAGCCGATGAGTACAAGGGCGTGGCCCAGTTCTTCGCCCACCTGTCCAAGCCAGCCGAAGCCGCCAAGAGCCACCAGCGCACAGGCTATCTGCCGGTGACGCTGGCCTCGTTCAAACTGACGGATGAGAGCGGCTTCTACAAGCAGAACCCGGGTACCGATGTGTCGGTGACGCAGATGATCCGCAAAACCACTGACAAGTCGCGCGGCATCCGCCTGGGCAATTTCGTGCAGATCCGCACCATCAACGACGAAGAGCTGGAGCAGGTGTGGGCTGGCAAGAAGACAGCCAAGGAAGCGCTGGACTCGGCGGTCAAACGCGGCAACGAGCAGCTGGAGCGCTTCCAAAAAGCCAACAAGTCCTGATCGTCCGAACACGGGCACCTCGAGGTGCCCCACCCGCCCCACCGCCGGCACCACCGGCCGGGGCGGGTTTTTCGTTGAATACTCTCTCCTTTTTGATGAACTGAAGTTCCCATGGAAAAACGTGTTCGGTTCAAGTCGTCGTGGCTGCCCTGGGCGCTGATCGCGCCACAAATGGCCATCGTGCTGGTGTTCTTTTTCTGGCCAGCCGCCCAGGCGCTGTACCAGAGCCTGTTGACTCAAGACCCCTTTGGTTTGTCCACCGAGTTCGTGGGCCTGGAGAATTTCAGGCGACTGTGGGCCGACGACACCTACCTGGACTCGTTCACCACCACCGCGGTGTTTTCGCTTCTGGTGGCAGTGATCGGCTTGTCCATCGCACTGCTGCTGGCCGTGTACGCAGACCGCGTGCTCAAAGGTTCGGGGGTCTACAAGACGCTGCTGATCTGGCCCTACGCCGTGGCGCCCGTGGTGGCCGGCGTGCTGTGGTTGTTCATGTTCGCTTCGCCCATGGGCGTGGTCGCCTACTACCTTCGCGCCGTGGGCATCGAGTGGAACCACCTGCTGGACGCCGACCACGCCATGACGCTGATCGTGGCCGCTGCAGTGTGGAAACAGATCTCCTACAACTTCCTGTTCTTCCTGGCTGGCCTGCAATCCATCCCCAAATCGTTGATCGAAGCCGCCGCCATCGACGGTGCGGGCCCTTGGCGTCGCTTCTGGTCCATCGTGTTCCCGCTGCTCTCGCCCACCACCTTCTTCCTGCTGGTGATCAACATCGTCTACGCCTTCTTCGACACCTTCGGCATCGTCGACGCGACCACCCAAGGGGGTCCGGGCAAGGACACGGCCATCCTCGTCTACAAGGTCTACTACGACGGCTTCAAGGCACTCGACATGGGCGGCTCGGCTGCGCAGTCGGTGGTGCTCATGGTGGTGGTCATCACGCTCACGGTGATCCAGTTTCGCTTCGTCGAGAAGAAAGTCCAATACTGACCATGATCGAAAAACGCCCCGGACTCACCGTCCTGTCTCACGTCGTACTCATCCTCGGCGTGTTCATCGTCGGCTTTCCGCTCTACATCACCCTGGTGGGTTCCACGCAGACGTCCGAGCAGATCGCCCAGTCCTTCCCGATGTCGCTGATCCCCGGCAACAACATGCTGGAGACCTACCGCACCGCACTCTTCGGCGGCGCAACGGAAGCCGGCAGCCGCATTCCGGCGGCTGCGCCCATGATGTGGGTCAGCCTGGTGAGCGCGTTGGTCATCACCATCGGCAAGATCGCCATCTCGTTGCTCTCCGCCTTTGCCATCCTGTACTTCCGTTTCCCGATGCGCAACCTGGTGTTCTGGATGATCTTCGTCACCCTCATGCTGCCCGTGGAGGTGCGGATCGGTCCGACCTACGAAGTGGTGGCCAACTTGGGCATGCTCAATACCTACGCTGGTTTGACGGTGCCGCTCATTGCGTCGGCCACCGCCACCTTCCTGTTTCGGCAATTCTTCCTGACGGTGCCCGACGAGCTGGTGGAGGCCGCGCGCATGGACGGCGCTGGCCCTATGCGCTTCTTCAAGGACGTGTTGCTGCCGCTGTCCAAAACTTCGATCGCTGCGCTGTTCGTGATCCAGTTCATCTACGGCTGGAACCAATACCTGTGGCCGTTGCTGGTGACCACCGACGAATCCATGTACCCGGTGGTCATGGGCATCAAGCGGCTCATTTCGGGTGACTCGTACACCGAATGGAACGTCGTGATGGCCACCGCCATCCTGGCCATGCTGCCCCCGGCACTGGTCGTGATCTTCATGCAACGCTGGTTCGTCAAGGGCCTGGTAGACACGGAAAAGTAAAGACAAAAATGGCCTCCATTTCCCTGCGCAACGTCGTCAAACGTTATGGCTCCGGCAAGACCGAGCTGCAAGTCATCCACGGCGTCAACGCCGAAATCACCAACGGCGAGTTCATCGTCATCGTCGGCCCCTCGGGCTGCGGCAAATCCACCCTGCTGCGCATGGTCGCGGGGCTCGAAGAAATCAGCGGTGGCGACATCTGTATCGGTGAGCGGGTTGTCAACGAACTCGAGCCGGCCGAGCGCGACATCGCGATGGTGTTCCAGAACTACGCGCTCTACCCGCACATGACCGTGTTCGACAACATGGCCTATGGCCTGAAGATCAAGAAGGTGCCGATCGCCGAGATCAAACAGCGCGTGGACAAAGCCGCCGGCATTCTGGAGCTGGGCCACTTGCTGGAGCGCAAGCCACGCGAACTCTCGGGCGGCCAGCGCCAGCGCGTGGCCATGGGTCGCGCCATCGTGCGCCAGCCGCAAGTGTTCCTGTTTGACGAGCCGCTCTCCAACCTCGATGCGAAATTGCGCGCCCAGACCCGGCTGGAGATCCAGAAGCTGCACCGCGAACTCGGCATCACCTCGCTCTTCGTCACACACGACCAGGTGGAGGCCATGACCCTGGCCGAACGCATGATCGTGATGAACGCCGGCAACATGGAGCAGTTCGGCACCCCCGAAGAGGTGTACTCCCGCCCGGCCACCACCTTCGTCGCCAGCTTCATCGGCTCCCCGCCCATGAACCTGCTGAAGAACGCGCCGGGCGGCAAACCGGGCCAGATCCTGGGCGTGCGCCCCGAGCACCTGGACATCGGCCCCGAAGGCTGGGCGCTTCACGTGGACACCGTGGAACTGCTGGGTGCCGAGCGGCTGGTGCACGCCCGCCTGGGCGACGAAAAACTCATCATCCGCACCCACGAAGACCAGGGCGCGCCGGTGGTGGGCAGCACCATCCATGCCCAGCCGCGGCTGGATCGGCTGCATTGGTTTGACGCGACGACGGGCAAGCGGGTGTGAGCATGGCTGATCCAATGCGGCCCTGGCCTTATCCGCGGTGGATCGCACACCGCGGCGCTGGCAAGCTCGCGCCTGAAAACACGCTGGCCGCGTTCCGGCTGGGCGCTTCGCACGGCTACCGCATGTTCGAGTGCGACGCCAAGCTCAGCGCCGACGGCGTGGTGTTTCTGCTGCACGACGACACGCTCAACCGCACCACCAACGGCCAAGGTATCGGCGGCGACCAGTCCTGGAGCGCATTGAGCCAACTGGATGCCGGAAGCTGGCATTCACGCGGGTTCGCGGGCGAACCCCTGGCCACCCTGGAGAGCGTGGCGCACCATTGCCAGGCGAACGCCAACTGGCTCAACATCGAGATCAAACCCACACCGGGCCTGGAAGCCCAGACTGGCCGGGCTGTGGCGGCGGCTGCGCAGCGGCTCTGGCAAAACCAGCCGGGCTGGCCGCCGCTGCTCACCTCGTTCCGGCCCGAGGCCTTGCAAGGCGCAATGCACACCGCGCCCGATCTGCCGCGCGGCCTGCTGCTGGACACCTTGTGGGACGGTTGGCTGGCCGCGGCCCGGTCGCTGGAGTGCGTGGCGATCGTGTGCAACCACGCGCTGTGGGACGCTGAGCTGGTGGCCACCGCGCAGGCCAACGGCCTTCGAATGCTCGCCTACACCGTCAACGACGACTGGGCGGCCCAGCGGCTGATCGATCTCGGCCTGGACGGCATCATCACCGACCGGGTGGACCTGTTCGCGCCCGGCCTCTGAATCAGCGCCCGCGCAGCCACCAGGCCAGCGTGCCCTGGGCCAGCACCAGCGCCGCATAAGTGGCCATCTTGCCGTCACGTCCAAAGAACACCAGCCCTGCCAGCAACACGCCGATACCGACGACACACAGCAGGGAGAGCTGCATGGCGCTGCCCAATCCCGATCGCCCCTTGCGCCGAATGCGCAAGCCAGCCCACAACAGCAAACCGACGCCAAGCGCGGGAGCGACGAAACCCGCGAGGTGGGCCAAGACAGACAAAGGTGTCATTGAGAGTTGACAGTGACATGCATAAGCGATCAATTTTATAATCCGCGCATGTCTGTCTGGACCCTCGGTATCAACCATCACACGGCTCCGCTCGATTTGCGGGGCCGTTTTGCGTTTGCGCTTGACCAGATCCAGCCCACGTTGCACGGTTACCGCCAGAGTCTGGTGCGGCAACCCGAGGCGACCTTGCTCTCCACCTGCAACCGCACCGAGCTCTATGGCGCGGGCGACGCCTCTGCCGTGGACCCCACGCTGGACTGGCTGGCCCAGACCGGCGGCGTGAGCACAAACGTGCTGCGCGACCACGCTTATGTGCTGCGCGACGACCAGGCGGCCCGCCATGCGTTTCGCGTGGCCAGCGGGCTTGACAGCATGGTGCTGGGCGAGGCCCAGATCCTGGGCCAGATGAAAGACGCGGTGCGCGCCGCCAACGATGCCGGGGCGCTCGGCAGCACGCTGCACCAATTGTTCCAGCGCTCCTTTGCCGTGGCCAAGGAAGTGCGCACCTCCACCGAGATCGGCGCCCACTCCATCAGCATGACGGCCGCGGCCGTGCGCCTGGCCTCGCAGCTGTTTGAAGATTTGAAAGACATCCGGGTGCTGTTCGTGGGCGCGGGAGAAATGATTGAACTCGCCGCCACCCACTTCGCTGCCAAAACGCCCAAAAGCATGGCGATCGCCAATCGCACGCTGGAGCGCGGCGAAAAGCTGGCCAACCGTTTTGGTGCGCAGGTGATCCGCCTGGCCGACGTACCCGATCGCCTGCACGAGTTCGACGCCGTCATCAGCTGCACCGCCAGCACGCTGCCCATCATCGGGCTGGGCGCCGTGGAGCGGGCGCTCAAGAAACGCCGCTACCGCCCCATGTTCATGGTCGACCTGGCCGTGCCGCGCGACATCGAATTTGAAGTGAAGGCACTGACCGACGTGTACCTCTACACGGTTGACGACCTGGCCACCGTGGTGCAGACCGGCAAAGAGAATCGCCAGGCCGCTGTGGCTCAGGCCGAAGTGATCATCGACGCGGGCGTGGCCAGTTTCATGAACTGGATGGAGCAGCGCAACCCCGCCAACGGCATGGTGCCCTTGATCCAGCAGATCAACGCACAGGCTGATGAATGGCGCGCCGTGGAGCTGGCCCGTGCGCGCCGGTTGCTGGCCAAGGGCGAGCCGGTGGAAGCCGTGCTCGAAGCCTTGTCCCGAGGCCTGACACAGAAAATGTTGCACGGCACGCTGGCCGAGCTGCACACCGGCGACCACGCCGCGCGCGCTGCCACCGCACAGACCGTCTCGCGCCTGTTCCTGCGCGAATCCTCGGCCCGGTCGCCGCGCGATCCGCAGGCCTAGCGGCTTGCGCCGGGCGCTGCTCTCGGGGGGTCGACTCCCCACCGAGAGCAGTGTCTGCCGACCTACCCGTTCCCCACCCATGAAACCCTTCGTCCGTGACACCCTGCTGCGCCAACGCGCCCGCCTGCACGAACTCGACGCACTGCTGTCCGCCTCCGATGTGGTCGACAACATGGAGCGCTTCAAGACGCTGAGCCGCGAGCACGCCGACGCCTCCACCGTGGTCGAGGTGTTCAACCGCTACCTGCAGCGCGAAGCCGACCTGGCCTCGGCCAACGACATGCTGGGCGATGCCGACATGGCCGACATGGCCCGCGAGGAAATCGACGCCGCGCAAGTCGACATGGCGCAGCTCGACACCGACCTGCAACAACTGCTGTTGCCCAAGGACCCCGACGACGAGCGCAACGCCTTCGTGGAAATCCGTGCCGGTACCGGTGGCGACGAATCGGCGCTGTTTGCCGGCGACCTGGCGCGGCTGTACACCCGCTACGCTGAGCGCCAGGGGTGGCAGGTCGAGGCCGTGAGCGAATCGCCCAGCGAACTGGGTGGCTACAAGGAGGTGGTGCTGCGCGTGTCTGGCCCCGGAGCGTATGGCCGCCTGCGCTTCGAGTCGGGCGGCCACCGCGTGCAGCGCGTGCCCACCACCGAAACGCAAGGCCGCATCCACACCAGCGCAGCCACCGTGGCGGTGATGCCCGAGCCCGATGAGACCGAGGCGGTGAAGCTCAACCCGAGCGAGCTGCGCATCGACACCTACCGCGCCAGCGGCGCTGGTGGCCAGCACATCAACAAGACCGATTCCGCCGTGCGCGTGACCCACCTGCCCACGGGCATCACCGCCGAATGCCAGGACGGCCGCAGCCAGCACAGCAACAAGGCCAAGGCCCTGCAGGTGCTCACCGCACGCCTGCAGGAAAAAGACCGCAGCGAACGTGCCGCCAAGGAAGCCGCCACGCGCAAGGGCCTGATCGGCAGCGGCGACCGCAGCGACCGCATCCGCACCTACAACTTCCCACAGGGCCGCATCACCGACCACCGCATCAACCTCACGCTCTACAAGGTGCTGCAGGTGATGGAGGGTGACCTGGACGAAATGATCCACGCGCTGCAAGTCGCACGAGGCACCGAGCTGCTGGCCGAGCTCGAACAGCGCAACGGCGGATGAACACCGTTGGCCAAACGCTGGCGGCGCTGCAAAAGGACCGCCTGGACCGCCTGGATGCGCAGATGCTGCTCTTGCTCGCGCTGCAGCGTGGCCCCCACGACCGTGCTTGGCTCCTGGC
>JBBQKZ010000132.1:0-10772 GCA_038327405.1 Burkholderiales bacterium | reverse complement strand
TCGAGCCAATCGAGGTGCTCGATGCGCGCGCTCACCACCGCAAGGTGGTGAGCGCTGGGTGGAGCGGTGGTGACCGTGCCCAAGGCCGAACCCGGCGCGTTCGCAGCAAGGTAGTCGCCCGCTGCCGCCGATTGGCTGATGCGCGACCACGCTGTGTCCACCAAGGGTCCCTCGGTGTGCACCTGCGTGCTCACGCGAATGCGCAATTGCCAGCTCAGGCGCTTGCTCCAGAACACGAAGGCGGCCGCTGGCACCGCTTGCAGCTCGGCCACCTTTGGGCTGCGGCGGTCGGTGAAGAACACCAGTTGTGACGCCTTCGCGTCTGCTGCACGCAGCACCACGGTTCGCGCCTGGGGCAGGCCATCGAGTCCGGTGGTGGCCAGCACGGGTGTTCGCCACTCATGGTGCCGGTCCACGGTGGCGCGCTGCAGCTCGGTCCAGATGCGGTGGACCAGTTCGGCTTCGGCGACCTGGGGTTCGGTGTTCACGTTGAAGGGATTCAGCGGGAGCGCAGACGACGCTCATGCTTGGCGCTGCGACCTTCGACGCGGCGCCGCCACAGCCTGAACGAGCCCGCTTTCATGGACCGTTTCATGAAACGGATGACGGCGGATTCATCAAGCCCGAACTGGAAGCGGATGGCCTCGAACGGGATCTCGTCGGCCCAGGCCATTTCAATGATGCGCGACTGGTCTCCGGCCGTGAGTTCAGCGATGCTCGAAGGCGCGGGTGGAACCGGTCGGGCGGCGGTCATGCCCGGCGCTCACCGGGTGCCACATCGGTGTCAGGCACGGAGGCCTTCTCGGTTGCCTGGCGCTGTTTGCGTTCGCGGATCGCCTTCTTCACGTCGATCAACTGCCAGACACCAAACGCCAGGATGACCAGAAAGATGCCGAGTTCGAGCCAGATACCCATGGTGAGCGCCTTGAGGTGTTTGTGCGTTGTGGACGCGTGGATCGTGCCTGAAGGCCCATGCAGGTGCAATACAGTGCGGAATGTCCGACGAATACCAGATAGAAATTCCCAGCTCTTTCATGGCCCTGTATGTGCTGCCTGGCCGTCAGAAGCCCAGCCTGGCGCGCGATGAACTGGCCGCGCGTTACGAGCTCTGCGAAGACATGGCCCAGCTCCTCACCGAAACCGCCCGCAACATGGAGTTCAGCCTTGGACTGGCCGAGAGCGATGTGCTCACGCGCTGTCTGCAAGGGCTGAGGGTGGAGCCCGCGGTGGTGAACGACGCCGAGTCGGTGTGGGTGGTGCGCCGCCTGGCCGAGCTGTTGGGCTGGAGCGATCCGGGCTTGCAGGCCGGGACTGTCTCGCCGGCTTAAGGTTTTGGTTCAGGCGTTGCCGTGCGCAGCCAGAGCAGTGCCGACAGCGCGCTGAGCCCCAGGCCCCCCGAGATCCACAGCGCGCCGGTCCCCCAGCGTTCGATGCACAGACCGAACAGCAAAGGTGCAAAGGCCTGTGCCACGCGCGACGGCGCCATCATGATCCCTTGCCGCTGGCCATAGCCCAGCGGCCCGAAGTACACCAGCGGCAGGGTGCCCTTGGCGATGGTGAGGATGCCGTTGCCCGCGCCGTGCAGCAGTGCAAACGCCGGCCCGGCCACCGGGCCGAAGAGCATCCAGCACGCCACGCCCACTGGGTGGGCCAGAGCTGCGCACCGCGCCGAGAGCAGCGGGTGGAGCCGACGCAGAAACCCGAACTCCAACATGCGGCCAGCGACCTGCGCTGGGCCGACCAGGGCACCGATGGCCACGGCGCCGGCCAGCGTGGCACCGCTGGCCACCAACAGCTGCGGCAGGTGAGCCGCCATGGCGGTGCTGATGAACCAGGTGGCGGCGAACACATAGGACAGGACCCAGGCGGTGTATTTCGGGGGTGGTGTGGCGTGCGACGGCGGGGCGGTAGGTGAGTCGGCGTGCATAGGCTGCGCAGGAGCCGGCGCTGCGCTGGCTCGGGGAATGCTGGCGTTCAGCGGAAGGCCCACCAACAGATGGAGACCAGCCCAGGCCAGGCAGGCGCCGCGCCAGCCGAATTCGGCCTCCATCAGCCCCGTGAGAGGCCAGCCCACGGTGCTGGCGAAACCAGCGATGAGCGTGATGCCGGTGATGGCCGCTCGCGCCTGCGTGCCTTGCAGCCGCACCAGGGCAGCAAAGGCTGCTTCATAGAGACCGCTGCCCATGGCCATGCCGATCAGCAGCCAGGCCAGCATGAGACTGGCGGTGCCTTGCACCAACGACAGGCTGGCCAGACCGAGGGCAAACAACACGCTGGTGGTCATGAGCACCGGGCGGCCTCCCCAGCGGTCGATGGCGCGGCCGGCGAAGGGGCCCAGCACGGCGGAGGCCAGCAGGGCCACGGTGAAGGCGATCCAGATCTGCGAGATCGGCAGGCCCAGACCGTTGGCCATGGGTCGGGCGAGCAGGGCGGGCAGGTAATAGGTGGAGCCCCAGGCCAGCGTCTGCGCGGTGCCCAGGCGCACCACCAGGGGCCAGGTGCGGGGGGTGGTCATGGGAGCCGTGTGATGACCCGACCCGAACGGCAGGGTCAGGCGATGTCGAAAGCGTGGAAGCCAAAACGACCCTGGCGGCGGTCGTCGAAGTAGTGTTCCAGCGTTTCCCTGACGGTGCGAAATGCAATCTCGTCCCAGGGAATCTGGTCTTCGGTGAACAGCCGGGCTTCGATGGTTTCGTGCCCGGGGTCGAAGATGTCGCTGAGCAGGCGAGCGCGGTAATAGATGTGCACCTGCCCCACGCGGGAGACGTTCATGAGCGTGAAGATCTCGCCCATCTCGAACTGCGCGCCGGCTTCTTCCACCGTCTCTCGCGCTGCGCCTTCGGCCGTGGTTTCGTTGAGTTCCATGAAGCCGGCTGGCAGCGTCCACTTGCCGAAGCGCGGCTCGATGTTGCGCTTGCAGAGCAACACGTACTGGCCCGTATCGCCCCAGACCGGCACGGTGCCCACCACGTTGAGCGGGTTGTCGTAGTGCACCAGGTGGCAGGCCGGGCAGACCGCGCGGGTTTTGGTGTCACCGTCGTCGGGCAGGCGCAGCACAACGGCGGTGCCGCAGTTGCGGCAGTGTTTGGCGGGTGGTCGGAGCATCGGATCAGTTTAGCGGTCTGGCGTGTCGACGAAAAAAAGCCGGGCTGCAAGGCCCGGCTTTTTTGAAGGAAAGACGACACGCCGCCGGGCCGCCCCAAGGCGGGTCAGCCCCCGTGGGGGGGCAGCGACCCGCGCAGCGGCGGAGCGTGGGGGCGATGACCTCAGGCCTTCTTGCCGTGCTTGACGATGAGCGCCTTGGCGGTTTCCAGCAGTTCCTTGCCGTTGAATCCGCGCTTGTCCATGTCCTGCATCCATTCGACTTCCACCAGGCGCGCCTTGCGGCGGAACTCCTGCGCTTCGGCGGCGGGCACGGTGTAGATCGTGTTGCCCTGTTTGACCGCCGACTCGCGGCCAGCAGCATCACCCGCCTGCTGGGTCTTGCCCAGCCAGCCCGAGGTTTCCATGCCGGAGTTCTTGTCGATCACGGCCTTGAGATCGGGCGGCAGGCTGGCGTACTTGGCTTTGTTCATGGCCATCACGAAGGTGGTGGTGTAGAGCGCGCCACCGGCTGGGTCGAATTCGCTGTGGAACTTGGTGAGCTCCTGCACCTTGACCGAGGGCACGACTTCCCAGGGGATGACGCAGCCGTCGATGACGCCTTTGGACAGCGCGTCGGGGATCTGCGGCAGCGGCATGCCCACGGGCGTGGCGCCCAGGTAACCGAGCATCTTGGTGATCTGGCGGGTCGGGCCGCGCACCTTGGAGCCGCGCAGGTCTTCAGCGGTCTTGATCAGCTTGCTGCGCATGTGGAACATGCCCGGGCCATGAACTTGCAGCGCGATCGGTTGCACGTCCTTGAACTCGTCCTTGGCCACCGTCTGCACGTATTCCCAGTAGGCCTTGGAGGTGGCTTCGGCGTTGTTCATCATGAACGGCAGTTCGAACACCTCGATGCGCGGGAAACGGCCTGGCGTGTTGCCCGGCAGCGTCCACACCACATCGACCACGCCGTCACGAGCCTGGTCAAACAGCTGAACCGGCGAGCCGCCGAGCTGCATGGCCGGGTAAGCCTCGAACTTGATGCGGCCGCCCGAGTCCTTCTCGACCTTGTCCATCCAGGCCTTGTGCATGTTGAGCCACACGTTGGACTGCGGCGACATGAAGGTGTGGAACTTGAGCGTGACGCTTTGTTGCGCCAAACCCACCAGAGCGGGAGCGCCGAGCGCCAGGGCGGCACCGGACTGGATCAAGGTTCTGCGTTGGATCATGGAAGGAACTCCTGAGTTGAATGAAAACGTGGATCGAGGATAAGACAGGGAGGCGTCAGGGGTGAGAGGTCAAACCCGCAACATGGCCATGGGGGTTCTACGTAGATGGGCTGTATGGCGTCAGCCGATGGCCACGCTGATGGACGTGAGGCCGTCCACGGCGCCGACCAGCGTGTCGCCACGCACGACGGCGTTCACGCCTTCGGGGGTGCCGGTGTAGATCAGATCGCCAGGTTGCAGTTCCCACGCGGCCGAGAGGTGTTCAATCGTTTCTGCCACGCTCCAGATCAGCTTGTTGACGTTGCTGCGCTGGCGGTCGCTGCCGTTGACCTGCAGCCAGATGGGCGCGTTGTTCACGTCACCAGCGTCCGCCGCCAGCGTGATGGGGCCGATGGGCGCCGAGTGATCGTAGGCCTTGCCGATGCACCAGGGGCGGCCCTGCTTTTTCATCTCGCCTTGCAAGTCGCGGCGCGTCATGTCCAGGCCCACGGCGTAGCCATAGATGTGTTTTGCGGCGTCTGCAGCCTTGATGTTCTTGCCGCCGGTGCCGATGGCCACCACCAGTTCGATTTCGTGGTGCAGGTTGCTGGTGAGGCTGGGGTAGGGCGTGCTGGCGGTCTGGCCGGCTTCGGCCACCACGATGGTGTCGGCCGGCTTCAGGAAAAAGAACGGTGGCTCGCGGCCGGTGAAGCCCATCTCCTTGGCGTGTTCTTCGTAGTTGCGGCCCACGCAATAAATGCGGTGAACCGGGAATCGCCCGGTGCTGCCCACCACGGGCACAGAGACGGTTGCGGGCGGGGCGAAGGCGTAGTGCTCTGACATGGTGTTCGACGTGCGGTGTTGGAGTGAAGTCAGTGTGCCATCAGTGCTGGGAGGCTGGCAGGCGCACCACCAGGCCGTCGAGTTCGGCGGTGAGGCGCACCTGGCAGCTCAGCCGGCTTTGCGGCACCACCGGGCTCGACGCAAAGTCGAGCATGTCGAGCTCGTCGGGCACGGCCGCAGGCAGCAGGTCGGACCAGGGCGCGTCGATCATCACGTGGCAGGTGGCGCAGGTGAGGCTGCCACCGCAGTCGGCTTCAATGCCCTGGATGTTGGCGTCCACCGCAGCCTTCATGAGGCTGTCGCCGGGACGGGCCTGGATGTCGGTGAGGGTCTGGTCGGGGTGGATGAATCGGATGGAGATCATGTTCGGGCAAAGTATTCGCGGCGTTCGAAATCGGTCTTGTCCTGCGCCAGGGCATGGCGTTCGATTTCGCTGCGCTTGAGTTGACAGAAATGGTTCACGACGTCCTGGCCCAGGCCTTCGCACAAGGCCGTGTCGGAGGCCAGCGCTTGAAGTCCTTCGGACAGTGAGGTGGGGATTTTTTCGCTGGCTTCTGCGTAGGGCGTCTCGCTGGCGGGGGGTGGCACCAGCTGGTTGTGCAGGCCGTCGAGCCCGGCATGGATCTGCGCGGCCATGTACAGATACGGATTGGCGGCGGGTTCACCGATGCGGTTCTCGATGCGGGTGGCGCTGTCGCCCGCACCGCCCACCACGCGCAGCATCGCGCCGCGGTTGTCCCGGCCCCACAGCACGGCTTGCGGTGCCAAGGCGTTGGGGCGAAAGCGTGCAAAGCCGTTGATGGTGGGCGTGCACAGCGGCGTCATGCCGCGTGCGTGGGCCAGCAAGCCGGCAAGCCAGTGGCTGGCCACATCCGACAAGGTGTGCCGCGCATCGAGCACCGTGGTGTCGGGCGCAGGGGTGTCGCGCACGCAGGCGTTGCGTCCGGTCTTGAGGTCCACCAGCGATTGGTGCAGGTGCCAGCCGCTGGACATGATGTGGGGGAACGGCGGACGGCACATGAAGGTGGCGTGGTACCCGGCGCGACGCAGCGCCTGGCGCACGCCATTGCGGAACAGCACCATCTGGTCGGCCGCGGTGAGCGCGTCGGTGGCATCGAACACAGCTTCCACCTGGCTCGGACCAAGTTCGATCTCAATCGACTGCAGCGGCAGGCCCATCGCCTGCGCGGTGCGCTGCACGATGCGCAGCGGCTCGTCGCTCATGTCCACCATGGCTTCGGCCTGCAGGTTGTAGCCGGGGTGGATCATCTCCACCGTGGGCGGCAGGCCGGGCCAGCTGGCGAGCTCGGGGTCGAGCTGCGGTTGGGTGTCGGTGATGCGGTAGATGTGGAACTCGACCTCCAGCCCTGTCTTCAGGCCGTAGCCCTCTTCCCCCAGCCGGGCCAGTGCGGTCTGCAACACGCGGCGCGTGTCCAGTGGCACTGGGAGGCCATCGGAAAACCAGGGCTGGCATCGCAGCCAGCCGGTGTGGGGCGCCCAGGGCAGTTCGGTGAAACTTTCCGGGTCGGGCAGCAGCATGAGGTTGGCCGCGCCGGCAAAGCCGGGCAGGTCGTCTGCACCACCCGGCTCGAACACTTTCCATGCGGTGCGGTCGGCTGTGTCCTTGAGCATGAGTGTGCCCACCATGCCCACGCCATCGAGCAGCGCGCGCATGGCTGCCGTGGCGGTGAGCGTCTTGCCGCGCAGCATGCCGTGGCTGTCGCACCAGGCCATGCGCACGAGATCGACGCCGCTGGCCTCGATGCGCTTGACCAGGCGCACACAGGCGGCCTCGCGGGCGGCAGTGTGGATGCCGCAGCGGTCGGCGAAATGGGTCATTTCTCGGCCACGGTTTCAGGGGCTTTGTGGTGCCAGGGCGCGCTCTCACGTTTGGCGCGCACCGAGCCTTGCCACCAGTCTTGCCACCCTTGCGCGGGCGCGATGCCGTCCACCGTGTCGGGGCCTCTGATCTGCTCATGTAGCGTTGGGTCTGCAATGCCCGGGGCCGTGCCACCTTGTTCCACGGTGTCGATGGCCTGCTGCAGCATGCGCCGGTTGGCCATGATCACTTTGTCGGTGGTGCCCAGGTGTTCACGCGTGCGGTCCTGGATGGCGCCCATGCTTTCGCAGGCCCACTGGTCGTGCACGTTGATGTCGTCCTCGCCCATGCCCAGGTAGGTGCGGGTCTGCTGCTCTTCGGCGTTGAAGCCCCAGTTGTTGTGGCGCCCGGTTTTCGGCTTGTAGTCGGGCAGGGTCACAGCGGCCAGGCGCGGCGTGCGCATCGCGTCCTTGTCCACCGGGCCGGTGAAGCTGGTGAAGAAGGCAAACCAGTAATTGTGGGTGTCGTCCACCGGCACGTGCATCTGCGTGATCGTCATGGTCTCGGAGAGCGGGATCACGAAGGTCTGCGGGAACACGGCGTTGGTCACGCGCACATGCGTGAGCTCGTCCGTCATGGGGCGCAGCGCGGTGAGCTGCAGGCCGTGGGGCTTGGCTTCGAACGAGATCAGGGGTTGACCGAACTCGCGCATCACACGCGTCATGGGCCAGCGCTCGCCCCCCACGTCGCCGGCACTGGCGCCGCGAAACTGTTTGCCGTAGCTGTCGTCCAGCGAAGCGTCGTTGAAGAAGCGGTGCAGGTACGAGGCGTGCGCCGGATCAATGCCGACTTCAAATGCCTGCAGCCAGTTGCAGTCCCACAGGCCTTTGAAGGCGAACGTGTGCGAGGCCGGTGCGTTGAAGCAGTCCAGCGCGGGGAAGGGCGGGGGTGTCTGGTCTTCGGGGCCAAACCAGCCGAACAGCACGCCGCTCTTTTCCACCAGCGGGTAGCTGCGCTGCCTGATGCGGTTGCACAGCGTGCTGCCGGCGGGCTCGCCCGGGGTCTCTATGCACTGGCCGGTGGTGTCGAATTTCCAGCCGTGGAAAGGGCAGCGCAGGCCATCACCCTCGTTGCGGCCAAAGGCCAGGTCGGCGCCGCGATGCGGGCAGTCGCGGTCGAGCAGGCCGTAGGTGCCCTGGGCATCACGGAACAGCACGAAGTCTTGACCGAGCACGCGAACGGCCTTGACCGGGCGCACGGCCATGGACGCGTCCAGCATGGGGTCGAATTCGTCGAGCAGGGCGACCGGTTGCCAGTAGCGGCGCAAGAGTTCACCACCGGGAGTTTTGGGTCCGACCTGGGTCAGGCGCTGGTTGAGTTCGGCTTTCATGGAGCACTCCGATTGCGTTGGTTCAAACGGTATCCCGTTTATTTAATTCAGTGTACAGTTTGCGCCATGAGCCTGCAAGACACCGTTTTAATGCAACTGCGCGACCTGATCCTGAGCGGCCAGTTCGAGCCCGGGCACCGCCTGGCCGAGCAGCAGCTCGCCGAGCGGCTGGGGGCTTCGCGCACGCCCGTGCGCGCCGCGCTCGTCACACTGGAGCAGGAAGGCCTGGTGGAGGCCAACGACACAGGCAAGTACCTCGTGCGCCAGTTCACCGCACAGGAAGTGACCGACGCGATTGCGGTGCGCGGGCACCTGGAGGGCATGGCCGCCCGGCTGGTGGCCGAGCACGGTGTGTCGCGCCAGTTGCAAGGGCAGCTGCAGTCCTGTCTGGATGAAGGCGACCGGCTGCTGACTGAGAGCCCGCTCACCATCGAGAGCTACGCGGCGTACGCGGTGATGAACGACCGCTTTCACGCGTCGCTGGTCGAAGCCTGCGGCAACCGCGCCTTGCAGCGCGCCGTGGCGCTCAACGACAAGTTGCCGTTCGCACCGGCCTCGGCCATGTTGCCCATGCAGGGCACGGTGGCACTCGACCGCGACTGGATGCTCTACGCGCACCGCCAGCACCACATGCTGTTCAACGCGCTGCAGCGCGGCGAAGGTGCACGCGCCCAGGCGCTGGCGGTGGAGCACACCGAGGTGGCGCAGATGAACATGCGCCTGGCCTTGGAGCGGCGCGCGGAGTCCGAACGTGTCATGCCCGTCATGCGGCTGGTCGTCGGCTGACGTCACGGCCGCGGTGTATCGTCCCGGGCATGCCGCCCACCGCTGAAACAGCCCCATCCCCTGGTCTCACGCTGCGGCGCGTGGCCATCGACACCTACCACGAGAACGTGGCCTACCTGCACCGCGACTGCGAGGTGGTGCGTGCCGAAGGCTTTCAGGCCTTGTCCAAGGTGGAGGTGCGGGCCAACGGGCGGCGCATCCTGGCCACACTCAACGTGGTGGACGACAGCAACATCGTGGGGTGCAACGAGATCGGCGTGTCCGAAGACGCCTTTGCCCGGCTCGAAGTGGCCGGTGGTCACCCGGCTTCGGTGTCGCCGGCCGAGCCGCCCGAATCGATACCGGCGCTGTTTCGCAAGATCAATGGCGAGCGCCTGGGCCGCGACGACTTCCGCCACATCATTCGCGACATCGCCGAACTGCGCTATTCCAAGATCGAGCTCACCGCCTTCGTGGTGGCCTGCAACCGCAGCGAGCTCGACCGCGAGGAGGTCTATTTTTTGACCGAGGCCATGGTGGCCAGCGGGCGGCGCCTCGACTGGCACGAGCCGCTGGTGGTGGACAAACACTGCATCGGCGGCATCCCGGGCAACCGCACCTCGATGCTGGTCGTGCCCATCGTCGCGGCCCACGGCCTGGTGTTTCCCAAGACTTCCTCGCGCGCCATCACCTCGCCCGCCGGCACCGCCGACACCATGGAGGTGCTGGCCAATGTGGAGTTGCCGTTCGAGCAGCTCACGGGCATCGTGCGCCAGCACCACGGCTGCCTGGCCTGGGGCGGCACGGCCCAGCTCTCGCCGGCCGACGACGTGCTGATCTCGGTGGAGCGCCCGCTGTCCATCGACTCGCCCGGCCAGATGGTCGCATCCATCCTGTCCAAGAAGATCGCCGCTGGCGCCACGCACCTGGTGCTCGACATCCCCATCGGCCCCACCGCCAAGGTGCGGTCCATGCCCGAAGCGCAGCGCCTGCGCCGCTTGTTCGAATACGTGGCGCAGCGCTTGCACCTCTCGCTGGACGTGGTGATCACCGACGGCCGCCAGCCAGTGGGCCGAGGCGTGGGCCCGGTGCTCGAAGCGCGCGACGTGATGCAGGTGCTGGAGAACGACCCGCGCGCACCCGACGACCTGCGGCAGAAATCCCTGCGCTTGGCGGGCCGCCTGATCGAGTGCAGCCCCGACGTGCGCGGTGGTGATGGCTTTCGCATCGCGCGCGACATCCTCGATTCGGGCCGTGCGCTGGCGCAGATGCGGGCCATCGTGCAGGCGCAAGGTGACCGGGGTTTTGACCACCACCACCCCGCCTTGGGCGCGCTCACTCTGGAGGTGAGGGCGCCCGTTGGCGGTGTCGTCATCGGCATCGACAACCTGCAGATCGCGCAGATCGCACGGCTGGCTGGCGCACCCAAGGTCAAGGGAGCAGGCTTGGACCTGTGCGTCAAACTTGGCGAAACGGTGGCTGCGGGTGATCTGCTCTACCGCGTGCACGCCAGCTACCCCGCCGATCTCGAATTCGCGCGCCAGGCCTGCGCACGCGCCAGCGGTTTCAGCCTGGGCACCGCCGCCCAGGTGCCCCAGGTTTTTGTGGAGTTCTGATGTCCCTTTTCAACAAACCCGCTGCGGGTTGTGTGCTGTGTTTTGAC
>JBBQKZ010000131.1:0-10792 GCA_038327405.1 Burkholderiales bacterium | reverse complement strand
TGGCCGATGTGGCGCGGCAGCACGTCGGCGGGTGTCGTGCCCTTGCCGAGGTCGTGGCCCAGGCAGGCGAAGCGCACGCTGAGTGGCGCGGCCAGCCGTGCGCTCATGTCGAGCACCATCATCAGGTGCACACCGGTGTCGATCTCGGGGTGGTACTCCGCACGCTGCGGCACGCCCCAGAGCCGGTCCACCTCGGGCAGCAGGCGCTTCAAGGCACCGCAGTCGCGAAGCACGTCGAACATGCGGCTGGGCCGCTGCTCCATCAGGCCGCGTGCGAGTTCCTGCCACACGCGCTCGGCCACCAGGTGATCCACCTCGCCCTGCTCCACCATGTGCTGCATCAAATCCAGCGTCTCGGATGCCACCGAAAAATCGGGAAAACGCGCAGCGAAGCGCGCCAGTCGCAGGATGCGAACCGGGTCTTCGGTGAAGGCATCGGTGACATGGCGCAGCACGCGGTTCTGCAGGTCGTGGCGGCCGTTGTGCGGATCGATGATCTGAGCGCGGGTTGGATCGTCAGCCTCGTCGGACGCCACGGCCATGGCATTGATGGTGAGGTCGCGGCGCGCCAGGTCGTCTTCCAGCGTCACGCCCGGTTCCGCGTGCACCACGAAGCCGCGGTAGCCGGGTGCCGTCTTGCGCTCGGTGCGGGCGAGCGCGTGTTCCTCGCGCGTGTCGGGGTGCAGGAACACCGGGAAGTCGCGGCCCACTGGCAGAAAACCCTGCTGCACCATGGTCTCGGGCGTGGCCCCCACGACCACCCAGTCGCGGTCCACGTGCGAGGCTTCAGGCGTGCCTGTGGCTCGCGCCATCAGCGCGTCGCGCACCGCGCCGCCGACGAGATAGGTTTTCATGCAGCCGAGTTTAGGCCCGGCTCCTCTTCAGCGGCCCAACCTGTAGGGCTCGTCGAAGTCGATGAAATCGTGCTCGGTCAGCGCTTCATCCATCCAGGCCTTCACACCCGGCAACGCACACACACGATCCACATAGGCCAGCAGATCGGCCGGCAGCGGCAGTTCGTAGGTTTTGATGCGCATGCACACCGGTGCGAAGTAGGCGTCGGCGATGGTGAACGCGCCGAACAGCAGGGCGCCTGCGGGCTGGGCTGCGAGGAGTTCGCTCCACAGGCCACCCAGGCGCGCCATGTCGGCGCGCACGGCCGGCTTGTCGCGCCAGATCAGGCGACCGATCTCGGGCAGCGAGGCTTCGATGTTCATGGGGCAGTGGTTGCGCAATGCGCTGAAGCCGCTGTGCATTTCGGCGCAGACGCTGCGAGCGCGTGCCCGGGCTTTTGCATCGGCGGGCCACAGCCGCTTCTCGGGGAAGTGCTCGGCGAGGTACTCGGCAATGGCCAACGTGTCCCAGATGGCGAAGCCGTCGTCCACCAGCACCGGCACCTTGCCCAGGGGATTCACGGCACGCAGGCGCTTCTTGAAAACCGAGTCGACGTCGAATGAGTCGAAACGGACCATCACCTCTTCAAAGGGGATGCCAGCCTGTTTCATGAGCACCCAGGGCCGCATGGACCAGGACGAGTAATTCTTGTTGCCGACGTAGAGTTGCAGTGCCATGGGATCTCCTGAATGAGATGCCATGGTACGGTCTTGAAGCCAGTGAATTGATGCCGAAAATGCCCCGGATTGATCCGGGGTGGCAGGGATCAGGCGTATTTTTCGAGGATGCGGGTGGAGCGCTCGACTTCACGGAAGGTGTGGACTTCCGATTCGGAAGACGACACGGCTTCCATCACCGAGGTGGCCATCATCCGGTAGAAGGCCTTGTCCATGGCCTTGCGCGCCGCCGACATCTGCTGTGCCACATCTTCACAGGACCTCCCGTCTTCGACCATGTCGATCAGGCCGCGCACCTGCCCTTCGATGCGCTTGAGGCGGTTGATCACGTCGCGCTGGTGTTCGGTGCGGTACACCGGTGGGGTGGAGACTGAGCCGGAGCGGCGCACGGGGAGCTTCACGCTGGAGACATTCATCGGGGTTCCTCGGGTTGGAGTTGTACTCTGTACGGTTTAATATAAACCCGAATAATTCGTCGAAAAATGACACCTTGGTGTTATTTGATGCTTTTAGAATCAGACAAAAGTCACATTTCGCGCGGCTTTGTCATGAAGGCCGGTTGCCCGCCCGCCTGAACGCCAGCAACTTGCTGCGACCGCCGCGCTGACCCAGATAGGCCGGTGCGATGGTGTGCACGCTGGCGGGCACGATCCCCAGCGACGAGAGGCCCGGCCATTGGTGGGTGGCCACGTTGTCGACAGACATGGCGTCCAGGTTGTCGCGGCTCATCAGCGGCTCGCCGGGCATCAGTTCCATCATCCGCGCCTGCAACCGCGCCAGTGGAGTGGGTAGCGGCAGCACCGGGCGCTGCCGGCTGCCGTGGCGCCCGGCCAGACTCACCAGCTCGGCCAGCGTGAACACTTCGGGCCCGGCGCATTCGAAGGTCTGGCCCACGGTGCTTTTGGGCAGGCCTTGATCGGCGATGCTCACAGCCACCGCACTGGCCACATCTTCCACCCACACCGGTTGAAAGCGGGCGCCAGCGCTGGCCAGCGGCACCACGGGGAAGACCGATTGCAAACCGGCGAACACGTTGAGGAAGCGATCGCCCGCGCCAAAGATCACGCTGGGGCGCAGCACGGTGAGGTCCAGCCCGGCGGCGCGCAGCACTTCTTCGCCGCGCGCCTTGCTGCGCTGGTAGCGAGAGGGTCCGTCCAGGCTCACACCCAATGCGCTGATGTGCACCAGGCGGCGCACGTTGTTGGCCAGGCATGCCTCCGACAAGGCCAGCGGCAGCTCCACATGCACGCGCTCAAAGGCTGCTTCGGTGCCATGCAGGATGGCGATCAGGTTGACAACGGCGTCATGGCCGGTCACGAGTCCGAGCAGTTGGGCCGGGTCGTGCACATTGGCCTCGATCACGGTCACGCGCGGCAGGTGTTGCACAGCCGCTGCGTTGATGGCGCGTCGCGTAGGCACTGTGATGCGCCAGCCCTGGCGGTGCAGCTTTTCACAAACGTGGCGGCCGACAAAACCGGTACCGCCGAGGACGAGGATGTTTTTCATGGGCTCAGGGAAGGTCTTTGTTGATGGTCGCTTCGCCGCTCAGGCGCGGGCCGACGGTGCCCAGGCGCGCACGCAGGGACTGCGGCTGGCCTGTGATCAGCGCGGCGTAGCTGGTGGTATTGGCCAGCACTTTTTTGACGTAGTCGCGCGTTTCTTCGAACGGGATGTTCTCGGCCCAGATCTCGCCGGGCAGCACCGGCCCATTGCGCCAGTTGCGCGGGCGCCCCGGTCCGGCGTTGTAGGCAGCGGCGGCCATGGGCAGTGAGCCTTCGAAGTCGTCGAGCGCGAGCTTGAGGTAGGCGGTCCCGATGAGGATGTTGGTGTCGCGCTCGGTGATCTGGGCCGGCCGGAAGTCGTTCAGGCCGATCTTGCGCGCGGTCCAGCGTGCGGTCGCGGGCATCACCTGCATGAGGCCGGAGGCGCCCACGCCGGAGCGTGCGTCGGTGACAAAGCGGCTTTCCTGGCGGATCAGGCCGTAGACGTAGGCTGGGTCCAGGCCGATCTCGCGCGCGCGGCTGACCACCGCCGAGCGGTGGGGTGTGGGAAAGCGCTGGGCATGGTCTTGCGCGGCGGGCGTGCGCAGGCTGGTGTTGATGCAGCGGTCCCACAGCTCGGCCTCGCAGGCCAGGGCGGCTGCGGCCAGCAGTTCGCGCTCGCCCAGGCCGCCGGCATCGTGCAGGTTGATGGTGTAGTTCCACTCGCGCACGCCTTCACTGCGCAAGCCCAGCCGCATGGCAATGAGCGCACGCCGCAGACCCGGGTTGCGCTGCGCGGCGGTGGTTTCTCCGGCAGTCAGCGGCGCGGGGGCGCTCGGCGTGGTGATCTGGCGACCGAGGTCTTCGAGCGCGAGCTGTTCGTAGAACCCGCGCTCGGACGCGATGGATTCCAGCAGCGCACGGGCCTGCGCGTTGGCGGTGGGGGCGTCGGGCAGCTTGAGCGCCTGCAGGGCGCGTGCTTTCCAGTAGATCCAGTCGGGCAGGTTCTGGTTCGACTCGGTCATCGCGGCGATGGCGTCGCGCACGTGGCCCCAGGCGCCAGCCCGCATGCCGGCGCGCGCTTTCCATTCCAGGTGGTCGTCGTGCATGTGGCGGTCTTCGCCGTTGACGAAATAGGTCAGCGCCTGAGTCTCCAGCTTCTGCGCCGAGCGTTTGCCGATCACGCCCCAGACCCAGCTGCGTTCTTCGGTGGTGAGCTGGGCCTTCCAGCGTGTGCGGTCCATCTCCAGCGCGGCCGCCGCCGGATCGTTGACGGCCAGCCGGATGATGGCCAGTGTCACCAGCTCTTTGGTGCGTGGACGGATGGCGGTGACCTTCTCGTCGAGGTACTTGGCGGGGTCCTTGGCCACGGTGTCCACCATGGCGGCCCAGTCGGGGTCGATCAGTCCCACGGCCTGGCTGGCCACGCGCGGGCGGTTGGCGTCCATGGCCAGGCGTGCGCGCTGCCAGGCGGCTTCGGGCTTCATATGGCCGCTGCTCAGCAAGGCCTGAGCCGCCGTGGCGCAGCCATCGTCTGCTTCGCGTTGGGCGTGCCAGAGCGTGCGCACCCGCGCGGCGGCCAATTCGGGCGGCATGCGGCCGCCGGCGGCATCGATCATCAGGGCGTAGCAGCTCACCTGCCGGTCGTCGTTCATGCGAAAGCGCGGCAGCTCGGCAGAGAAGTTTGTCCAGTCGCGCGCGCGGCCCAGCAGCAGCAGCCAGTCGTTGCGCAGCCGGTCTTCCCAATAGGTGCCGGGCATGCGGTCCATGGCGGCGCGGATGTCGGCGGGGCTGGCGGTCTCCAGCCGGGCTTTCATGTCCCAGTAAATCGCCAGCGGCTCCAGGGCATGGCCACGCGCAGCGGGCAGCAGATTGGCGAGCTGGGTGGTGTTGTTGCGGCGGAAGGCTTCGCGCATCTCCAGCAGGGTGGCATCTCCCCCGGTGCTGCTTTGTGCATGCGCAAGCCCTGGCAACACCAGCGCGGCCATAATGAACCGCAGAACCCAACGCTGCATGCCTCGCATGTTTGCTGTGTTCTGCGCTTTTGATCCCTGTTTCACACCAACCTGTTTCATGCGTTGATTATGGACACCAAAGACGGCCAGAGTTCCCCTCCACCCCACAGGAAACAGGCCGAAGGATCAACGGCGGCGGCCCTGAAAACCGAATGGCGAAAGACCCTGGTTGAAAAGCGCCTGGGACTGGCCGATCGCGGCTTTCGCAACGACATGCTGCAGCGGGTCATGCGGGTCTGGCTGATTGAGCGGCCCGACGCGGTGATCGGCGCCTACTGGCCCATCAAGGGTGAGTTTGATCCGTTGCCGGCCTTGTTTCGCTGGCAGGAGGCGGGGCTGGAAGAAGATGCTCAGGGTGCGCAACGGCACCGCCGCATTGGCCTGCCCGTGGTCAACAAGGTCGACAAGACGCTGACCTTCTACACCTGGTACCCCGGCTGCCCGATGGAGGAAGACGCTTACGGCATTCCCAAGCCCAAGGACACCGAGATCGTGGTGCCCACGCTGATCTTCGTGCCCTGCGTGGGTTATGGCCCGGGCGGTTTCCGCCTCGGCTACGGGGGTGGCTTTTACGACCGCACGCTGGCGAGCTTGAACCCCAAGCCGTTCACGGTGGGGTTGGGCTATGACTTCGCTTACCTGCCGCATCTGCTTCCGGAGGCGCATGACGTTCCCCTCGACGCCATTCTGAGTGACACCGGCGTGATGTGGCCTGAAAGGCAGATGCCTGCTGTTGAACCCTAAGGATGCTCCGCGTTCGCATGCACCTCGGTGATGCGCTTCTCGCGCCGCACCAGATAGATGCCGCTGCCGATGATGATGGCCGCTCCCCACCAGGTGTGTGAGGCGGGCAGCGTCTGCCAGATCAACCAGTCCAGCCCCAGACCCCAGGCCAGCGCGCTGTACTCGAACGGGGCCACCGCCGAGGCTTGGCCATGCCGGAAGGCTTCCGTGATGGCGAGCTGGCCACCGAAGCCGGTGATCGCCAGGGCCAGCAGCAGTGGGGCGTCGCTGCGCTCGATGGCCACCCAATCGGGCCAGGCCAGGGCGCCTGCGCCCACCGACATCAGCACCATCATCCACAGCACCATGCTTTCGCTGCTGTCGGTGCGACTCGCCAGGCGGCCGGTGACGGCGGCCACCGCATAGCACAGCGCCGCGCCCAGGGTGGCCAGGCCGCCCACCGTGACGAAACCGCTTTGCAGGTCTTCTCCGCTGGGCCGCAAGGCGATCAGCACACCGACAAACCCGACCCCGATCAGCCACCAGTGGGCAGCAGGCACGCGCTCCTTGAGCACCGGCACAGAGAGCATGGTGATGAGCAGCGGCGAGATGAAAAACAACGTGTACGCGGCCGACAGCGGCAGTTCGCGCACGCCGAGTGTGAACAGCGACAGCATGACGATGCCGAGCACGCCGCGCAGCAGGTGCAGCGGCCAGCGCACTTTGAAGACGGTGTGCCAAGCGCCGCGCCACGCGATGTAGAGCAGCACCAGTGGCATGGCGGTCATGCCGCGCAGGGCGGCGATCTGCAGCACCGGGTAGCGCGCGGACAGCGTCTTGAGCACCGCGTCCATGAGCGCGAAGAAGCCCACGGCGACGAGCATGAAAACGATGCTGCGCAGGTTGCCGGCGGCGAGGTGGCGGGGTGTCGACATCGGCCTCAGTCCATCTGGTCAACCGTGTCGGGATCGGGCACGTCGCCGATGGCCTCGCGTGTGGCCGCGGCTTGCAGCAGCAGCCAGTCGCAAAACGCTTTGACCTCGGGCCGCTGCACGCTTCGGGGCGCCACCATGAGCCAGTACACGAGCGGGGAATCGAGCCGCGTGTGGGGCAGCGGCTCCACCAGAGCGCCGCTGGCCAGGCTCTCGGCCACCAGCGGCAGGCGCGCCAGCGCCACGCCCTGACCGGTGAGCGCGGCCTGTACGATCTGGTTGGCATAGTTGAAGTACATCCAGTGTTGCGGCGAGAGCTTCGCCGGCACACTGGCGCGGGTGCGTTTGCCCGAGGCCGCCACGGGCTGCGCGCCGAAGATGTCGAGCCAGCGCTGCCAGGTGAGCCATTCGAGGTGGCGCGTGCGGTGTGCGTCGCCCGCCTCGATCAAGGCGCACTTCGACAGGTCCTCGATGCTCTTGATCGGATGGGTCTTGAGCAGCCAGGGGCTGGCCACAGGTGTGAGCTGCTCGCCGAAGAGCCGCTGCGCACTGGCCGGCATGCCTTGCGGCACGGCGTAGCGCAGCGCGAGGTCCACGTCGGAGGTGGCGAGATCCACGGCGTTGTCGGTGGCGTCGATGCGGATGTCGATGTCGGGGTGGTCGCGCTGAAAGGCTTCCAGCCGCGGAATCAACCACATGGAAGCAAACGACGCCCAGGTGGTGATGGCCACGCTTTTGCGTCCGGCGCTCTGGCGGATTTGCCGCACGCTCGCATCAATGCGCTCCAGCGCAGAGGCCGCGGCGCGCAGCAACTGCGAGCCCGCACTGGTGAGCTCCACCGCGCGCGTGTGGCGCAGAAACAAGGCGGTACCGACCTCGTCTTCCAGCGCCTGGATCTGTCGGCTAACTGCGCTCTGCGTAAGCGAAAGTTCTTCGGCAGCCGCGCGGAAGTTGAGGTGGCGTGCCACCGCCTCAAAGGCGCGCAGGTGGCCGGCGGCGATGGGTCGGGTGCGGGGGTGGCTGCTGGTGAGCTGCATGGAGGTGCTCCGAAGCATTGATGCGGTTACCGAATCAATAGCTTAGCGCGCTTTCATTGGACGGCGAAGGTGTGAAGCGCGAGCATTGGACCCCAGGATGAGCGTCATCCCTTCTCAGGAGTCCCGCCATGAACACCCTCTCTGCCCACACCGCTTCCGCCCTGAACCACCGCCTGCCCGCCCGCGGCTGGCGGTTGGATGCGCACCGTGCGATGAGCCTGCGCCCCCAAGTGCCGAGCCGCCTGCACATCACCCAGGGCCGTGCCTGGGTGACGCTGGGCAAGGCGCACGAGGGCGCGGGCAACGAGTCGGGCGACCTGGTGCTGAACGCCGGCGAAAGCCTGGCGGTGCCGGCCGGAGCGCGCCTGGTCATGGAACCCTGGCAGCCCGGCGCCGACCCGGTGCGTTTTGACTGGTGCGCCGAGCCCGAGGCCCGCTCCCCGGAGCCCGCCGGCCGGTTTGGCCGCGAGGTGGTGGCACCGTCGCGTGAACTCGGGGCCGCGCTGGGTCAGGCCGGTCTGGCGTTCGCGCGCCTGGTGCGCGGGCTGTTTGGCTACAGCGAGTTTCTGGTGGCTGGTCGGGGCAGGGTGCTCACGCCCTTTGAATCCAACCCGCCTTGAGCTGGCTAGTTGCGCGCAAGCCGCTTCTTCGGCTGGCGCGCGGCCACCGCGGCCTCCAGCGCCAGCCGCGCCCACGGCAACATGAGCGCTGGCGATTCCAGCGCCTCATCGGGTGGCGTGAAGTAGTTCAGCTTCATCGCCTTGCCCTTGGCCTCGTACATGAACGCTCGCCCGCCGGCGGCCAGCCACTGCGGCTCGGTCTCGGCGTTGGTCTTGAGGAACAGCGTGTCCCAGGCAATGATCGCGATGTTCATGCCGTCGGTGGAAATTCCCCAGCCGCCGAACATGCGCCGGGCCACGCAAGGCCCCACGCCCGAGAGCAGCTCGCAGGCGTGCTGCGCAAAAGGATCGACGGGTTTGCCCATGGCGCCATCTTAGAAGGCCGTCCGGCAGAATGCGCCGATGGCCCGACCCAAATCCGCTTCCCACGATCTGAAACGCGACGAGATCCTCGACGTTGCTGCCAACTGTTTCGCGCGCCAGAGCTTTCCCGCCGCCAGCATGAACGACATTGCCGCGGCCTGCGGCACCAGCAAGGCGCGGCTCTACCACTACTACGAGAGCAAGGAGGCGATCCTGTTCGACCTGCTCGACCGCTACACCCAGCGCCTGCTCGCGCTGATCGGTGAATCGGAGGCGCGTGCGCAACGCAAGAACCTGAGCGAACGTGATGCCCTGAGCGAGCTGGTGCGCGCCTTTCTGGCCGAGTACGAGACCTCGGCCACGCGCCACGTGGCGCTGGTGTCCGACACCAAATTCCTCGGCGAGGTGCAGCGCGAGCTCATCCTGAACCGCCAGCGCGACGTGGTGGCCGCCTTCACCCGTTTCCTCAAGCGCGCTTATCCGGAGCGGGTGACGCCGGCCAACCAGACGGCACTCACCATGATGCTGTTCGGCATGATCAACTGGACCTTCACCTGGCTGCGCCCGGGTGGCCCGATGAGCTACAGCGCCTTTGCCGACGAAGTGGTCACGATGATGGAACAGGGGCTGGCGGGCCCGGCCCAAGGCTGAAAAGCGTTCACCTATGCGAAACGAATTTCGTTTAGGTAAAATCTGCCACTTCCCCACACGGAGACCGCCATGAGCAAAGCATTCGCCTCCCAGGCCGACCTGGACGACAAGAAAACCACCTTCGAACAGCTGAGCCCGCACTGCTGGGCCTACACCGCCGAGGGCGACCCGAACTCCGGCGTGATCATTGGCGAGAAGTTCATCATGGTCAGCGACGCCACCGCCACCCCGGCCATGGCGCGCGACCTGATTCAACACATCCGCACCGTCTCCGACAAGCCGATCAAGTACGTGCTGCTCACCCACTACCACGCAGTGCGCGTGCTGGGTGCCAGCGCCTACCTGGCCGAAGGCGCCACCGAAGTGATCGCCAGCCGCGGCACCTACGAGTTGATCGTGGAGCGCGGTGCGCAGGACATGCAGAGCGAGATGGAGCGCTTCCCCCGCCTGTTCCGCGGCGCCGACAGCGTGCCCGGTCTGACCTGGCCCACCCTCGTCATTGGTGACGGCAAGCCGGGCCGCCAGGGCAGCCTGGAGGTGGACCTGGGCGGCGTGAAGGTCAGCATCTGGCACCCGGGCCCGGGCCACACGCGTGGCGATACGATTGCGTGGGTGGAAGAAGAGAAGGTGCTGTTCAGCGGCGACCTGGTCGAGTACGAAGCCGGTGTGTACACCGGCGACGCGCAACTTGAAGAGTGGCCTGCCACGCTGGAAGCCCTGCGCGCCCTGGGCGCCGAAGCGATCGTGCCCGGCCGGGGCGAAGCCATGAAGGGCAACGCCGACGTGAACAAGGCGCTGGACTACACGAAGCGCTGGGTCACCACGCTGTTCCAGGCTGGCAAGGAAGCCGCCGCCGCCGGCATGGACCTCAAGACCGCCATGGCCCACACCCGCAAGAGCATGGACCCGGTGTTCGGCCACGTGTTCATCTACGAACATTGTTTGCCGTTCGACGTGAGTCGCGCTTACGACGAAGCCAAGGGCATCAAGAACCCGCGCATCTGGACCGCCGAGCGGGACCAGGAGATGTGGAAAGCACTGCAGGCCTGAGCCAACTGCGCCAATCACCACACCAGCCGCCTTCGGGCGGCTTTTTGTTGCCTCACGCTACGATCCACTGCAGTCCGCGCGCCATCCATGCCCACCCACGCCCTGCAACACTCCGCTACCGACTGGGCCATCGTCGCCGTCTTCGCCATCGTTTAACTGGGCATGTTCCTCGCGGCGGCTTGCCGCTGCTCAGGCTGGACCGCTCGGGCGTGGCCATGCTCGGCCGGTGGTGTTCGGGCTGGTGTTGTTGTGGGGGTGGTTGGCGTATGGGCCCGGTGCGAAAGCGGGTGTGGATGCGGGTGCGGGGAGCCCACACCCCCGCCCACACCCCGAGGGAGAGGGGGTGTAC